>JAHEJM010000213.1 GCA_024638815.1 Acidimicrobiales bacterium | reverse complement strand
GTCGAGGATCGCGACGAGCATGCGAAACGGTGACGATGACGAAGGGGACCGACGCAAGCTCACATCCATCGGGCGATTCCCGATTCGCGGTCGTCGACAAGCGGATCAACCGGGCCCATCATGCCCAAGACCAGCTGATCGAGATCCTCCACGTGGCCCAGGACGTCTTCGGCTATCTGTCGGAGGATGTGCTGCTCTACGTGGCCCATGCCCTGCGGCTGCCGCCGAGCCAGGTGTTTGGCGTGGCCACCTTCTATCACCTCTTCGACCTCAGTGCACCCGGAGACCACACCTGCACGGTGTGCACGGGCACGGCGTGTTTCGTGAAGGGGGCCGACGCGATCGTTCGCGATGTCAGCGAACACTACGGCGTCACCGCCGGCACCACCTCCGACGATCGACGGCTGACCCTTCGAACCGCCCGCTGCATCGGATCGTGCGGGTTGGCTCCGGTCGTGGTGCTCGACGGAGCAGTACTCGCCCACGAAGACCCGGCCTCGACTCTGGCGGCGGTCGCCGGAGCTTTCGAAAGCGACGGTGCGTAGTGGCCACACCGATCGACCTGCACGAAGTCGCCATCCGCGAACTCGAAACCCGGAGCCGGTACCCATGGCGGATCAAGGCCTGTGCCAGCACCGCCTGCCAGTCAGCGGGCGCCGGACCCGCCTACAGCGCCATGGAGCGAGAGATCTCGAACTCGGGGCAAACCCAGACCGTGCAGCTGGTTCCTACCGGGTGCATGGGGTTGTGTAGCCGGGGTCCTCTGGTGCGGGTCCTCGAGCGCGGCGGCGACGAGACGATGTACCAGCACGTCGATGCCGAGATCGGCTCCGACATCGTGAAATCCCACACCGGGCAGCGCATCCCGATTCAGTCGAACGTCCTGGATCACCACGGTCCGTTCTTCGCAGAACAGCGACGGGTGGTGTTGGCCAACGCCGGCATCATCGATCCCGATCGGCTCGAGTCGGCTGTCGCCCACGGCGCCTATCTGGCGCTGGAGAAGGCCATCACCACCATGACCCCCGATCAGGTGGTGGAAGAAGTCCGGGCCTCGGGTCTCCGAGGTCGGGGCGGGGCCGGCTACCCCACCGGAACCAAGTGGTCGCTTCTGGCCGGAGCCGCCGGCGACCAGAAGTACGTGATCGCCAACGGCGACGAGGGCGACCCCGGCGCCTACATGGACCGGACGGTCATGGAGGATGACCCTCACCGCGTGATCGAGGGGCTGGCCATCGCCGCCTACGCCACGGGTGCCAACCGTGGCTACATCTACGTGCGAGCCGAATACCCCAAAGCGGTGGAGCGGCTGGACCGGGCTATACGTTCAGCCCGTCGCAACCGCCTCCTCGGCCGAAGGATCCTCGAGACCGACTTCACATTCGAGATCGAGGTTCGGATCGGCGCCGGTGCGTTCGTGTGCGGCGAGGAAACGGCGCTGATGGCATCGATCGAAGGGAAACGGGGCATGCCCAAGCTGCGGCCTCCTTATCCCACCGAGCGGGGGCTCTTCGGCAATCCGTCCATGATCAACAACGTGGAGACACTGGCCAACATCCCGGCAATCATCGATCGAGGCAGCGAGTGGTTCCGATCGATCGGAACCGAAGGGAGTCCCGGCACCAAGGTGTTCGCCCTGGCAGGCAAGCTCGAGAACACCGGTCTGATCGAGGTACCGATGGGAATCTCGCTGCGAACGATCATCGACGACATGGGCGGAGGGGTGCCCAGCGGTGGAGCGTTCAAGGCAGCCCAGACCGGCGGTCCGTCCGGCGGTTGTATACCCGAGCAGTTCCTCGACACCCCGGTCGACTACGCCTCCCTCAGCGAGCTCGGTTCGATCATGGGATCGGGCGGTCTGATCGTGATGGACGACACCGTGTCCATGCCCGAGGTAGCCCGGTTCTTCATGGAGTTCTGTATGGACGAGTCGTGCGGCAAATGTGTTCCGTGCCGAGCGGGCACCGTGCAGATTCACGGTCTGCTCGACAAGATCTGCACCGGTCGCGGAACCGCCGGCGACCTGGCCCTGCTGGAAGAACTGTGCGTCGTGGTCCGGGAGACCAGCCTGTGCGGGCTCGGCCAGTCGGCCCCGAACCCGGTAGTCAGTACCCTGCACTACTTCCGCCCCGAGTACGAAGAGCTGTTGGTCGACCGGGAGGCCGTCGATGCGTGAGCGACGCAAAACCATCGAGTTCGTCGTCGACGACACCGAGGTCGACGCCTACGAAGGCGAGTCGGTGCTTCAAGCCGCTCGCCGCCACGGCTTCACCATCCCGGCGTTGTGTTACGTGGAGGGCCTGTCGGTGTGGGGTGCGTGTCGCCTGTGCGTGGTCGAACTGGCCGAACAGCACCAGCTCAGGCCGGCATGCGCGGTGACGGTCGAGGAAGACATGGAGGTGATCACCGACTCCGAGGCGATCCGGCGCCACCGCCGGACGGTTCTGGAGCTCCTGTTCGCCGAAGGGAATCACGTGTGCGCCGTGTGTGTCTCGAACGGCGCCTGCGAACTCCAGGACGCTGCTGTGGCGGTCGGCATGGATCACGTCCGGTTCGACTACCAGGCGCCGGTTCGCACCATCGATGCCAGCCATCCCAAGTACGTGTCGGACCCGAATCGTTGCATTCTCTGCACCCGCTGTGTGAGGGTGTGCGACGAGATCGAAGGTGCCCACGTGTGGGACATTGCGGGTCGGGGCCGGGGGGCTCGCCTGGTGGCCGAGATGGGCAAACCGTGGGGAGAGGCAATGAGCTGCACCTGGTGCGGCAAATGTGTGGCTACCTGTCCGACCGGGGCCCTGTTCTATCAGGGCCGAGCGGTGGGAGAGATGCGGCACGAACCCGACATGGTCGCCCGGCTGGTGGCAGCCCGCCGGGATCATCAATGGATCGCACCGGGAGCTCATGATGAGTGAACGTCTGCGGTTGGCAACGGTGTGGCTGGGGGGATGTTCTGGCTGCCACATGTCGTTTCTCGACATGGACGAGTTTCTGTTCGACCTGGCCGACCGAGCCGATCTCGTCTACAGCCCGATCATGGATGTGAAGGAGTTTCCCGAAGGCGTGGATCTCACCTTGGTCGAGGGCGCCGTCGCCAACCGGGACAACCTGGAACTGGCCCGGGACCTACGAGCCAAGAGCGCCCGGGTGGTGTCATTCGGCGATTGTGCGGTGTCGGGCAACGTCACCGCCATGAGGAACCCACTCGGCGATCCACTCGCCATCCTGGAACGGGTGTACGTGGATGCGGTGGACCGTGACGGCGGGATACCCGATGTTGCACCGATCGTGCCCGGCCTGCTCGCCCAGGTGCTTCCGCTCCACAACGTGATCGACGTGGATGTCTACCTGCCCGGCTGCCCTCCGCCAGCCGATCGCATCCGCTCAGCGGTGACCGCACTACTCGAAGGCGCCCTCCCCCGCGATCGGGGCGAGGACATCCGGTTCGGTTGAAGGGAGGCACAGTGGTTGAGACAATCATGATCGACCCGGTGACCCGCATCGAAGGTCACGCCAAGATCACCATCCGTCTCGGCGAGGACGGCTCGGTCGACGATGCACGATTTCACGTCACCGAATTCCGGGCGTTCGAAGAGTTCTGCAAGGGGCGGATGGTTTGGGAGATGCCCAGCCTCACCGCCAGGACCTGTGGGATCTGCCCGGTCAGTCACCTGCTCGCCTCGGCCAAGGCCGGTGACGCCCTGATGGGCGTGGAACCCCCGCCCGCGGCGGTGGCCCTGCGAACTCTGGTGAATCTGGCTCAGATCACCCAATCGCATTCCCTCAGCTTCTTTCATCTGAGTGCTCCCGACCTACTGCTGGGAATGGACGCCGATCCGGCCACCAGAAACGTGTTCGGGCTCATGGCGTCAGAACCCGACCTGGCTAGACGTGGAATACGGCTGCGGTCGTTCGGACAGTCGGTGATCGAGGCCATCGCCGGCCGGAAGGTCCATTCTCCGGGCATCGTGCCGGGAGGGGTGGCCGAGCCGATGTCGGCAGACACCAGGGCGTCGATCAAAGAGCGGCTTCCCGAGGCGATGGAGACTGCCACCTCGACCCTCGCCCACTATCGATCACTGATGCACGGGTACGCCCGGGAGATCAGCACCTTCGGCTCCTTCCCTTCGCTGTTCTT
>JAHEJM010000212.1 GCA_024638815.1 Acidimicrobiales bacterium | reverse complement strand
TCGACGCCTACGCCGGCAAGATCGGAGCCGACCCGATCGCGGTTCGAACCCGGAACCTGTTGGCGCCCGAGACCTGGCCCCACGAAACGATCACCGGCGCCCGCTACGACAGCGGCGACTATCGGAGAGCCTTGAGCCGTGCCGTCGAATTGCTGGATGTTCCCGCCGTCCGGGCCGAGCAGGATCGCCGGGCCGCCGGCGGCGACCATCGCGATCCGCTTCTCGGTGTCGGCGTCGGCGCCTGGATCGAGCGGTCGGGCGGGGCGCCCAGCGCCGGCGAGTACGCCAAGGTCGAAGCAACCACCGATGGCAATCTGGCCGTCTTCACCGGCTCGACCAGCAACGGGCAGGGTCACGAGACCGTGTGGGCCCAGGTGGCGGGACGGGCCTTCGCCTTCGATCAGGCCACCGTGCCACTGCGGATTTCGGTTGTCGGTGGCGACACGATTCGGGTGCCTCGAGGCTCGGGTTCCTCCGCCAGCCGTTCGGCTCAAATCGGAGCTTCCGCAGTGTGGCGATGCGCTCAGCGCCTGCAGTCGTCGCTGGCCACCGTGGCGGCAACCATGCTCGAAGCCGGGCCCGCCGATGTCATCGCGGTTGACGGTGGCTTTGCCGTGGTAGGTGTACCGTCGACCGTCGTCGATCTGGGCTTGGTGGTCAGGGAGGCAACGGGGCTTGGCCTCCCCACCGCCGAGGAAGAGTGGTACGTACCCGGCGAGCAAGCCTTCCCCTACGGAGTGCACGGTGCCGTGGTCGAGGTGGACCCCGAAACAGGCCTGGTGCGGGTTGTGCGCTATGTGGCCATCGACGACGTCGGGGTGGTGCTGCACCCCGAAATGGTCGACGGCCAGACGGTCGGTTCGGTGGTCCAGGGCATAGGTCAAGCACTGTTCGAACAGGTGGTGTACGGTCCCGACGGACAGCTTCAGACCGGAACCCTGCTCGACTACACGGTGCCGGCAGCCACCGATCTGCCACCCGACGTGCGAACCGACCGAATCGAGTCGCCTGCGCCCAGCAATGTCCTGGGAGCGAAGGGAGCCGGTGAGGGAGGTTGCATAGGAGCCCCTCCGGCCATCGTCAACGCCGTGCTCGATGCCTTGGCCCCGCTCGGAGTTGAGCACCTCGACATGCCGCTCTTCCCCGAGAGGGTGTGGTCGGCCATCAATGCCGCTGCCGGTGGTCGCCGGAGCGGGGGCTGAGTGGTGGGCAGGCTTGTGCCGAACACGACCCGGCAATACAATCGTTTGCAGAGCAATTGCGCGTGGGGTCCGATTGTCTGGCCTCGCCACGAAAACAGGGGGAAGGGATATGGGACAATCGTTGCGCTTGGTGCGCTGGCTGAGCCTCATTTTGGCGCTGACATTGATAGCTACTTCATGTGGAGGCGACGACGGGGACGATGAGGCCGCCGACGACGCCGTTTCCGAGGAGGACGCATCCGCCGACGAAGAGAGCGACGACGCAGGCGAAGAGGATGCGGACGCTGCCGACGAAGGCGACGCCGACGCGTCGGAAGGCAGCGGTGACACGCTCGTTCATGCCGCCGATGACGAACCCACCACACTCGACCCGGCCCAAGTCGAACCGGGCGAAGGTGGCGAAACCGTGATCCTCCAGGTCTATGAGCGGCTGCTGGAGATCTCCCCCGACGGCCCGGTTCTGATAGCCGGTCTGGCCACCGAGGTCCCGTCGATCGACAACGGCCTGATCTCGGCCGACGGGCTGACCTACACCTTCCCCCTCCGCGACGGGGTGACCTTCCACGACGGCACCGATCTGACCGCCGATGACGTCAAGTACTCCTGGGACCGTGTGATGACCATGGACCTGCCCGAGGGTGCGGCCTCGCAGCTGAACGACATCGTGGCCGAGACCACGGTCGTCGACGACCTCACCTTCGAGGTCACACTGCAGAAGCCCAGCGCCGCCTTCCTCAACACTGCAGTGGTGGCCATGGTGGCCTCGATCGTCAGTCAGGACGCGGTGGAAGCCAACGGCGGCGTCGTGGCTGGCGAACCCAACGAGTTCATGCAGACCAACATGGTCGGCACCGGACCGTATTCCCTCACCGCTTGGAACCGGGGCGAGAACATCCAGCTGGCCGTCAATGAGAACTACTGGGGTACCCCGGCGAACCTGCCGGTCCGGATCGAGATCGGTTCGACCCCCGATGTTCGGGTACTCGGGCTGAGGGCCGGCGAGTACGATACGATCGAGGCCGACCCGTCGTTCATCGGTGATCTCGAAGGAGCCGAGGGAGTGACCATCGCCGGTGAGGGCCTGACGGTGGAGCCCATCCACATCGCCTTCAACCTGAATATCCCTGAGGGCGTCCTCCCGGAAGAAGACACCATCTCCACCGACTTCTTCCATGACCCCAGGGTCAGGCAGGCCTTCAATCACGCCTTCGACTATCAGGCGTTCATCGACGGTGCCCTGGGTGGGTTCGGTGACTTCAACCCCCACTACATCCCGCAAGGCATCTTCGGCTACGACCCGAACGCCCCCCGCTACGACACGCAGGACCTGGCCCGGGCCGAGGAGCTGTTCACCGAGGCCGGCTACTGCCCTGACGGCTTCACCGCCTCGGTCATCACCGAGGAGGCCAACCTGTTCGAGGTGGCGGCGCTGGTTTTGAAGGATTCGTTGGAGTCGTTGCCCTGCAACATCGAGATCCGTGTCCTGGCCGTGGCTGAGGCCCAGTTCGACGATGCCCACGCCCAGGACCCGATCGAATACGCCATGTGGGTCAAGAACGCCGATCCGTTTGCCGATCCCCACGCCTACGTGTCGTCCTATCAGCATCCCGACGGTGAATGGGGGGCCATCCATGGCTTCGCCAACGGCTACCAGGATCCGGACCGGATCGCCCAGCTGATCGACGACGCCGAAGTCGAACTCGACCCCGATGCCAGGGCCGCCCTCTACAGCGAACTGCAGACGGTGCTCTACGACGACCCGATGTGGCTCATCGCCGGACAGGAAGGGGTGGTTGCCGCCTACCGCACCGACCTCCAGGGCTGGGGGTCGAATCCGCTCTGGCCCCGACCCAATATGAAGTTCCAGTTCATGAACAAGTAACGACTCGATGGCATCCGGCCAGGCCGCTCCTCCGAGTCGGCCGATGTAACCGGCCGATCAAGGGGATCGGCCGGTCATGTCGTTTGCCCCACTCGGGCAATCCGGTCGACAATGGTGATCATCTCCCGGAGCAACCGGACGTCACATGCAGATTCGTCAATATCTCATACGACGGCTACTGATCCTGCCGTTTCTGGTGCTCGGGGTTTCGATTGTGGTGTTCACCTTGACTCGCATCGGTGGATCACCGGTTGCCATCTACCTGTCGCACGAGATGACTCCCGACGAGGTGGCCGAGATCGAGGCCCGCTACCACCTCGACGAGCCGGTACCCGTCCAGTACTTCTATTGGGCCTCCGGAGTGCTGCAAGGCGATCTGGGCTGGTCCGGGGTTTCCGCCGCCCCGGTCACCGAAGTCTTCCCCAACAAACTGGCGGCGACCATCGAACTGGCAGTGGCTTCCGCCGTCGTAGCCATCAGCCTTGGAATCGCCCTGGGCACCTACGCCGGTGCCCGACGAAATCGGCTACCCGACCACCTGACCCGGATCGTGGCCATCAGCGGCGCCGCCATGCCCTTGTTCTGGTTCGCCATCGTCATGCTGATCGTGTTCTGGGTGAACCTGGGCTGGTTTCCCATCGGGCGTAGCGACCCCGAGATCTTCGCCTCGATCGCCCACCCGACGAATCTCTACACCATCGATGCCTTGCTGGCCGCTGACCTTCGGGCCTTCGCCGACGCCGTCTGGCATCTGATCCTTCCCGCCGTCACTCTGGGTTACGGAGCGACCGCCATCATCGCCCGCATGATGCGATCCTCCCTGGTCGAGGAACTGCAGGAGGACTACGTCGACGCCGCCCGTGCCAAGGGACTGCCCGAGCGCCTGGTGCTGCGACGTCACGCTCGCCGCAATGCCTTGATGCCGACCGTGACCGTCATCGGTTTGTCATTCGGCTTTCTCCTCCAGGGAACGGTGGTGGCGGAGATCATCTTCCGCTGGCCGGGCCTGGGACAGTGGATGGCCCAATCGGTTCTACGGGGCGACCAGGCCACCATCATGGC
>JAHEJM010000211.1 GCA_024638815.1 Acidimicrobiales bacterium | reverse complement strand
TCCATTGGTCCTGGGTTCGAATCCCAGCGGGGGTACAGGTTTGTTGTGTTGGGGACAACGGTTGGTCGCAGTCGTCTTCCCCGGCCAACGAGCTATCTGCGGCCTCGGTTTGCCATGACCCGTCAAGGGGGAGCCGGCCGGAATCAAACCAGCCGACGGCCTACGCCCGGTGTCACCGTCCACGAGACTCAGCTCGTTCTACGGAATCGTGATCTACATGTACTTCGCAGACCACAACCCTCCTCACTTCCATGCGATCTACGGTGAGCACGAGGCCTTGGTCGCAATCGCTGACGGTCACGTGATCCGAGGGCAGCTCCCTCGCACCGCCGACAAACTGGTGCAACAGTGGCTCGAACTCCATCGACGAGAGTTGGAGGCGAACTGGCGACGAGCCCAGATCCCCGACAGCCTCGAACCCATCGAGCCCCTCGAGTAGAATGGAGTGCATGAGCATGCCACGAGTCATTGACGTCGAGTACCTCGGCGGCCGTGCGCTGAAGGTCACGTTCTCCAACCACAAGGTACGAGAACTCGACTTCACCGCCATGCTCGACGGCATTCTTCGCTCGATCGACGACGACACCGTCTTTGGCCAGGTGACCATTGACCCGATCACCAAGACCTTGACCTGGCCGACCGGTGTGGATCTCGACCCGGACGTGCTGTCCGGAGATCAGATGCCGGCCAACGGACCAGGTCCAACAGTGCTTGCCGAGTACCGGCTCGAGGCGAGCAACTGAAGCGCCCTATGAGGGGCGGTTGTGAGGAACGACAACGGGTGGATGGTTGCGGCCAAACGACGATAGCGCCGGATTGCCGGAGACGGCCGAAACGCCACCGATGCCGCCGACGGACACACGCCGACGTGAGCCCTCCAGCTCGCGGGAGGCGACGTCATTGGCACCTGCCTCGCTGGATCACGCCATGGCTGTGCGGGCGCCGCGTCATTCGTCGCCGGCTCGCCACCCTCGGTCTGCATCTTTTCGACCAGAGCGAGCGTCCAACCTGAGTTTCGCCCAACGGCGAAACATTCTCGGCCAAAGAACCCAGGCCCCGAATCCCGCCCAACGACCGGGCTGAACGTATCAATCACCCGTTCGACGTGCTCTATTGTGGTGAAAGGGGGACGTTATGCCTGCCATCACCACTGGACCCGGTCGGGGGGTACCGCTGTGAACAACCGATCGTTCGAGGCACAGATCGAGCCCATCACCGCGGCGCCAAGGCGGGCTCGGGACCGGCCCAGTCGTTGGCTGGCGGCCACCACCGGTGTGCTGCTCACCGTGATCGGGATCGCCCTGCTCGTTCCCGCCATCACCATACTGATCTTCGTGATCGCGATCGCCGTGTCCAGTGGCGACGTCGACTCGCCGGGTCTCGAAGCAGTCGCTTATCTGGCCGCCATGACCGCCGGCGGTTTCGTGCTGTGGGCGGCGGGGGCCAAGCTTCTCCGGGGCCGACCGCAAACCGTGCTCTTCCTCCGCAAGTTCGGCTACGACGATGCCAAGGACTTCGTGAGCCACGCCGCCAGCGAAGCCCTGGGGCGACGGTGGCGACTCGTGACCCTCGACGATCTGTCCACCCAACCGGTGGGTACGAAGCGATGGCAACAATGGCTTGTACGCATCGTCATGATTGTGGCCGCCGTGGTCGCCGTCTGGCTGGTCTACCAGGCGGTGCAGGTGCTGCTGAATCCCGACGACGACATCATCGACAATGCTGTCGACTCCGCCGTCGAGGACGGCGAGAACCCGGTGGCCGGCTTTATCGCCGCCATCGTCACCGCCTTTGTCATGGCCTTTGTGGTCGCGCTGGTTACGGTGATGGCAGCGCTGATGGTGTCGTTCCTCACCGCCGTCGTGGGAGCTTTCGGGATGGTGACGTTCGCCGCCAATCGAGCCCTGACCCGAGCCGAACGTGACGAGTGGACACCGGCCCGTAGCCGGGATGAGCTGATCGCGTTCCTCGATCGAACCGAGCAACAATGCTCAAAGTTGTTCGCCCCCCGTATCGCCGTCGTCCGGGTCATCGACGCCCTGTGGAAGGAGGCGGTGTCCGGGTTGGCCGACATCTCCGATGCGGTCCTCATCGACATCACGCAACCGACCGAGAGTCTCCTGTGGGAGCTGCAGATGCTGACCCGACGACCCGACATCGACCTGGTGGTCATCGGCGCGGCTGATCAGGTCCGGGCGCTGAAAGCATCGGGTGGTTTCGACCGGGACGACCGGGCCTCGCTGGCGGTACTCGGACCCCGCCCGGTGCTCGTGTACGGCGACGACCGGAAGGCCTTCGCCCGCGAACTCCGGCACATGCTCGACGCCACTCGGCACGATCGGGGGAGGTGATCGATCGGGGTTGGCGACCCATGATCGCACGACATGGACTTCTCCGAACAAGCACTGTTCACAATCGCCGTGGCCCTCGTATCCGGGGTTGCGGTTCCGGTGGTCATCGGACCCCCGCTGCTATGGGCCTACGGTCGAAGTCTGCGACGACGCATGTCGGCCCCATCCCCCCGGCCGGGCCCAGCCTTGCGGTCGACCATGGCGTCCTGGCCGCCGCCGTCATCGGGCCCACCCTCGCCGTCGACCATGGCGTCCTGGGCGCCGCCGTCATCGGGCCCGTCATCCCGGGTGGCGTCACCGCCGGCAACACCTGAGCCGTTTCGGCTCGTCACCGTCGACCCCCCTGCACCAACCGCCGTCGCCGACCGGGCCCGGCTCCGCCGCCAACTCTCCGTGCTGTCGTACGCCGCCGGCGGTCTGGCCTATGCCGTGGTGGCCACGATCCTGTTGTTCGTCAGCAACGGATTCGAGTTCCTCCCGCTGCGGACCACAGTGGTCATTGTCGCCTACAGCGGACCCATTCTGATCATGATCGGCCTGGTGTTCGGGGTCCGCTCGTCGATGCTGGCCCGATCGGTGATGGCATACCTGTGCATCTTCCTCGCCCTGGGGTTGATCAACGCCGCCATCACACTGGAGCCGGCCGCTGCGACCGCACCGTTTCTCCTCGGCTTGCTTTACGGGCTGCCGTCGGCCGTGCTGCTTGTCCTGTTCAATCGGCGCGTCCGTTCGATCGCCCCGGTCCTGGTCATAATCTCGGCCATTGCCGCCGCCGGAGCGTTTCTGTCCATTTTGATGCTGGCGAATGACTCCGTGCTTTCCGTCACCGTGTCGACCTTCGCCTCGCTCGGCTCGGGGGCGGCAGAGGTCTTGATTGTGTTCGGCGCCGTCGGATTGGTGGTGCTCGGCTGGTTCGGCTGGAAGCTCTCCCGACTCATGGCCGACGCCTACCGGCGTCAGCGGCTGAGCCATGAACGGTTGATCATCGACTCGATCTGGCTCTTCCAGTCGATCATCGTGGCCTGGTCGTTCCAGGGTCTGGCGGTCCTTGCCATCGTTCCCTTCGCCGCCTACAAGCTGGTCTCGGTCGCCGGCATGGCCCTGGCCGAATCGGCCACCGCTACCGCCCACCAACCGGCACTGCTCCTGCTTCGGGTGTTCGCCTCCGACTCTCGCTCACAGCGGTTGCTCGACGACCTGGCCGATCAGTGGAGCTATCTGGGACCGATCCGGCTGATTTCGGCCCCGGACGTGGCCCGACACGTCATCAACCACCACACGGTCCTGCTGTTTCTGTCCGGCCGGCTGAGCGAACTCTTCATCCGGGATCGGAACGATCTGCACCAACGCCTGGCGTCACTCACGTCCCGCCGAGACCCGGACGGCCACTTCCGCATGGAACCGTTCTTCTGCCAGGGTGACAGCTGGCGTTGGACGGTTCGCCACTTGATCACGGCCAGCGACATCACCGTCATGGATCTGCGGGCCTTCAACCGGACAAAGGAAGGTTGCATCTACGAGATCGAGACCCTGCTCGACCTCGTTCCCCTCGACCGGCTGCTCATCCTGGTCGACCACACCACCAACGGCGACGACCTCCATTCGGTGCTCAACCGGAAGTGGCGCCACCTGGCCCCGGACTCACCGAACCGTGGCGCCGTCAGCCCCGACGTGCGAGTGCTGTCGATCACCGATTCGAGCGAGACCCCGGTCGACCACCTGGTCGCCTCGGCCCTAAGCCCGATCCGGTAGCCCGTCGATCATCGCCATTCGGGCCCCGTTCCCATCGGCACCTTGGAACCGAGCGGGGGGCC
>JAHEJM010000210.1 GCA_024638815.1 Acidimicrobiales bacterium | reverse complement strand
GCCCTCGCCGTCGGCCTCGGGATCGTCGGGGTCGGGCAACTCGATCGGTCCCTCAGGGGTGTAGGCCTCGACCAGGACCCATTCGACATCGGCCAGCAGCTCGGCGTCGGAGGGCACCGGTTCGCTCGGCAGGGCCGCCACCTCCTCCTCGGTCGTGGCCCGATAGACCAGCACCTCGTTACCCCTGGAGGTGAGAGTGAGGCGATCACCTTGGATAGTGGGCACGAAGCCGTCGCCCAAAACGTTGATGACCAGCCCGTCCTGATCCCACAGGGAGGCCGGGCAGTCGCCGTCGGCGGCGAAGTTGGGAAAGACGATCTGATTACCGGACACGACATAGTCGCCCGAGAGCTCACGGCAGCCGGTGCTGCCGGCCACCGTCCCGTCCTCGGCCAGCACCAGGGTGGCGGGATCACCCAGCGGCACCCGTGTCTGGTCGCCCTGTATCAGTGACTCCAGCAGCCAGAGTTGACCCGCGATGTCGTCGATCGGAACCGGGTTGTTGCGTCGGAAGATCAGCTCGGTTGCCGGGCCGGAAAGAGCCAGCTCATCGCCCACCAGATCGATCCCGTCGACATCGCCCAGAGCGGCCAGATAGGCCGCCTCGGCGGCCTGGACATCGGGTTGGCAGCCCATGTCGGTCATCGACAGATTGTCGATGCCCAGGGTGGAACCTTCGATGACGTACTCGCCGCCGTACTGGTTGCAGGCCGCGGTTCCACCCAGGGTGTCCCCGTCGAAGACGAGGGTGATCGGGAAGCCGTCGACCAGCATGATCTCGCCGGCCGGCCCGGCCCCGGTCGCCAACGTCCACGACGTTCCAGTCAGTTCGCCACCGTCGAGCGTGGCCGGCGGGCCGTCCTCGGTCACACCATCGTCGACAGTGTCATCGGCGCCGCTGGTGATGTCGAGCGGCCCCTCACCACAACCCGCCGGCACCACCATGACAACAGCGCAGAGCACGAGCAGGAGACGTCGGAGCACGACCTGATGGTAAACCCAAGGCCAAGATGGCGGACGTCGGCATCGGCCCCGTCGGCATCGGCCCTCCGGGATCGGTCCGGTATGGCACAATTGACGATCGTCGGCTTGCTGGCTACGGTCCCGGGCCATGTCGCAGCATTCGTCGGACGCGGGGGCCGATCCTGCCGCCGAGACCGGTCCCGGCGGGACCGGGCGCCATCGATCGCGGCGCCGGCAAAGCGATGACCCGGCGACGCTGGAGCGCCACTTCGGGCTCAGCAGCGGCTTGACGCCGCTGTGGATCGCCGAGCCGAGCATCGGCACCGCACCCGAGGTGATCGAGGCGTTACACGCTCGAAGTGAACATCATGGTCTGGTTTCTCCTTGTTGGACGGGCCGCGGACCACACCGGGATGTTGGACCGCGACTCGAGCCAACCGGGCGTGTGGATGCATGGAGCCGCCGCCGGCCACCACAGGTGGCGTGGCACCGAGTGGGGAATGCGTCTGGACCGTCGACTGTTTGACTGTCCCATGGACCTTTTGCGTAACAAGCCACTGTTGGGTGCCGCCGGTGTTGCCGTGATTGCAGTCGCGGCCTGGCTGGCGTTCGGTTTCTTCGGAATCCAGGCCGCCTTCATCGACAACGAGGTGAACGAGGCGGGACCGGTCTTCACCGCAACCGAAGCCGAACAGGACGCGATCGCCGCCACCGACGAGTTCCAGGACGCGATGACGGAGGCGAACGAGAACATGTCCGAAGCCGACGAGTCCGTCGAGGACATGGCGACGGATTCAGGGGACGAGATCCTTACCGTCGCCACCGGCGACTTCGGGGGCCAATCCCGCTACACCATCACCGGCCAGGCGCTGGTGCTGAACGACGGTGGGCCCCAGCGGTTCCTGCGATTTGAGGACTTCGAGTCCGACAACGGGCCCGATCTCAAGGTCTACCTGCGGGCCGACAGCGGTGACTTCGTCAGCCTCGGTGACCTCAAGGGCAACATCGGAGATCAGAACTACGAGATTCCACCGGAGGTCGACCTGGCGGTCTTCGACACCGTCGAGATCTGGTGCGAACGTTTCGGAGTGGGATTCGGCTCGGCCCCTCTGACCCTGACCTGACAACGCCCGGGGCGGCGGACCCGGCGCCACGACGGGCTCGAGGCGGCGGTGTCGGAGGCGGCGGTGTCGGAGACACCGGGCCGGTTTCAGTGTCTGCGAACCTTCCACACCAACTCGCTGGGCCAGCGTTGGGCCCATTCGGCATCGATGAAGAACTGGACACCCCGGGTCGACTCGGGAGCTCTGGGCTCCCGCAGGTCGTCGATGGTGAACCCGATCCGGTGAAACAAGGCCACCCATTCCGATATGGGCAGGCAGAAGTTCACTCCCCCGGGATCGATCTCCACATCCCTCCAGTCGAGGGTGTGCATTCCGAAATAGGGGCGGACGAGCCGGTCACCGACATGGGCCCCGCTCTCCGGAGCGCACGCCATGGCCAGCGGGTGGTTGGCCAGGAACACGAGCCGTCCTCCAGGGCGCAGGAGTCGGTGCGCTTCACGCAACCAGACCTCGGGATCACACCAGATCGCCGCCCCGTACTCGTTGATGGCGAAGTCGAACGACCCGTCAGGAACGGGAACCGTCTCGGCGTTGCCGTGGAGAAGGGTGAGCTCGATCCCGTGCTTCGCCATCAGGCCCCGGGCCGTCGCCAGCTGGGCGGCGGAATTGTCGATGCCCGTCACCGTGGCTCCCCGGCGGGCCATCCAGGCCGACACATACGCCGTCCCACACCCCAACTCGATGGCGTCGAGGCCGGACATGTCAACCGGCAGCATCGCCAGTTCGGTCTCGGGCACACTCCAGATGCCCCACGACGGATCGTCACTGGCCCACGCCCGTTCACCTAAGGCAACCCACTCATGGGCCATTTCATCCCAGTGATGTCGGTTTGCTCTCACGTGCTCGGGGAGCTGCTCGGAGTCGGGACCACTCATGCCGGCACTGTAATGGTGGATCCCGACTCACCGTCGCCGGAGGGAACCGGTGCCGGTGCCACCTCAGCAGCCATGTTGCCGCCGGAAGGGCCGGGCCATCCCGTGAACCGCGGAGCGGATCATTGCGTTCTGGCGGATGTTCCCGATCTGCGACCACTGGAGGCGCCGATCGATGCACTCCGACTCGTGCTCGGCCGTGGTCTCGACCCCGAAATGCCGGGCAAGCCGCTCCAGCGTCGACCCCCAGAAGTGGTCCTCCTTGCGGCTGCCGAAGAGCCGGAACCCGATCTCGTACAGCGGATCGCTGGTCCGGATGTAGGGCTGGATCTGGGCCACGGTGGTGCCGTCGTCGTCAGAGTGGGCCGAGAACGTGATCCACCCCGAGAACACATGGCCCTCGGCTGTGGCGAAGGCAAAGGACTCCTCGTCGGCGTAGATCACCATCACGCCCGTCGACAGCCTGACGCCGCTCTCACTGGCATTGATGATGGCCACGTCGCCCGGTTCCAGGCCGGCCAGCGGGGTGTAGAGCGTTGCCTTGTCGGGCCAGAAGGCCGAATAGTTGGCCTTCCAGGTTGCGACGAGTTGGGTCGGCGTCACCTGCGCACCGGAGAGCCGCACCCGGTACGTCTTCTTGTAGGCCGGCCCGAAGCCCTGTAGGGCACCGGACACCCGGCGGCCCGAGACGTTGAGATTGAGTGCCTCGGGCGGGACGCCATCGACTTCGAGGCGTTCGACCGGGTGGGCCCAGCCATGTTCCCCGGCGTCGCTCATGACTCACCGCCGATCGGTAGCTCGGCCTCGTCATCGAAGATCTCGAACGCCTCGTCGAGCCGGGTGAGGCGGAAGATCTCCCGGTAGTGGCCCGACAGGCCGTAGGCGGCCAGCCGCCGTTTCCCCCGCTGTGCTCGGATCAGGAGCGTCACCAGCACACCGATGCCGCTGCTGTTCATGTAGTCGAGGTCGGCAAGGTTGAGGGCCACGACCGGTGCCGTCGTGGATGCCGCCGCCTCGAATGCGGCGGACAGCTCCTCGTCGGCCTGACCGGTGAGCTGTCCACTCACGTCGATGACCACCACGTCCCCGTCGACCGATCTGACCGCAGTCGAGATGGCGAGCTGCGTCATTGTCCTCCTCCATTCGGACTGCTGTTTCTAGTCGGGCTGCTGTTCGGGCTGGGGCCGAGGGCAGCCTCCTCGTCGTGATGAATGGTCATGTAGTCGATGAGCCGGGTGATCTCGAAGATCTC
>JAHEJM010000209.1 GCA_024638815.1 Acidimicrobiales bacterium | reverse complement strand
GCCATCCTCAGTCCGTGGACCAGCTTCGTGATCATCCCCATCTTCGCCCTGGCCAATGCCGGCATCAAGCTCTCGGGCGACAGCTTCTCGGCCGTGTGGACGTCCCGCGTCAGCATAGGGATTATCCTCGGGCTGGTAGTGGGCAAGCCGGTCGGCGTCTTCGTGGCCACATGGCTGGCCATCAGATTCAATCTGGCCTCCCTTCCTCTGGGGCTCAATATGCGCCATGTGCTCGGTGGCGGTGCGGTAGCCGGTATCGGATTCACGGTGGCGTTGTTCATCGCCAAGCTGGCCTTCGCCACCGGCGAGGCTGGTTCACCGCTGCTGGACCAGGCCATCATCGGCATCCTGGTTGCCTCCGTGCTGGCGACATTCCTCGGTTGGCTCATCCTCCACAACGCCCCGGTGGTCGAGGTGGCCGGTGATGTCGAGGACTACCACCACCACGGCGGGGCCCATCTGCCGCCGGGTGACGTCCCCCATGTCGCCGACGACGCGGCCGAAGAGAAAACTGTCACAGCGGCTGTCTCACAGGCCCCGATGGCAACCGTTGGTGGCGCCAAGGCGGATGGACCGGACAGTGCCGATGCCCACAGCCGGCGCCGAGATGACGGTTCCGACGCCGTGGCCGAGGCGGAGTCCGAGGGCTCGACATCCGGGCAATAAATCGCAGCGACCCAGGTAGCGGAATCGAAAAATTTGGTGTAACTGTTCGTAAAGCACCAAAACCCTTCGTAACCTGCCGTCGTGTCCTACTCCCTGGTAATCGTCGAGTCTCCCGCCAAAGCGAAGAAGATCGCCGAGTATCTCGGCGACGATTTTGCAGTGGAGTCGTCAGTTGGCCACATCCGTGACCTCCCGGCCAAAGCGGCCGAGGTCCCGGCGGCCTACAAGAAGGAGAAGTGGGCGTCTCTCGGCATCGACACCGAGAACGACTTCAAGCCGCTGTACGTCGTCTCCGACAACAAGAGGGACAACGTGAAGAAGTTGAAGTCACTGCTGAAGGACGCCTCCGAGCTGGTGCTGGCCACCGATAAGGATCGAGAGGGGGAGGCCATCGCCTGGCACCTTCAGGAGGTGCTGAACCCCAAGGTTCCGGTCAAGCGAATCATCTTCACCGAGGTCACTCCCGAGGCCATCCGCCGTGCCATCGAGAACCCGACCGAGATCGATACCAAAAAAGTCGACGCCCAGGAAGCCCGACGGATGCTCGATCGCCTCTACGGATATGAGGTATCGCCGGTCTTGTGGAAGAAGGTCAGGCCCCGACTTTCGGCCGGTCGGGTTCAGAGCGTCGCCACCCGCATCGTGGTGGAGCGAGAGCGGGAGCGCATGGCCTTCCGCTCCGCCAACTACTGGGATCTCACCGCCACGTTTGCCGGCGAGCGCCCGTTCACCGCCCTGTTGCAGGAGCTGGACGGCCGGCGAATCGCCACCGGTAGGGATTTCGCCCCCACCGGGGAGCTCAAGTCGGACGTCACCCAACTCGATCAGGTCCGAGCCGAAGCCCTGGCGCCGGCCCTGGACGGTCAGCCGGCCGAGGTGGCGAGCCGGGAGGCCCGGCCCTACCGCCGCAGCCCGGCTCCGCCGTTCATCACCTCCACCTACCAGCAGGAGGCGGGACGCAAACTTCGGCTGTCGTCGGCCCAGGCCATGCGCCTGGCCCAGGGCCTGTACGAGCGGGGCTACATCACCTATATGCGGACCGACTCCATCGTGCTGTCGGAGACTGCAGTGACCGCCGCCCGCAGCCAGATCGCCGAGGAGTTCGGGGCCGAGTACTTGCCCCAGCAGGTGCGCTCACACCGCAGTTCCAATCAGGCGGCCCAGGAGGCCCACGAGGCAATCCGCCCTGCCGGTGACCAGTTCCGCACCCCAGAACAGGTGGCCGGTGAGCTGAGCGCCCCCGAACTCCGGGTTTACGAGCTGATCTGGAAGCGCACGTTGGCCTCCCAGATGACCGACGCCACCGGCGAGACCGTGACCCTGAGGCTGGGGGCCGAATCGCGGCCGGTGAACGGGGAGACCCATCACGCCCTGTTCTCCACCTCGGGCACGGTCATCACCCATCAAGGTTTCCTCAAGGCCTATGTCGAGAGCACCGACGACGAGGATGAGTCCGGTGGCAAGTCGGATGAGAAGGACAAGCGGCTGCCGGCACTCCAAGAGGGCGACCGAGCCGACATCACCGACGTCACCGCCGACGGCCACGACACCCAGCCCCCCGCCCGCTACACCGAGGCTTCACTGGTGAAGAAGCTGGAGGAGCTCAAGGTGGGCCGGCCCTCGACCTACGCCTCCATCATGGGCACCATCCAGGCCAGAGGATATGTGTGGAAGAAAGGCTCGGCGCTGGTTCCCAGCTTCCTGGCCTTCGCCGTGGTCACCCTCTTGGAGGAGCACTTCCCCGATCTGGTCGACTATGCCTTCACCGCCCGCATGGAGGACGACCTCGACAACATCGCCACCGGCAACGAGGAGATGGTGCCGTGGCTGTCCCAGTTCTACTTCGGGGCCGATGAGGAGCCGGGCCTGAAGGACAAGGTGCACGATCGGCTGGGCAACATCGACGCCCGGGCCATCAACTCCATCCCCATTGGCGCCGACGAGGACGGTCTGCCCATCGTGGCCCGGGTCGGCCAGTACGGTCCGTACCTGGAACGGGGTGAGGACACCAAGTCCATTCCCGACGACATCGCCCCCGACGAGCTGACTCCGGAACGGGCCGTCGAGATCATGCGGGTGCCGGACGTCATCGAGCTCGGCGCTCATCCCGAAAACGGTGTGCCGGTGTACGTTCGGGACGGCAAGTTCGGGCCGTACGTCCAGTTGGGCGACATGCCGAAGAAGGTGACCGACGACAACAAGCCCAAGACCAGCTCGCTGTTCTCCGACATGAGGATGGAGGAGGTGACGCTGGACCAGGCGGTGCAGTTGTTGACCATCCCCCGGGTGCTCGGGGTCGACCCCAACGACGGTCGGGAGATCGTGGCCCACAACGGACCGTACGGGCCGTACGTGCGCAAGGACCCGGAGGAGGAGGGCAAACGGGCCGACACCCGCAGCTTCGACAACGAGTACGACCTGTTGACCATAACCCTGGACAAGGCCGTCGAGTTATTCAAGCAGCCCAAACGGCGGCGGGGTCAGTCGGCGGCCTCGGGCCCGCTCAAGGAGCTGGGCGTCGACCCCACCACCGATATGCCGGTGGTGGTCAAGAGCGGGCGCTTCGGTGACTACGTGACCGACGGCGAGGTCAATGCATCGTTGACGGCCTCGGATTCGGTGGAACGTATCGACATCACCCGGGCATCGGAACTGCTGGCCATGCGTCGTCGCAAGATCGAACTCGACGGCGGCTCGGCCAAGAAGGCCAAGAAGTCCACAAAGAAGGTGACCAGGAGCGCAAGGGGCAAGAAGGTGGCCCAGGACGTCCTCGACTGACGTGTACATCGTCTTCGAAGGGGGAGAGGGTTCGGGCAAGAGCACCCAGGCCAGTCTGCTGGCCGAGCGGTTGGACGCCGTGCTGACCCGGGAGCCGGGGGGAAGTCCGCTCGGGGCCCGGCTGCGAGAGCTGTTGTTGGACTCCCACGATCTGCACATCGGAGCCCGGGCCGAGGCTCTGATGATGGCCGCCGATCGGGCCCAGCACATCGATGAGATCATACGTCCGGCGTTGGCCCTGGGCCGGCACGTGGTGTCGGACCGTTCGGCGTTCTCGTCCATGGCATATCAGGGCGGAGGTCGGGAGCTGGGCATCAAGGCCATCGGTTCGTTGAATGATTGGGCCATCGACCACCAGTGGCCCGATGTGGCGGTGTGGTTGCGGGTCGATTCGGAGCGTGTTCGGCAGCGTCTGAACCGAAAGCTGGATCGCATCGAACAGGCCGGCGATCGATTCCACCGGCTGGTTTCCGCCGCCTTCGACGAGATGGCGGCCACCGACCCCGACCGCTGGTTGGTGATCGACGGCAACGGCACCATCGACGAGGTGGCCGAGCTGGTGTGGCAGGCCGTGTCGCCCCGGTTGGGCTAGCGGCAGCCGTTCGGCCGGCCCGGCCGGGTCTATTCAGTTATCAAGCTGCTGATGGAGTGGCGCAAGTTGCCGTCAGGCCACAGCCTGTACGAGATCGCGCTTCCATTTGTTGTCCTGATCGCAGTATTGCCGGGCGCTGCCCGGCAAACCCGAGTTTGCCTTCGGCAAACGTCGAAGGATCCGCCGTGTCTGATTGGGCGAGTTTGCCG
>JAHEJM010000097.1 GCA_024638815.1 Acidimicrobiales bacterium | reverse complement strand
GACTCCAGGGTGGCCCGCTCGGCGGCATCGACGTGAGCCTGGATGGCCTTGTCGTAGTTGTATCGCAGTTTTGCCAGGTCGTTGTAGCGGCCCGAGGGCTTGCCAGTGGGGAGCACGTGGACGTGGACGTCACCGGCGACGGATTCGAGTTCGCTGTGGAAGCGGTGCCGGCGGGCGATCTCGAATGACACCATGGCCACATCCCATGGATGGCGAGGCGCCCTCAACGGGTCGTCGATATGGCCGACATGCAGGACATAGATCTCGGTTGCTCCCAGTTCGATGGCCCGAGAGACGGGAATGGAATTGACCACGCCTCCGTCGATGTAGTGTTTGCCCTTGATCTCGACCGGGGGCAGAACTCCGGGGAGGGCACACGATGCCAACACCGCGTCGAGGACCGAACCTTTGGTGAACCAGTGCTCGGTCGAGGTTTCTATGCAGGCAGCACAGGTCTGGACCCTGATGTGCGCCTCCTCGAGTTTCGAGTACGGCACCCACCGCTCGATGAGGTTGGCCAGCGGTTCGTTGGTGTGGAAATGTGTCCAGTGGTCGACCAAGTGGCGAATCCGCGCCAACAGGGATTCGCCGAACAGGGAGGAGGCCTCCATCTGCTCCCACATTCGGGTCAGTCGCTCGACCGACTCCTCGACCGGGGCCGAGGCCAGGACGACGCCATTGAGGGCACCGATCGATGTTCCCACGATCAAGTCGGGCCTCGAACCCTTGGCGACCAGAGCCTTGGCCATGCCTACTTCGGAGGCACCCCGAAGGCCTCCTCCGCCGAGGACCCACGCCGTCTTGCGCTCACGTTGGGGCACAACTTCAGCCTACCGGTCGCACGTTGCGTCGGTTCGGCCGGTGGGGAACCACCGGCAAGGATGGAACCAGCCACAACCGGGGCACGGGGACCTGGACCCGGGCCGACGGCGGCGCATAGAATCGGGCAGCGATCCGATCTGCCGAATGGATGTACTCGTCGGTCATGGAATATGTGCCCCCACGTTGGATCCGCCGACTCGTTCTCACGCCAATCGTCTTCGTCGTCGCGTTGATCTTCACGGTCGCCTCACCGCTCATTCATCTGGTGGCGGCGATTCTCGATCTGATACTCGACCGTAGGCGGATGCGTATCAGTCGGCTGGTCGGCATTGCACTTGCCTTTTGCGTGGCCGAGGTCTTTGGTCTCTTTGCCCTCTTCACGGTGTGGGTGGGAAGCGGTTTCGGTCTCTTCATGGACCGACCGTTCTGGGTCAAAGCCAACAATCTTCTGGCCGGCCAATACATGGAGCTGGTTACCCAGGCCATCATCTTTTTCGTCGGCTTCGAGCTGTCGCTCACCTTCGACACCCGTGCCCGGGGGGCACAGCTCCTCTTCGCCCGTCACGCCGGCCCGGGAGACGCGCTTCGGCTCATGAAGATCGTCTTCCGCGATATGGACCGTCACTGCCACGCCGTCGGGGCGGCCAAGCTTCAGTGGGACCCGTTTCTCGACATTGCCGGCGAGCGCCTCGGGTTCCACTACTTGAACCAGAACCCCGCCGACACTGCGCTCGAGCTCGACAAGATCAGGCGGCTCACCGCCGGCATGAGCGACGGTGAAACACTGATCCTCTGTCCCGAGGGGGGCAACTACACACCAAAACGGCGGGAATGGCGAATCAACCTTGAACGCTCACGTGGCCGTGAGCACCGGGCCGAACTGGCCGAGTCCTTGAAACACACCCTGCTTCCCAAAACCGGGGGTGTGATGGCCGCCATCGAAGGAGCCCCGGAGGCGACGGTGGTGTTTCTCGGTCACGCCGGGTTGGACGATATTCACAGCTTCGGCGCCCTGTGGCGGCTGATGCCGCTCAACCGTACGGTCGTGGCCCACGGTTGGACCGTCTCGCTGGCCGACCTACCTCCTGATCGAGCCGGCCGGTCCCGGTGGCTGCTCGACCACTGGAGACGGGTGGACGACTGGATCGAGGAAACCTTGACCGCCCAGGCTGCTGCCGGGGCCGAATCGTGAACCCGTCTCCCTGAGCACCCTTTCTCCACCCGTCGCCCGATCGAGTCGTCGCCCCTGCCGCCCCTGCAACCAGGTGGCTGCTCAACCTTGATCAATCTTTCGCGACTTCAACCCTCTGCGGTTCGTCAGGTTTGTTATGGGATCAATAGCGGTTTCCCGCGCCGAGCGCAACCGACGAGAGGGCAAGCGAAGGTTGGCGGCGATTGTTGGACCGGGCGGTCTCGCCCTGCTCCTGGCCATCGCCTACTGGTGGGCGGTCGGCCAGGCCGAGCCTGCGCCGGTCGAGGTGCCGGTCAGCCTCGCCCCCACCACGTCACCTCCTCCCCCGGTGTCGGAGCCGTCGTCGGTACGCATCGACCGGGACAACAACACGGTGCGCCTGGAAGGAAGGGTGAAGTCCGAATCGGAACGCGATGCACTCGTCGCCGCCGTCGCCAACTCGGGTCTCGATGTCGACGACCGGATCACCGTGTCACCCGACGTGGACGACTCCGACCCCAGAGTCGTGGCCGCCCTACTCGCACCACTGCTCAACGGCACCGATGACGGCCGGCTTGCCCTGGTCGACGGTACGGTGACCATCACCGGCGAGGCCTTCGATCCGGTGGAGGCCGAACAAATCCAGTTCGCCATCGACACGGCGACCGCAGCCGGGCTCACGGTTGATGACCAGACGACGATCCAGGTCCTCCCCGAGGCGGTACAAATCGTCGAACTGCAGAAGGAGATCGACCAGATCTTCGAATTGGCTCGGGAGATCGAAGGCCAGTATCCCAACTTCGACGTCAGTGTCGAGGAACTCAGTTCGGGAGCCAGGACCACCCTCGATCGGGTTGCCGTGGCCTTTCGCCGCTACCCGCTGCCGGCGGCCGACATCATCGGCCACACCGATTGGACCGGGTCGGAGGCAACCAATCAGGCCCTCAGCGAGGCGCGGGCCCAAACGGTGACGGACTACCTCGTCGGCGTCGGTGTGGAGTCCGGTCGCCTCACGGCGATCGGGCGGGGTGAGAGCGAACCGTTGGCCGATAACAACACCGAGTCCGGTCGGGCCGAGAACCGCCGGGTCGACTTCGAAGTCAAGAAACGGGAACGCTGAGGCGAGGGCCGACCCGTGTTCCCCTACTTCGTACCGATCAGCCTTCTGGTTCTCGCCGGCTTCACCTTGGGCCTTCTGGTCGGTTGGTTGGTCTGGGGATCATCAAAATCGGCCGCCAATCGGGAACCGGAGAAGCCGGAGGAGGGGCAGGAACGGGAGGAGCCAGAGGAGCCGGAGGGAACTGAACAGCCGCAGGAACGGAATGAACCAGAGGAGCCGTATGAAACACCGGAGGCGGCATCAACCGGCCTGCGTCCGGCACCCCCTGAATCGACCCCCGACCCGCCCATTTGGCAAGTGCGGGAGGTCCCCGCATTCGGTGAGCCTGTGGCCGGCGTGTACCCGAACGGTCGACTCCCTCAGAAGTCGACCAGGTCGATCGGTTGATAGCCGGCCTTGATCCGCTCGATCCGGTAGTGAGCATCGGGCTGATCGAGGTAGGAAGGCCGGAACGGCGGGGGTGCCAGTACCTGTCGCCGCTGCAGCTCCTCGATGACCGAGGCGTGGACGGTGGCGATCTTGCCGATGAAGAGGGTGTCGAGGCGGCCCCCCCTCGCCAAGTACTCGATGACCGTCGTCAGGCCTCGCAGGTAGACCGAGTCCTTGGTCAATCCGCCGCCTCGAAAGACCCTCATCGTCACCAGGAAGGCCATGCGCTCGGAGAAGCCGTACTCGTCCCGGAGGAGGCGGAAGGTGTCGACGAATGTGGCGCCGTCGAGCAGGGCGGCGACCGCTTGGACCCGGGCGGCCAGGACGCGAAGTCGACCGGCCGTGAGCCCACCGACGAGGTACTCGACGAAGACGGCGAGTCCCTCCTGGAGCTCATCATGGCCGGCCAGTCCGGCGGCGAGGAGCCTGAACGGTTGGGCCCGCCCGTTCCAGTAGGTCAACACGTGGGTACCGACTTCGTGTTGGATGAGGGGTTCCACCCGATTGACGGGGAACGTCATATTGGCCCCGACGATCAGGTTGCCGGACGACACCATCAGCGAGGCAGCATCTTTGTCGACGACGATTCGGCCACCCATCTCCGCTGAGGAGTGATGCAGTCGATCGAATTCGTCCTGGGCTCGGGCGATGAACTCGCCGGCGCTCACCGTCCGTTGGGCCCGCTGACCATTGCTCGAGGGAACATCCCGAAGGATGCCCAGTGCCGACTGCTGCAGGTCGTTGGTGAGTCGACCATACAGTCCGAGGCTGGTGTGAACGAACCGCTTTCGTTCCCGCTCGGCCAGCAGTGTCAGCTTGAGATCGAGTTCTCGTCGCTTTTCTCTGAACAGCTGATCCAGAACAGGATCCTCGACTCGCTCGATCTTGATGTTCCAGAGCCGGCGTTTGAGAAGGTCGGGATCGACCGTGATTGGTCGGTAGTGGAATCGCGGTGCCCGCTCGAACTTGGACCGGCGGAACGTGCGGAAGGCCCGTTCGGTGTTGACCGGTGTGACGGCCCGGAGCAGATCGAAGGACTCGGCAACATCGGCGAGCTGCTGGTCGACCCGCTTGGCCGCGGCCACGAAGGTCCGGCGACCGAGAGCGTGGTAATGCATCGACCGATCGTTCGTTTCCGCCTGGGCGAATTCGAACGCAGCCTGTTGCAGGCTACGAGCCACGAGCCGGGCCAGAGTTCTGGCCACGAGGGGCAGGACCTCCCCCGACTCGGGGTCGAGATAGATGGGGGCGACCTCGATGCCGAGCACGACGGCGCCCAAATCCTCTCTCACCTTTGCCGGTAGCAACTGTGGCACACCGGGTCGCGACAGCTTCGGGCCGAGCACAAGCTCCACAGCCGCCACCTGCTTCATGATCGTGATGCGCTCGAGCGAGGAGGTGAGTCGGTCGACAGTGCTGGAGCCACGCTCGGTTTCGCGGTGGTGGATGCGGAAACGAGGTTTGGCCACGGCTGCAACCGAACCACTCGGGTGCTCGGCCTTGGCGCTGGGCCAGAGCTCGATGACCAGCGCGGCGCCGAACGCGTCGGAAAGCTCGGACGCAATACCTTTCACCAGCCTGTTCGTCCACGCCCGGTCTTTCTTGTTGGCCGGTGCGATCAGATACGACGCACCGCCGGTCAGGATCGTCGAGAAAAGGGGGTCGCTCTCACCGGCGGATGGCCGGTAGACGAACACGAACGGGAGTTGTCGATCAATGTTCACCACGCCGTGATCACGGAGATTCTCCCGGATCGATCGGCCCTGGCGGAGCCGGCCGACAATCGAGTCGATCAGATCTTGATCCAACCGTATCTTTGCTGCGTTCGGCACTAGGTTCTCCGCGTATCGATGGCGAGCGACGGCCGTACCCATCGTCACGGCCCAGGTTCGAGCCTCGCACCACTCCGATCCTAGTCGCCGGCGTCTTCCACCTTTGCACCACATTCAAAAGGGAACGTAGACTCGGTCACCACCTTGCCGGTGGATTGGACAGGCAAGAGGAGACCCAGGTGCGCATCGGATTTGTCGTCAACGACATCAAGAGCGAGGAGACCGGCTACACGACGACCCGTCTCGGGGTCGCGGCAACGAACCGCGGTCACGAGGCGTGGGTCATCAATGTCGGCGACCTTGCCTATGACCCCGACGAGTTCGTGCGGGCCACTGCGTATCGAGTGCCGAAGCAACGGTACAAGGACGGTGTCGGATACATCAGGGATCTTCACAGTCGCAGCGTGATCAAGGAACGGGTGACCGTTGACGACCTGGACGTGCTGTTCCTACGGAACGTGCCTTCCGACGAGAAGGGCAAGCGGGAATGGGCGAAAACCGCGGCGCTTGACTTCGGCCGCGTGGCGATGCGCCACGGCGTGATCGTGCTGAACGACCCCAACGGTCTGGCCAAAGCACAGAACAAGATGTACTTCCAGTTGTTCCCCGAGGAGGTTCGGCCCACGACGCTCATCAGCAGGGACCATAAGCTGATCCGTGACTTCGTCAATGACCAGGGCCGCGCCGTTCTCAAACCGCTCCACGGATCGGGAGGCGAGAATGTCTTTCTCGTCCGGGCCGACGACCAGGCGAACCTGAACCAGATCATCGACGCAGTGGCTCGCGACGGGTACATCATTGCTCAGGAGTACCTTACGAGGGCCGAGGAGGGCGACACTCGGCTCTTCCTGATGAACGGCCTGCCCCTTCGCCACAAGGGTCGCTACGCCGCATTCCGCCGGGTGCGGTCTGGTGGCGACATGCGGTCGAACATTCACGCCGGCGGATCCCTGGCACGGGCCAGTTTGACCGACGACGACTTCCGCCTGGCCGAGATCGTTCGACCCAAACTCGTCCAGGACGGCATGTTCCTGGTCGGCATCGACATCGTCGGCCACAAGCTCATGGAAATCAACGTCTTCAGCCCCGGCGGGCTGGGGTCGGCCCAGAAGCTCGAGGGCGTCAACTTCACCGAGGCGGTGATCGACAGCCTGGAGCAGAAGGTGAGCTACATGGGCTTCTACAAGCGCAACTTCAACAACATCGAGATGGCAACGCTGTAGTTCCGAGCCCGGAGAACCGATCGACTTGCCATGACGAGTGTTCCGGATCGGGCGGTCTGTTCAGGACCTTCGCCCCATCTGGCGGTGCGCACGTTCATTTACAATGAAAGGGCCAGCCGGGGCTACGGCGATGCGGACCAGCGTTTGCGCTGGCTAGAGGTTCGACTCCTCCCGATGGCACGGGAACTGGCGCCAATCGGGGAGCGATCAACCCGCCCTGCTGCCACCGCCACCTCGCGACAGTCCCAGGGCCAGCCACAGACCGGCCCCCAGTTCGAAGGGCAGGCCGGGAAGGAAGACCCACAGCGGCACCGCGGTGCCCATCATCTCCACGACCGTGCCAACGAGGGCCAGGGGAGCAGCGATGAGGCCAAGCCCGATCAGGGGCCAGGGCAGCGCCCGGGTCTGGGCCAGCAGCACGTAGAAGATGGTGGCGCCGATGGCGTACAGCAGCATATGGAGCGAGTAGGCGAAGTTCTGCGACTGGTAAAGCAGGGTGGCCTGGTCAACCATGGCGTCGACAGTGCCGTTGCCGACGGCGTCGTGGCTGGTCCACCACAGGCCATAGACCACGGTTTCCCGAACGGCCAACATGGCGACCTCGACCAGGTACAGAGCCATGGCAACAAGGGCCAGGATGGGACCCCGGTGCCGCACCACCGTATAGAGGAGAACCCCCAGCGCCACCACTCCGGCGGCTGTCACCATCTCTCCCACGATGCCGGCCCGGGTCTGCCATTCATTGGCCGCCAAGTCGGCCATGGCCCCCGCCATGTCATCGGGGGGCGACGAAGCCAACAGGTCAATCGGTGCGAGCAACAACCCGCTGACGGCCGACGCAATGGCCTGGAGCAGGAAGGCTCCGCCCAGCCATCGGAGGATCCGGGAATCAGGGGTTCCCACGCCCGCCTCGAATCGGACGTCTCGGCGACCCGCCGTTGTGCGGGTCATGAAGTCGGTAGACATCGGTTTTCCCTTTCGATATGTGGAGTCGACAAGGTGCCGGACCTGTTCGACCGCAGGCAGAGCGTGCCGACGACGATGGGTGGCCGCCTGCCGTCAGCGTAAACGATGGCGGGGCAGTGAATTAGAGGCCGAAGTCCCTCGGCACCTGCTCGCTACGAGATGATCCGGATCATCGTCTCGGAGGTGCCACGTACGGGTGCTCGACATCGGCCCCCTCGATCTGCCACACCTCGTGCCGCCAGCGGTCGAACACCAGGAACTGATCGGCACCGGGGTCCTTGGTGTTGCCCTGGTGGATGATGAAGTTCACCGGCAGGGTGTCGTCGGCCAGCTCGACCCCGGCGAACCGGCCATAGTCGTCCTCGCCCAGGAACGGTTTGGGGCTCTGCCAGTCGGTGACGTCGCCCCACAGGTGCAGACCCCGGAAACCGTTGAAATCGCCGGTGGTGTGGTCGCCGTAGTCGCCGGCCGGTGGCTGACAGTCCACGATGGCGTAGGGCGTGTCGGGGCCGGTCGGCTCCGCGAACTCCACCCCGATGTTCACAACCTCGGCCGCGGCCAAGTTCCCGGACAGATCGTTGACGATGGCCCGAAACGACAGCCGGACACCGTCGGCCCCTTCGAGATGACCGGCGTCGTAGAACACCCGGTAGGGCGCATTGTCGTCGGTCCCGATCGGCTCGTAGTCCCCGTTGCCGACCGGAACGAGCGTCTCGGCTGCGATCTTCTTCGGTATCAGCTTGTCCGACACGAGCTGGTACTTGACTCCCCCGGGCGAGAACGTCGGGACGTCGACCGTGGCCACCGACTCGCTGTTGTTGAGGGCAACGACGTACTCGACCCGCTCGTCACGATCGACCCGGCTGAAGGCGTGGATGCCGGGGCCGTCGGTGCTGTAACGGTGGATCTGGGCGCCGGTGCGGAGCGCCTCGTGCTTGTCGTACAGCTTGCCCAACTCCCGGAGGTAGCGGTAGATCGGGTGGCGCCGGTCGAAGTTGTCGTCGCTGGTGGTGGCGTCGGTGCCGATCAGGTCGTTGTCCTCGTACACCGGCACCGTATTGGCGAACATGTCCGCCCGCTGGTCGAACACCTCCCCGAAGGCGGTCTTGGCGATCCGGAACTTCAGGGCCCAAACGGCCTAACCGGTGACCGGCCAAACGTAACCGAAGGTGGAGCGAGGCCGTTGTCCTTCTATCGTTTGGCCACATCCGTGCGAATGACGTCAACAAGTCGTTGAGTGGGCGGATTCCTCGACGAACCATGGGAGCTGACGAACCATCGCCGACATCGCAATACGGCTTGAAGAGGTCACCAAGCGGTTCGAGAGCAGCGAAACCGACGCCGTCGGTGCGCTCGACCTCGACATCGCGGCCGGCTCCATTGTGGCCCTGATCGGCCCGTCGGGGTGTGGCAAGACCACGACCTTGCGCATGATCAACCGGCTCATCGAGCCAACGTCCGGCCGACTCGAGGTCAACGGCCGCGACGTCATCAACGAGTCGCTCACCGAGCTTCGGCGTGGAATCGGCTACGTGATCCAACAGGGTGGCCTGTTCCCCCATCGCACGGTCGCTCAGAACATCGCCACCGTGCCGCGGACGCTGGGTTGGGACAAGAGCCGTGTCGCCGACAGAGTCGCCGAGCTCGCCGAGCTGGTGGGTCTCGAGTTGACAATGCTCGACCGCTATCCCGATGAGCTCTCCGGTGGACAACAGCAACGCATCGGCGTAGCCCGAGCCCTGGCCGCCGATCCTCCGGTGCTGTTGATGGACGAGCCCTTCGGCGCCGTGGACCCGATCGTTCGCAGTCGCCTGCAGGACGAGCTGTTGGCGCTCCAGCAGCAGCTTCACAAGACCATCGTCTTCGTGACCCACGATCTCGAAGAGGCCCTCAAGCTCGGCGATCGCATTGCGTTGCTGAACGTTGGCGGCATCCTCGAGCAGTATTCGACCCCCGACGAATTGCTGCGATCGCCGGCCAACACATTCGTCGAGCAGTTCGTCGGCGAGGATCGAGGTATGAAGCGGCTCGCCCTGAAATCCGTGGCCGAGCTTCCGTTCGAGACCGGCCCGGTCATCCCCGACACGGCGTCGTCTTCCGAAGCCGTTGCCACGGCCGAAGCACAGGGCGTGGAGTGGATCGGCTTGATCTGCGACGATCGTTTCGGCGGCTGGGTTCGGGTGGCGGACCTCGCGAACGGTTCCGTTCCGGCCGACGCCGAGCGATTCCCGCCCGCAGCGCAGGTAACACCCGACAGCACGCTGCGCAACGCCATGGAGCTGATCATGACCTCGCGCACCTCGGTCGCCGTCATCAACGATGGAGGCCACTTCGGTGGCGTGGTCAGCCTCGACGCCATCCGCAGAAGCCTTGTGTCGGAGCCCGACCTATGACGCCGGTCGCCCAGGCCACCAACCCCATCATCAGATGGGAATGGATCATCGACGAATGGGACCAGATCCGCGAGGCGTTGGTGCAACACCTCGAGCTGACGGTGCTCTCGGTGGCGCTTGGCGTGGTCGTTGCCGCAGTACTCTCGGCTGTTGCGCTCCGCTTCCGGTTCATGGTCTCACCCATCACCGGCTTCACCGGCTTCCTCTACACGATCCCGAGCGTTGCCCTGTTCGGGCTGCTGGTCCCCTACTTCGGGTTGAGCCGCCTGACGGCTGTGCTACCGCTCGCCGCCTACACCCTGTTGATCCTCGTCACGAACACGGTTGCCGGGTTCAACGCCGTACCCGAATCCGTCCGCGACGCCGCCAAGGGCATGGGTCTGACGCCGGTGCGGCGAGTCGTCGAGGTCGAACTACCGCTGGCGCTGCCATACATCATCGCCGGCCTGCGTATCGCTGTGGTCTCCACGGCTGGGCTGGTGACCGTGGCCGCCATCATCGGCCAAGGCGGGCTGGGTGCGCTGATCCTGGATGGACTCCAGCGCACGTTCTGGACCCCGATGACCATCGGAGCATCCCTCTCCATCCTGCTGGCGCTGGTGCTCGACGGAGCAATCTACGCCCTCGGCCGTTGGGCAACACCGTGGACCCGGAGAGCGAAGGCGTCATGATGGGGCCGGTGCTCGGTCAGGCTGCGGTGCCTCGCGACATCGGAGTGTTCGAGTTCCTGTTCGGGAGCGAGTACTGGACCGGTCCCGGCGGGATCCTGGCGTCGCTGTGGGACACCCTCGTGATGTGCTCGGCCGTGATGGCGGTGGCCACGATCATCGCCGTCCCTCTGGCCACAGTGCTCGCCCACCACGGAAGGGGCGAACTGTCGATCACCTGGGTCGTGACCCTGAGCCGGGCCGTACCGACCTTTGCCGTCGCCGGTCTTCTGGTACCGATATCGCTGCGCCGTGGCTGGGGCTTCGAACCGTGGCCGATATTCATTGCCCTCCTGCTGCTCGCACTTCCACCGATCTATCTGAATACCTACACAGGGGTGCGAGGGATCGATCGGGGCGTCATCGATGCGGCACGGGGCATGGGCCTCAGTGAGCGAAGTGTGCTGCTCAATGTCGAGCTGGCGCTTGCCACCTCCGTCATGCTCGCCGGGATCCGGGTCGCTGCGGTCCAGGTCGTCGCCACCGAGCCGATTCGGGCTTTTCTCGGCGGTGATGGTCTCGGTCGCTATGTACGCGACGGCCTCGGACAGAACAACGACAATCTGCTCCTCGCCGGAGCCATCCTCGTCGCAGGGTTGGCTGCGCTCACCGGTACCATTTTCGGACTGATGCGTCGATTGCTCCCGCCCGGCGTTCGCCGCCTGGCCTGACCCATTCGCTAGAAGAAAGACATGCCAATGACCAAGCCAACGTTCCGGCTTTTCCTGATCCTCATGGCGGTGTTCGCGCTGGTGGCAACAGCGTGCGGCTCCGATGATGATTCGGAGGAGACTGCTGCCGAGGAAACAACCGAGACCACCGCCGAAGACACGACCGAGACCACCGCCGAGGAAGCAACCGAGACCACCACCGAGGACACAACGGCCGAAAGCGAGGCCGCCCCACTGGAGGGACCCACCATTCGGGTACGGGGCCAGGACTTCTCGGAATCGGTGACCATCGCCGAGGTGTATGCCCAGTACCTGGCGGCCAAGGGCTACGACATCGAGGTGTTGACCCCCGCTGGTTTCCGCACCGAGGCCATCGACGGCATCAGCAACGGTGACCTCGACCTCATCATCGACTACATCGGTGGTTCCCTCACCGCACTGGCACCCGATGCGGGGGCATCGGCAGACCCCGACGAGATCGTCGAGATCATCGGCCCGCTCTATGAAGAGCTCGGTGCAACCCTGCTCGACTACTCCCCTGCGGTCGACGGCGATGCGATGGTCGTGCGCGGCGACTACGACGCCACCACCATTTCCGATCTGGCCGGGGCCGGCGCCGTGTTCGGCGCATCGGCGGCCTGCTTCGAGCGACCACAGTGCTTCCTCGGCTACACCGATCCCGACATCTATGGCATCGAGTTCGCCGACACGGTCACCATCGAGTTCGGTCCCCTCCTGGGCGAGGCATTGGCCGCCGAGGAGGTCGACGCTGTGGTCTGGAACACCACCGCTCCCCAGATCGATGAGCAGGGGTTCAAGATCCTCGAGGACGACATGGGGCTCCACCCGGCCCAGAACATCGCCCCGATCGTGGTCAGCTCGGTGCTCGAGGCCTACGGAGACCAATTGGCGACCGACCTCAACACCTTGAGTGCAGCAATCACCACCGACGACCTCGTGGCATGGAACGTCGAGACCGACATCAACTTCCGAGAGTCCGACGAGGTCGCAGCCGAGTGGCTGACCGAGAAGGGCCTGATCTGAGTTCCCGCTGAGCGCCGGCCGAGCCGAATGGCCGGCCGGCTGCTCGGTCGAGCAACCAAGCCCTCGACCGACTTCACCGATCGACAACTCCGGTTGCACGGCGATGAGGCTCGGACGCCATTCCCGGAGCTCGGGGCGGGCGGCGCCACCTCCCAGTACACACGGAGCGGGGTGGTGATCACGGAGTTTCGCGGGCGAAGACGATGTCCTGACGGTTGTTGGCGTCGACGAAAAGACCGGGCGGTTGCGGGAACTGCACCGGTAGGCCGAGGTTGTTGGCCACGGTGAACGCCGCCACGAAATCGTTGCCGGCGGTGTCGAGTCCGACGTAGTCTCCGGGGAAGTAGCCCCGCGGCCCGGTGAGGACCATCTGACGCATGTCGAAGGAGTCGTGTGTGAGGGGCTGCTCGTCCTGGAGTGCCAGGTTTGCGTCGAAGAGAGCAAGATGGACGTCGGTGCTCAACGGGGCATCACCCGGCATGTCGTTACGGAAGTCGTAGTAGAGGACTCCGACGGTGCCGTCGTCGTTGACCGACACGGCCGGGAGGAACGACTGCACGATTTCGCCCTGCTGACTCACACGGATCGGCTCCGACCAGGTGAAGCCGCCGTCTATCGATCGGGACACGACCACCTCCACCAGACCTTGGCCGTTCCGTCGCTGCCAGGTGAGGTACAACGCACCGTTCGAGTCGTTGACGGCGATATCGGGGATCTGACTGGCGTCACGCACCGGAATACCGGACTCCGGGTCGATGGCGCTGGCGGGGGCGAACTCGGCGACGGCGATGTCCATCCGCTCCCAGTGCTTTCCGCTGTCGGTCGACCGGAACAGAGCCTGCTCGAAGGTGACGACCACGTTCTTTTGGTCGAACAGGATGCGGTAGAACGCGTTCACCAGCGTCCCGTCCGGGAGCACCACGATTTGGGCACCCTGCCGGAAGAAGGCCACCTTGGCCGGGCTCACATTCCCGAACGTGGCGATCGGGATCGGTGGACCCCACTTCTCGCCACCGGCGGTCGAGCGGGCCACGACCAGCGAGGTGACCCCGTTGCGGAACAGCGTCCACGTGGCGTACACCAGGTCGGGATCGAACGGATCGGCGGTAATCGAGTTCTTGTCGTGGAACAGCGACGCGCCGACCGGGTCGCGAGCGGGGTTGGCCTTGATGATCTGTGGCTCCGTCCAGGTGTCGCCGCCATCGGTCGAACGGGCGACCGCCATACCGTTGCGGTTGGGGGTGTTGTCGGCCACCAGCGCCATGAAGTGAGCTGTGCCATCCGGGCCGAAGCTGACCCACGGATCAGAGGCTCGCCCGTAGTCACCGGCCGAGCCCGGTTGTGCGCCCGAGCACCGGGTGAACGGGACATCGACCGGGGTCCACGTCATACCTCCGTCGACTGTGTAGGCGGCACCGAGGCCCTGGGCTGCGCCGTTGCTCCACCGGTCCTGGTGCCAGACGGCGATCATGTTGTTCGGGTCGGTGGGGTTGACCGCCAGAAAGGGCTCGGTTTCGCTGTTGCGATACAGCACCCCGGTCTGGGGCTCGCCATTGCATTGGGTGACTGCGGCCGGGTCGGTGGGGTCACCACCATCGGGATAGGGGCTCAGACCGCTGATCGGGTCCCCGCCGGCGGCTCCGGCGGACTTCGGGCCGCCCCGCTCGGGATGATCGGGGTTATCGTTTCGGGGGTGTCATGTAGGGGTGCTCGACATCGGCCCCCTCGACCTGCCATACCTCGTGTCCCCAGCGGTCGAAAACCAGGAACTGATCGGGACCGGGATCCTTGCTGTCACCACGATGAATGATGTAGGCGAGCTGATCTGCTCCGTCCACCAGGTCCACCCGGAACTCGGCGCCGAAGCTGTCGAAGCCGTCCGGGCGGACGGGGTTCGGCCAGTCGGTGGGACTGGCGGCGCCGGTCCAGGTGTGCAGACCCCAGAAGTCGTTGAAGTCGGTGCTGGTCGGGTCGCCGTAGTCGCCGGCGGGGCGATGGTAGTGAATCGTGGCCACGTCTTCGGCCCCACCCCGTGACGGATACAGCACCTGCTCGCCCGGTTGGAGCCAGGCGGCGGGGATGTCGGTCGGTACGAAGGCCTGATCGACAACGTTGGGCGCTGTATTGACGCTGACGCTCACCGTGACAGGGGCTGACAGGTCGGCCGGGGTCAGGTTCCACACTGCGCCGTAGTCGTCGGTTGCGTCCGGGGGCGCATCGGTGACAAGCGGGCCGTCATCGGTGACGGCGTCGAGGGTGACCCCCGAGCAGTCACTACAGGCGTAGTGCACCGAGGCGAAGCCCTGGGCCTCGGCCCGTGATGTGTAGATGGTCCCGTCGTCCTGCTTGAGCCAGATCTCCGGCGTGGCGCCGGGCACGAAGCTCCGGTCGGGGCTGTTGTCCGGGTCCTTGGTGTCGCCCTGGTGCACGATGAAGTTCACCGGCAGGGTGTCGTCGGCCAGCTCGACCCAGGCGAACCGGCCATAGTCGTCCTCGCCCAGGAACGGTTTGGGGCTCGGCCAGTCGGTGGCCTCACCAGGGGCGATGGCGTCGCCCCACAGGTGCAGGCCCCAGAAGTCGTTGAAATCGCCGGTGGTGTGGTCACCGTAGTCGCCATCGGGTCGCTGGTAGTGGACAACGGCGTAGGGCGTGTCGGGGCCGGTCGGCTCCGCGAACTCCACCCCGATGTTCACAACCTCAGCCGCGGCCAAGTTCCCGGACAGATCGTTGACGATGGCCCGAAACGACAGCCGGACACCGTCGGCCCCTTCGAGATGACCGGCGTCGTAGAACACCCGGTAGGGCGCATTGTCGTCGGTCCCGATCGGCTCGTAGTCCCCGTTGCCGACCCGAACGGCGAACGTGACCTCGGCCATCTGGTCGGTGTCGAGCTCGGCCGCAACCTCGACGCGGTCCCGCACCCGGTGCCCGTCCCAGGAGTTCATGCCCAGGGGAACGGTCTGGCCAGGCTCGAGGCTCGTGATCTCGATGCCGGGAGCCGCCTCGCTCGCCGGGACCGGCCGCTTGGCCTGGTAGATCACCGCCCCCAGGGGCGCGATCGTGACCTCCAAGCTGCCATCGGCGGCCGTGGTGAGCATCTCGGCTGCGATCTTCTTCGGTATCAGCTTGTCCGACACGAGCTGGTACTTGACGCCCCCGGGGGACAACGTGGGGACCTCGGCGGCAGCGGTCGACTCGCTGTTGTTGAGGGCAACGACGTACTCGACCCGCTCGTCGCGATCGACCCGGCTGAAGGCGTAGATGCCGGGGCCGTCGGTGCTGTAGCGGTGGATCTGGGCGCCGGTGCGGAGCGCCTCATGCTTGTCGTAGAGCTTGCCCAGCTCCCGGAGGTAGCGGTAGATCGGGTGGTGCCGGTCGAAGTTGTCGTCGCTGGTGGTGGCCTCGGTACCGAGCAGGTCATTGTCCTCGTACACCGCCACCGTATTGGCGAACATGTCCTCCCGGGCGTCCTTATCACCCCCGTCGCCGGTGAATC
>JAHEJM010000096.1 GCA_024638815.1 Acidimicrobiales bacterium | reverse complement strand
AATAGGCTGCTCCTCGGGCAACGGACGGTGGTCGTCCCGTCAGACGCGAGTTGAACGGCATTCAGGGGGCTTGGAAACCTCTCGACCGCGGTTCCGGGGCACCGGCGAAGGCTCGACCTCGTTGTTGACGCCATGGGAGACTCGTGACAATGCAGGATGCACTGGAGCACGTACGCCGGATCGTCTTCGCCCTTCCTTGTGTGACGGAGCGCCTCAGCGCCGGCGCTCCCTGCTTCTACGTGGGCAACCGAAAGCCCATCTGTCGATTCCACGATTCCGACTTTGCCGAGCGCGGTCGCGTCTCGCTGTGGTGTCCTGCTCCGCCCGGGGTGCGCGACGAACTGATCACCAGCGAGCCGGACCGGTTCTTCGGCCCCACCCCGAGCGCTTCGGGCGTGTTCGGGGACTGGATCGGGGTCTATCTCGATACCGAGGGCGGGCCGGAGGTCGACTGGCACGAGATCGCAGCGATCATCGAAGAGGCCTATCGGCTCCAGGCACCGAAGACTCTCGTCGCCGAGCTCGACCGCTCAAGCACGCCGGAGTGAGACAACTCGTTGTGAGCCGCCGTCGTCCGACAGCATGGCAGGAGCTGGCAGTGCGGTGGGGAAACGGTCCGACCACGGCGAAATGCTAGTGTGGGGGACGTGGTGGCCTTCTCTCCAGTCCGGGAGTTGGACACGATGGGAGGGTAGGGAACCGATGGCCGGTGTGGTGCCACAGCTTGGAGGCGATGTGCCGGACAACGCACACCGGAGTGAGACGACGGCGCCATCTGTTCTCGCCATCGGTGGCCACTCCCTGCTCGATCCCGACCTCCCACCGACGGTGGCCAATCAGTTCGCCGTCACCCGGGAGGCGGTGAAGCCGATCGCCGATCTGATCGAACGGGGTGAACACCTGGTCCTCACCCACGGCAACGGCCCCCAGGTCGGGTTCATGCAACTCCGGTCGGAGCTGGCCGGCGACACTCTGCCCGAGGTGCCGCTGGACTCACTGGTCGCCGACACCCAAGGGGCGATGGGCTACATGATCGAGAGCGCCCTGCGGGCCGAGCTGCGCCATCGAGGTGATCAGTCCCAGGTGGTCACCATCGTGACCGAGGTCGAGGTGGATCCCGACGACCCGGCGTTCCGCTCCCCCAGCAAGCCCATCGGTCGCTTCTACGAGTCGGCCGAGGCCGAAGTGCTGGCCCGAAAACACGATTGGCAGCTGATGGAGGATCCGAAGCGGGGCGTCCGACGAGTTGTCCCATCGCCCGAGCCGATCAACATCGTCCAACTGCGCGTTATCGAACAGCTGAGTCGGCTCGGCATCACCGTCATCTGCTGTGGTGGCGGGGGCATCCCGGTCAGCAGGACCGCCGACGGTCAGATCATCGGCCACGAAGCCGTGATCGACAAGGACATCGTCAGTATGCTTCTGGCCGTTCACCTCCGGTCCCGACGGCTCATCATCACCACCAGCGCTGACTACGTGTACCGGGACTTCTACAGTGATGCCCCGGTGCCACTGCCCGAACTCAGCTGCGACCAAGCCCGATCGCTGGCCGCCGAGGGCCACTTCCCCACCGGCAGCATGGGACCCAAGATCAAGGCGGTGGTGGACTATCTGGCGGCCGTCGACGGAGAGGCCATCATCTGCCGCCCGGAGGACCTGGTCGACGCCTTCGATGGTCGGGCCGGCACTCATATCAGGAGGAACTCATGACCGAATCCCGGACCATTGCCGATCTGGACCAGGCCGGCCTCGACCTCATCTACGGCCAAAGCCTCCTCACCACCCAATCGTGGTCGACGGCCCAGCTATCCGCCCTGGAGCACCTGGCCCGAGCGCTGGCCGACCTCGACCGGCGGGGTATCCGGACACCGCTGTGCCCTCTCGAGCTGGCGTGGGCCGTGTTCTTCGACCAATCGACCCGGACCAAGAGCGCCTGGGCCGGGGCGGCGGCCAGACTCGGAATGCAGCCGGTGATCGTCGACGGTTCGTCAACCCAGGTTTCCCACGGGGAAACCGCAGTGGAGACCGGGGCCATGCTGGGCATGAACGCCCACGCCATGGGAATCCGTCACGACCTGATCCTGGGCGAGGGCAACAGCTTCATCCAGGATGTCAAGACCGGTATCGACGGGTACCTGGCAGCCACCGATGACACCCGTCAGGTGCCGGTCGTCAACCTCCAGTGTGACGTCGACCATCCAACCCAGACCATGGCCGACCTGCTGTGGCTGGAGGACAATCTCGGCGATCTGTCGGCTCGCAACATCACCGTCAGTTGGGCCTACTCGCCGTCCTACGCCAAGCCGCTGTCGGTTCCCCAGGGCCTCATCACCCTCCTGACCCGGTTCGGGGCCAACGTGACGCTGGCCCACCCTCCCGGCTACCGGCTGACCGAGGAGACCATGGTCGCCGCCCGGGCCAATGCGGCCGGCGGCGGGTCGTTCCGGGTGGTGGATTCCATGGACGAAGCCTTCGCCGGCGCCGACGTCGTCTACCCGAAGAGCTGGGGGGCCTACGACCTCATGCTCGAGCGGGTCGACGCCAATGCCAGGAATGATCGGGCCGAGATGGCGGCCATCGAAGATCGGGCCCTCGGGCGCAACGCCCAGTACACCGAGTGGATCTGCGACGAACGCCGAATGGGGCTTACCAGGGGTGGAGACGCCCTGTACATGCACTGCCTGCCGGCCGACATCGGCTCCGAGGTCAGTCCGGGAGTCATGGAGCAACACAAGGTCAACGTGGCCCGACAGGCCAACTGGAAGATATATGTGGTGATGGCACTCCTGGCCGGGGCCAAGGTCCGGAATCTGGCCGGGGAGCTGGCGTCGCTGAACTAGAGGCACAATGAACCGCCCGGGCCCCGAGCCCGGATACATCGCTGGAGATGAGGAGACCAAATGGCCGATATCCAACATGGCGCCGAGGTCGGCGTGCACACCGCCGACGCCAACCAACTCGACGCTCGCATCGCCGAACTCAGTGAGCTGTACCTGGATCTTGCCGTGGCCATCCTCAAGGAGGCCATTCGCCTACCGGCCGACTACGTGGACCGACCGGGTGACGACGGTGGCGATCCCGCATGCGGCCTGAGCAATCATGAGCAGCCTCGACTGGGGTTCCTGAAGCAAACCATCGTCGATGTCGGTGCGGTGCGGTTCCCGGAGGACGTCTGGTTCGACGACTACGGAAACCTGGTGTGGTTCGTCACCGACCCCGAGGACGGCATCCACCCCGACGACAAGAAGGTGGTCTACTTCGACGGCCACACCGACACCGTCCAGGCCCTCCGGTCGACGTGGCGGGACAAGCTCGGCGGCATCGATGCCTATGACGGCCTCGTCGACATCGAGGCCGTCGACCGCGACTTCCTGCGAAGCGAACTGGGACACCTACCCCCCGACGATGAATGGGACCATCTGGTCTTCGGCCGGGGGGCGGCCGACCAGCTGAGCGGGGTTGTGTCCCAGATCGTGGCCACCAAGATCGCCCTGGAGTTGGCGCACGAGGGAGCCCTGCAGGGGGTGATCATCCGGGCCTACGGCACGGTCTGTGAAGAGGACAATGACGGTGGGGGCCCGATGTATGTGGTGAGAGAGGTTCTTCCCGGCGCCGGTCCCGCCCTGATTCCCGACGTGGTCATCCTCACCGAGGGCACCGGAGATGCTTACAAGGGAGCGCTCGGCATCTACCGGGGCCAGCGCGGTCGAATGCAGATCGAGGTGACGGTCACCGGCCGTTCCTGCCACGGATCGATGCCTTGGGAGGGCCTGAACCCCCTCGAGTATGGAGGGGCCATCATTGCCGAGGCGGCCGGCCGCTACGACCGGGGGGAAGGATTCCTCGACGATCCGTTCCTGGGTCAGGGGACGCGAACCGCGTCCTGGTCGCGGCTCGACACGCCCAGCGATTGTGCCGTGCCGGACCGTTTCACCTTCCGCTTCGACCGGAGGCTCACGGTCGGCGAACTGCCGCCCCAGGCGCTGGCCGACATCGAATCGCTCGACGCGGTCCAGGCCGCCCGCGACGCCGGGCTGACCGTCGACGTGTCGGTGCCCGTGTACCGGGAGCCGACCTGGAACGGCTACGTCTTGGGCAACGAGCAGATCTACATGGGTTGGGCCACCCCGCCCGATCACCCGGCCATCGAGACCGCGGTCGCCGTCTACGAGTCGGTCGTGGCCCCCAACATCACCCAGTCCTCGGTCGACGACGGCGGTTTGCGCTCCGAGGCCCGAGTCGACCGCTGGATCTTCTCCACCGACGGCGTCGGCTTCCCCATTCCCGACGATGATGCCACGATCGACGTGCCGGCCGACAAGCACTGGATCTCCCAGGGCGCGTTCAAGCATCCGGCCATGTTCGGGTTCGGCGCCGGCATCGAACAGAACACCCACAAGGTCGGAGAGTGCGTCGACACCCGGGAGCTGCGGCTGGCCATCGCCTTCCTGGCCCGGTTCCCCAGCGCCTACAGTCGGGCCGTCGCGATTGCGTGATTCCGACCCCGGGACACCATGGCCTTGTCGGACAACTCTCACACGGCGAACCGTTGCAGCCGGCAATGTTTTGCCGGCTACCGCGTGCCCAGCGTTGGCGAGAAGTCGTCGGTTCTCGGGAGGGGATCGATGTCGGTGAGGATGCGGAAGCCTTCGGTGAGCTGCTCCGGGCTGGATCGGCCGACGAGTAGGAACATGGCGATGTCCCGGTCCATGAGGCCCCAGGTGATGGTCTCGGCGGCGTGTTCGAAAGCTCGTTCTCGCCAGGCCACCGACTGGTCGCTCCATACCTCGAGGCCGACAAAATCGGTGAATTGTCGTCGGGCGCGCTCATCGAGCGTGTCGGCCATCCAGGCGTGAGCCAGCTCGTGGAGCACAAGTCGGCGGCTGACCGGGGTGAAGTGGGCGCAGCTCTCGTCCCAGCAGGCGTCACGCTCGTCGAAGCAGAAGGCCAAGTCGCACCTGCTGCCGTTGGCCGATACCTGGCTCGCATGTCGTCACAGAACTCGCTGTAGAGCGTAGGTCGCTGATGTGATTGCGGGCGGAGTAAGCCCGGCGGTCTCGAACCGGCCCAGACCCCAGGCCAGCAGCCGGTTCAGGTTCGGGGTACCGTCATAGACGCTGATCGTAGCGGCGCCGAAGGACAGCGGATCGGTGGGTGTCTCGACGTCCTCGGTCGGAGCTTCGGGGTCTGTCGGGACGGGCCGGTCGGTCCACCACCCATCCGGCAGCTTGCCAGCCGGCAGGCATCGCCGGGCCTGCTCGATCGGCCAGTATCGGATCTCCTTGTCCACTAGCCCCCCATCGAGAACAAGCCAAACCACCATCTCCCCCGTGCATCCGCTCTCGTCCTCGCCAGAGACGACCAGCACCACCTCCTCCAACACTTTGGCGCCGGACGGTCCGCGCACCAGCGGGTAGACACCCCGGACGTCGTCGGGGCCGACGGTGGTGATCTCCCAAAGACCGACTGAAGCAGCGAAGTCAACAATGGCATCGCGACCAGCGAGGTCAATACCAACTATCGAGTCCTGCAGACGGGCATCATTGCGGTACAACATGTCGACATCATCAGTGGTGCCCGACCACAGCTGTGTCCACGACGTGGCCACGGCCTCGGCCTCATCGGCCTGGGGCCAACCCGGACGCCGGTCTCGCCAATCCTCGATGGCCGTACCGTTGACCAACGATTCCGCCCCCAACGGTCCGATCGGGGCCATCAGGCTCACACCGTGCGCCGGCTCCTTGGTGTCGGGCCGGAAGTCGTTGCCAAGCGGCGACCAGTCATAGAAGAAGAAGTCCACGAGGCCATCGACGCTGATGAAGATCTCGGGCTCCAGCCGCAGACTCTCCGGACCAAGCACCGATGCGGCGAACAAGATTGCTTCGTCGCCCACGCTTGGGGAACCTTCGGCTTCCTCGGCGTAGTTGGCGCTGTCATCCCACACCACATCAGGCGACAGGAACTTCGAATAGGCATGGCCTCCCTGGCGATCTGCGCCTCTATCAGCGCGTCATGCCAGGCCTCGGCCTCCACGGCCCACCCAGTCTGTTCCTGCGAGCCGCAGGTCGCGGCGACGATAACCAGCCCGAGGAGCCATCCCAGCCACCGGTGTCGCATAGTTCACTTCTAACAAGAAGTCCCCATTAACGGGAAGTGCCCTTCGTCCCCCGCTTGTGTGGGAGCGGCGGAGCCTCACGCAGCAGATCCTGAAATGCGGGACGAATGCCCCTACAGGCGGCGATGGGGGAGCTTTACGCTACGAACATGGCGACCAGGGCGTCTTGGGCTCATTCTCGTCCCGACGAAGCGCCGGTGACCGGAGACCGCGGGACGGCGGGAGGGGTGGTCTACCGCGTCCCCGTCCTCGACCACTACCTCGTCTACGCACCGCTTCACGGGCTGATCGCGGTCGTCAACCGCGCCGGGCTTGACGCCATCGGCGTCGGACTGGCCGGGGGGCCTGTTCCCGCGGAGATCGCCGGGATCGTCAGGGTCCTTCTCTCGCCTGGCCGCGAGCCGACTCGAATCCCGGCCGGGCCCGTGCGTCGTCCGTTGTTCCTCGGGATCATCCCCACACGCGGCTGCAACCTGGCCTGTGGCTACTGCGCCTTCGGCGACACCCCCGACACGTCGGGGATGACTCCTGACACGGCGAGGGCAGCTGTCGACGCGTACTTCGGTCTGTTCAACGGATCTTCCGATCCCCGTCGAGAGATTCACTTCTTCGGTGGCGAGCCCCTCTTCCGACCGGGGCTCGTCGACTTTGTGACCGGATACGCCCGGTCGATCGCCGACCGGGAGGGCCTGGTCCTGCACCTCGAGATCTCCACCAATGGCCTCTGCAGCCCGAGCCGGGCCAGATTCATGGGTGAGCAGCTCGACACCGTCGTCCTCTCCATCGACGGTCCGGCGGCCATCCATGACAGGAACCGACCCGCCCCGGGTGGCCGGCCAACATTTGAACAGGTCATGCGGACGGCCGAGATCATCTCCGACTCCTCGGCGGAACTCGTGATCCGCTCGTGCGTCACCCAGGAATCGCTTCCGCTACTCCTCAGCTGGGCGAACACCCTTGCTTTACGCCTGCGCCCCGCAACCGTCTGCTTCGAACGCCTGACCACCACGTCGCACTCCGAGGCGGCCGGACTTCGGGCCCCTGATCCGTGGGAGTTCGCCCGGCAGGTGGTGGCCGCCTCGCGCCTTCTCCAACGACACGGGATCACCGCCGTGACCTCGACAACGGACACGAGCCGTATCGTTGCGACCTGCTGCCCCGTGGGGCAGGACGCCCTCATCGTGTCCGCCGATGGAGCCGTCGATGCCTGCTACCTCCTCGAGGATCAGTGGCGCCGGAAGGGCCTCGACCTTCGATTGGGCCGCCTCGATCCGGCGACCCCGGCCCTTGTTCTCGACACCGAAGCCGTCGATCGGGTGCGGGCTGTTGCCGCAACCCATCCCCGCCGCTGCGAGGGGTGCATCAGCCACCTTCACTGCGCCGGCGGCTGTCACGTGGACCACCAAGCCGCCACCACCGACTCCGGCTACGACGACCTCTGCATTTCCACCCGGGCGATCACCATTGCCCAGCTCCTCGACCGCTGCGGTCAGGCCGATCTGGCCGACGCTTGGCTCGACAGCGGATCGGATCTCCACGTCTCGGTCCTCCAGCCGGCCGATCTCCTGGAGGAGATGGCGCCATGACCACCACCTCCAACGGCTTCGTGCTCCGCCCGGCTCCCGGGCTCCGGTGGGTCCTGGATGCCGGATTGGTCACGATCGTTCCGGACGACGGTCCGACACATATCCTCACCGGGCTCGACGCCGCGATCTGGGGCTGGATCGCCGCCGGGGTACACGCGCAGCTGGTCGAGTTCGTGGCCCGTGTGACGGACGCCGGGCCGGAGGAGGCCGCCTACACCCTCGCTGCGTGCCTCAACCGGTGGCTCGAGTTGGGCATCCTGGTACCCGCTCCTCGACTGGGGGCGGACCATGGCTAACATCTCGGTTTCCGCCCGGTGCAACCTACGGTGCCGCTATTGCTTTGCCGCACCGACCATGGCGGCGGTCCCACCCCCGGAGCGGTTCCTCGACCTGGACGAGTTCGAGCGCCGACTCGACTTTCTCGAACGCTCCGGCATCAGCGAAGCCCGCCTTATCGGTGGGGAGCCCACCTTGCATCCGCAGTTCCCCGAGCTCGTGGCGCGTGCCTTGGAGCGCCTCGATCGCGTTGTCGTCTTCACCAATGGCTGCATTCCCGACCGCTCCATGGAGGTCCTGATGGATCTCGACCCCGACCGCTGCACCACGCTCGTCAACATGACCACCTACGACGGAGACGGGATCGGCCCGTTCGTCCACCATCGTCGAGCGCGGACCCTGTCGTCGTTGGGGCCACGAGCCCTGGTCGGGATCACGCTCGTTCGGCCGGTCGTGGACTACGACTGGCTTCCCCCGCTCATGGCGGATGCGGGGTGCCGCCCGGCGGTGCGGATCGGGCTCGGCCAGCCCGTCCACGGCGGATCGAACGACTTTCTCCATCCGAAGCAGTATGTCCGCACCGGAATGGAGATCGTGCGCTTTGCGTCGTTTGCGGCAGACAGCGGGATCCGCCTGGAGCTGGACTGTGGGTTCGTCCGCTGCATGTTCTCCTCTGACGACCTCACTCAGCTCGAGCAGTCCGGTGCCGATGTGGGGTGGCACTGCGGGCCCGTCTGTGACATCGACATCGATAGTCGGATGATCCACTGCTTCCCGCTGGCCGCGCTGTCGGGAGTCGAGGCGGGAACCAGCCTGGATGCAACGAGCGTCCGTCAGCTTCTCGCCACGCAGCTCGCCCCCTATAGAGGTGTCGGGGTTTTCCGGCAATGCTCCAGCTGCCGCTTCCTCGCCCGTGGCGAGTGCACCGGAGGCTGCCGCGCTGTGGCATTGTCCCGCCTCCAGCGCAGCGAGTTTCGTGTGATCGTGCCAGAGAAGCCCAAGCCAACCGGATCAACCATCACCCCCGTTCGGAGCACAGGAGGAATCCGATGACCAGCCTGAGAGAGTCACCCCGAGCAGACGAGCCTGAGGGCGATGACGGCCCCCATGTGTACGGCGTGTCCATGGAAAGCGGTCGGGCAAGGTTCGACCGGCGCACCTTCATCGAGATGGCAACGACAGGCGCCGTAGTGGTAGCGGCAGAGGCCTGCGGCGGGGGCGACGATGACCGCACAGTTTCGGCGGATCCCACTTCGACCACCACCCCACCATCCGACTTCTTCGAGGACCAATTCGACGGAGCACTCGGCGACGGATGGAGGTGGCGATCCGAGGACCCTGACCTGTGGAGTCTGACCGCCACGCCAGGATGGCTTCAGATCACCGCAGTGGAAGCAGCCCAGAATGTACTGGTGCGTGACGCGCCGCAAGACCCGTTTGAGGTAACCACCGCACTGCGGTTCCGACCGACGAGCAACTTCCAATTCGCCGGGCTGATCGTGGGCCCGGACGAAACCAACTTCCTCCAGCTCGGGCGCGCCTACTGTGATCCTGTCGATGTGCCCGACTTCTGTGTCGGCGACGGCGTGTATCTCGACAACGTCCGGGACAACGAGATGCTTGCCTCATCGACCGTTGAAATCGCGCCCGACACCGACGTTGTGTACCTGCGGTTCATCGCTGACCGCGACTCCTACGCCGGCTACGTCAGCGAGGATGGCGAGTCATGGACCCTGGTCGGCGAATACACACGATTCTTCACCGACACCGAAATCGGGCTTCTCGCACACCAGGCCACCAGGCAACCCGCAGTCGCCGAGTTCGACTACATCACGGTCACGACACCAGCCGACCAGGCGACGACCACCACAAGCACAAGCACAACAACCACGAGCACCACAAGCACAACGACGACCACGACCACCACAACCACGGTGCCGCCCCGGGAGGGGACGGTGCCGCCCGGGGAGAACGGGATCGAGCTCGACATCGAGGGCCGGACCTATACATTGCCCTGCGGATCCCCCATCCCGGCTGGGGCGACGTGCACCTGCAACTGCGTCGATGTGCCATCCTGCAGTTGTGTGGGTGATACAGGGTGTTCCTGCGTCGGACACAGCTCGTGCGCCACGGTCAGCCACTACTGGTACCCGAATTGAGTGGCCATGAGCTGCGACGAGCCAACCACTTGGGCCATCCCCATCGACGGCGAGGATGACAAGTACATCGTCTACAAGCCCCTCGCCGGCGTCGCTTTTGTTGGCAACGGTGACCTCGCCCTGCTCGCCTGTGACGAATCACCGGACAGCGGCGTGGCACGGCCTCCGGATGCGGAGGAGTTCCTTCGCTCCATCGGCTTTCGCGCCAAGGACCAGGACCGCCGGCCCGCCCGTCCCGACGACGTGCTGGCCTCGGCTGTCCTGCTGACCACCAATGAGTGTCAGCTCCGGTGCACCTACTGCTACGCCTCGGGTGGGGACGGACCGACGCAGGAGTTGTCACTCGATCGGGCTCGGACGACGATCGATGCCGTCGTCGAGGCGGCGATGGAAGCAGGCCGGGGACACTTCGAAGTCTCCTTCCACGGCGGCGGGGAGCCGACGCGGGCTTGGGAACTCATCCAGGCCGCCACCCGGTACGCCCGTGCGCAACCGATCGCCGCCACCGTCACGTTGACCTCCAATGGCATGTGGAGCGCGGCCCAGTGCCGCTGGATCGTCGGCAACATCGACGGCATCACGATCTCGCTGGATGGAACGCCGACTACGCAGAACCGCAACCGTCCGTTACGCACCGGCCATGGCTCGTCGACGGTTGTCATGCGCAACCTGGACGCACTCGATCGGGCGCACAAGCCGTATGGCATCCGGATGACCGCAGCCAGACCGTGGAGTGACCTGGCCGACGATGTGGCCTATCTGCTGACCCACACCAGCTGTCGCCTGCTGCGGGTGGAACCGGCGTTCAACCACGAGCGCGGGAAACACCTCGAGCCGGATACCCAACATGTCACCGACTTCGCCGACGCCTTCCTTGCTGCGTGGGACGTGGCGCAATCGGTCGGCGCCAGGCTGGTGTACACGGGTGCCGATGTGTCCGCGGCCCGGTCGGTCTTCTGCTCCGCCCCTTCCAACGCCCTCATCGTGACCCCGACCGGCGAGCTCGTGACCTGCTACGAGGTTACCGGCCGGTCACATCCACTCGCCGAGATCTCGACCATCGGCCAGGTCGATCCGGGGTGCGTCGAGGTCAGCATTGCCCGCCGCAGCGAATTGCAGGCGATGATTGCCGACCGCCGAGAGACGTGTCGGGAATGCTTCTGCTACTGGACCTGTGCCGGTGATTGTTATGTACGCTCCTTCCACCCCGGTCCCGACGGCCACCTGGCGCGCGGAACCGCCTGCGAGCTCAACCAAACGCTGACCTCGGCCATACTGCTACGTCTCATCGCCGAAAGTGGGGGCGTCTGGAAACGCTCGACCACCCCGTTCACCCCATCCGACCGAAGGGCGGCGTTGGCCGCGGCGCCCAGCCGTCAGGACTGACCGAGCCATGGTCCGCACCGTTGACATCCGAACTCCCGTCGACGAGCCGAGCGCGGACGGGACGCTGCGGTTCCGCTTCACCCGCCGCCAGCTGCTGTCCGAGGCAGTCACGTGGCTGCAGGTCACCGCCGAGGCGACGCCCGAGCGGCCGGCCCGTCGGCTGGGCGATTTGCGGACCATGGCCGATGCCGAGCTGGCGAGCATCCGACCCAGGATCGTCCCCGGATGCGCCATCACGGTCGACGACGGTTGGGTGCTCGCCCATCCGGCCGGCACCGGCGAACCCATCCCGCTCACAGCCACCTCGGGCCCGAGCCTCACCGTCTTCAATGCCATCAACGGGATGACCACGATCGCCCAAATCGCGCGCCGCGTTGCCACGGAAACCGGATGGGCCGACGCCGAGGCCTTTGCCTTCTGCCGGAACACCATCCTGCACCTCGTCGGCCTGAGAGTATGCATCCCGGCTGACAAGGACTGAATCGATGACAGGCACCACATTCGAGCCCATCTGCGACGAACTCCCCATCTTCCGCCTCGATGAGGATGATGGCGTGCTGTTCTATGCGCCCGGCTATCTCGTCGTCGCCGGCACAGGGCAGGCAGAGGTGTTCACGGCCGCCGTCCGCCGAGGAGAGCAGGACGGCGAAGCGGGCGTGCTGCGGCGGCGGGCTTCCAAAGCCGTAACCGCCCTGGCCGACTGGTCCACCCAGCCCTTCGATCCGCTTTGCCTGACGCTCTTCCTCCACGATGGGTGCAACCTTCGCTGCGCCTACTGCGTCTCCGACCCTCGTCGGCGGCCGACCAGACGGATCGCCCTCCATGACATCCGGTCGGCCGCCTCGCTGGTCGTTGACGCCTGCGTGCGACATGGAGTGCCCATGACCCTGGTCTGCCATGGCGGAGGCGAGCCCACTCTGGATCCCGGCTATCTGTTCGCGGCGGTCGAGACGGTGGAGGCGATTGCAGCGGCGCAAGGCGTTCCGATGACCTGCTACCTGGCGACCAACGGCGTGATGTCCGAACGGGTGGCGCGGGCGGTGGCAGAACGGTTCGATCTCATCGGCCTGTCCTGTGACGGACCTGAGCCGGTTCAGGCCACCCAGCGACCGCTCCGATCGATGCACTCGAGTACCCCCTTTGTCGAGTCGACCGCCGACGTGATCCACGAGGTTGGAACGCCGCTGCACGTACGCACCACCGTCCTTCCCGAGACCTATCAGTTCCTGGCGGACATCACCGAGTACCTCTGTCGCAGGCTACGCCCCGCACAGCTTGCGGTAGAGCCCATCTACATCGGCGGGCGGGCTACGCGCGCTGCCTGCCCCACCCTCGACGACGCGGTGCCAATGGCGGAGGCCTTCCTGGAGGCGGAGGCGATCGCCCGATCCCACGGCGTACGGTGGGAGACCTCCGGGAGTCGTCTTGGCGAGGTCCACGGCGCCTACTGCAACGTCTTCAGGAACGTGCTCAACCTCGTTCCCGGCGGTGCCGCCACCGCCTGCTTCAAGACCCAGGACACCGTGTCGACGATGGAGCAGGGCGTGGCCATCGGTGCACCCTCACCGGACCGGCGGCGCTTTGTGTTGAACGAGGCTCGCGTCGATGCGCTGCGCGCTGCACTCGACCCCCGGCCGGGCTGTGACGGGTGCTTCAACCGTTTCCACTGTGTCCGCACCTGTCCCGACCAGTGCCCGGTGGCAGGTCCGGTCACCCGAGACTCGTTTCGATGCCGATTCCAGCAGGCGATGACGATGGGGCGGTTGCGCACCGCGGCGGCAGGGTTGGACCGCGCCGACGGCGCTCCGAGGGGGACTGCGTTGTGACCGCAACCGACGTCCTCGATGGCCTGCTGGCCGGGCTCCCTCCCGAGATCGATCCCCTGCCCATCGCGACGCAGTTCGCGGCCTTGGCGCCTCCCTTCACGGTGGACGACTGGGTGATCCCTTTGCCGGTCTGGGCCACCCGGGCCTTCGATGATGGGCCGGATGCTGCGTGGCAGACCCTTCGCCGCGACCTCTCGTCGGCCACGACAACCACGCCGATGTGTCTCTACCTTCATGTCCCCTTCTGCGCCCGCAAGTGTGACTTCTGTGACTGCTACTCGTTCGCGATGCGGTCGCACGACCAGGCCACGATGGACCGCTACCTCGACGCGTTGTGCGGGGAGATCGCCGCCTGGAGCGCAGTGGGTCAGCTGGCCGAACGCCCGGTGTCAACCGTCCACTTCGGCGGGGGCACCCCGACCCACCTCGGACCGGCACGGCTTCGGCGCCTCGTCAACGAAATCCGAGGATCGTTCGCGCTCTCGCCCGAGACGGAGCTTGCCCTCGAGACAACCGTCGGAGGTCTCACCCCGGCGATGGCCAACACGATGGACGAGCTCGGTTTCCGGCGCGTTCACCTCGGTGTTCAGAGCCTCGACGACGATGTCCGGCGACTGATCGGCCGTCGCTCTCCCGCTGCTGCCGTCCGCAGCGCAGTCGATGCCGCGCTATCGAGGGGGTGGATCCTCAGTGTGGATCTGATCTGCGGGCTCCCCGAACAGTCGAACCGCAGTTTTCTGCACGACGTCTCGAGCCTGGCGGCTGCCGGAGTCGACGGCTTCTCGCTGTACGAGCTCCTCGTTTACCCCCAGAACCGCCTCTGGGCCCAGGCCAACGGCATCGGAGACGGGCGGAATCACCTCCCGAACTATGTGGCGTTCCTCGCCGGGGCGCAGATGTTGGAGGCGGCGGGTTTCAACAGGAACACCTTCAACCACTGGGCCAACCGGCGCGACAGGAATGTGTACTTCACCTTCCCCACTCGCGGCGAGGAGCTGCTGGCCATAGGTCCGATCGCCGATGGCGTCTTCGGTGACTACCACTACCGGCATCCTCGGTATGCGCCCTACGTTCGCGCCTGCCGACGCGACGGCGTCGGGCTCCAGGGCGGCCTGCGCCGCACCGCTCGAGAGAACGAGCTGCACCCCCTGATCTCGGCTATCCTTTCGGGCCGGATCCCGCCGGACACGGTTGCGGCGATTGATCACGCGGTTCCGGGCGAGGCGATTACCCACCTCTGGCGTGAACGCCGGCTGGTCGACGCCTGCGCCGACGGGGCGATGACTCTCACCGCCAGCGGATCATGGTTCGCCGGCAACATGGTCAAGGGTCTGACCAAGCGTTATCCGCAGACACCGCGGGGCTAGCCGCATCAAACCTGAGTCGGCCTGGTTGGCGCCGCTAACTGTGGCCGGGACAAAGCGAGGCGAGTTGGGTACCGAACGACGCACCCGATCGGTTGTGCGGCGAGGCGTCAGCCGGCGCCTTTGACCCGAATGGGGATCTCGACGAGGAACTGACGTGAGCCGTCTTGAGCCGACAACTCGTAGACGAACACCGAGGCCACCCCATCACGATCGAAATCGGGCAGATCGATGACGGTCTGGAACAGTCCCCACACGCCTGAGCCGCCGGAAGCCGTGGTGAAAGACTCGTCGACGACGATCAAGCCCTCCGGATCGGTGACCTCGTAGTTGACCGTTCCCTCGAAGGTGTTGGCCAGCCCGGCCAGCCGAAGCGAGTCGCCGACCGACTCACCGACAAACGGACTCTCGACGAGAATAGCCGGGATCGGGGCGCCGAAATTGCTCTGGTTGAGGAAGTCATCACGTCCGAGGTCCTGGCTGGGAACGCCTTCGCCGGTAATCGACTCCCGGGGTTGGCCATCGATCTCGACGTCGACTTCATCAACGGTGGAGAACTGGGTCAGGGTGAAGACCACCTGTGCCAACCGTGCCGTCACCGACGCCGTGCCTCCGCCCGACTCGTATTCCGGGCTGAGGTCGACGGTAGCGGTGCCATTGCTGATGACCACACCGTTCAGCTCGGTGCCCTGAGGGATCGCAGTCCCCCACCCCAGGTCCTGTTCGAAGCCGGCGGCGGGACCGTCGAGCAGCGCCTCCATGGCCGCGGTGGCCACGGTCACGGTATCGACCGTTCGCCCGCCAACAGCCAAGACCTCACCGTCGAGGAAATAGACCAGCACGTTCCGCCCGCCAGGCTCACCGTCCTCCAACGCCTCGATCGCATCCTCCAACGCCACCCGATCCACCTGATCAACCACCCCATCAGCAGCCAACCCATCAACCGAACGCTGGAACTCCAACGTCGCCGCCTCCGTCAACCGCCCAAAAACCCCATCGACCACAAGGCGAGTACCCGAACCCGACAACCCAAACCACACATTCAACCGATCCTGCCAAAACCCAACCGTCGGACCCCGATCCCCCCGCCGAACCGAATCCCCAACGGCCCCACCGTCCTCCAACGCCTCGATCGCATCCTCCAACGCCACCCGATCCACCTGATCAACCACCCCATCAGCAGCCAACCCATCAACCGAACGCTGGAACTCCAACGTCGCCGCCTCCGTCAA
>JAHEJM010000095.1:1839-16053 GCA_024638815.1 Acidimicrobiales bacterium | reverse complement strand
CGGAGTGATGCTCTCCGGAAGACCGGCCGACTGGAGCTGCACGCCGATCACGTCCCGCAAGCGGCGCGGCTCCCGGATCGGGTCGATGCCGGCCACCCGCAAGATTCCCCCTGACGGTGGTCGCAGGCCTTCCAGACTCTCGAGGGTGCTGGTCTTGCCGGCGCCGTTCGGACCCAGCAGTCCGAAGATCTGACCCGGAGCAACCTCGAACGAGATGCCATTCACCGCCACGACGTCGCCGTAGACCTTGCGAAACCCAGACACCTCAATCGCTGCGGACATTTCCCGTCCTCGTAACCGACCACCGAATACTCGCACACCGATCGTAGGCCACGGGCAGCTGCGACCAGCGAACAGCGGACAGCAGGCCCCCCTCCGCTTCTCGCCTCCGGCGAGAACCACCTCCCCTGTCAAAGGACGTGTCGTCGCACGTCCTCGTCTCGCCCGATGGTAATGGTGGTCGTTGCGGAAATCGGCCCTTGAAAGGGGCTTTGATAGGTCGGACGATCCAAATTCCTGCGGGACCCTCAAGTGAACGATCGTGGTGTGTCGATGTGTCCAGAGACGAAGCATCGATCCAACGGGCCGCAATCTGGTCGCCTGGCCTGTTGGGGAGCTAGTGGCGAAACCGGCGTCGTGTTCACTGCAGATACGTAGGAGATACGACGATGACCGATTCACTCCGCTCACGGCCGGGCACAACCTGGCGTAGCCGGTTCGGGATCACCTGGAAGGTTCTCGGCAGCGCCTTCATGGCCGTCGTATTGGCCACGGTGGGCTCCGTAATGCCGGCGTCGGCCGCCAAGCCGGATCGCGGTGGCGGCTCGAGCTACCAGAGCTGTCGGGACATGCTCCGCAACGGGGCAACGGTTCCGCTGGACGATCTACGCACTGCGATCGGTGCCGATGCCGCACTGAACCAATTCGGGTTGAGCGGCGGCGGCGTCGGCGTGGCCGTCATCGACACCGGCGTGAACCGTGTCGGTGGCCTCGAGGGAAACGGCACCGTCATCGACGGCCCGGATCTGTCGTTCGATGCACTGAACGACGATCTTCGGCATCGTGACCTCTACGGTCACGGTACTCACATGGCGGCCGTCATTGCCGCCAACAACTCCACCTCCGGTGATGGCGTGGCCCAGGGCGCCCACATCGTGAACGTGAAGGTGGGCGCCGGTGATGGAACGGTTGACGTCTCCCAGGTGATCGCCGCCATCGACTGGGTGGTGCAGAACCGCGACCTCAACGGCAACAACATCCGAGTCATCAGCCTTGCCTACGCAACCGACTCGGACCAGGACTACCGGCTCGACCCTCTGGCCCACGCCGTGCAGAACGCGTGGAACCACGGAATCGTCGTCGTTGTCGCCGGCGGGAACGACGGCCGGGGCATCGGACGCCTGGGGAACCCTGCGCTCAACCCGTACGTGATCGCAGTCGGAAACGCCCAGGAGACCCCCAGCGGCGGCTGGCGGGTTCCGTCCTCGTCGTCGACTGGAGACGGCGTCCGCAACCCCGACGTGGTTGCGCCCGGCACGCACATCATGAGTGCCGGCGTGGCCGGTTCGTACCTGGTCAACGCCCACCCCAGCGCAGTCTGCGAGACCAACAACGGTGAGCTCTACCTACGAGGTACCGGCACCAGCCAGGCCGCAGCAGCGGTCGCCGGTGCCGCCGCCCTGCTGCTGGAACAGCGTCCTGACCTGACTCCCGACCAGGTCAAGGACCTGCTCACGAGCACCGCGGTCGATATCGGCTCGCGCCAGGAAGTACAGGGCCACGGCCTCGTCGATCTGGCGGCCGCCGTTGCCGCCGCCACGCCTGGCGTGGAAGCGACCCAAACCCACGATCCCACCACCGGGATCGGGACCCTGGATGGAGCCCGGGGCAGCTACTACGTCGGCACCGAAGGCGACTACCTCGCCGGCGAGATGACCGCTTTCGGTGGCATCTGGGAGCCCGGGATCTGGGCTACCACATCGGCGGCAGGCGCCGCGTGGACGGATCAGACCTACGCCAACGGCGACAACTCCTGGAGCGGTGGCACGTGGAGTGGCGCAACGTGGAGTGGTGCGACCTGGTCGGGGGCGACCTGGAGTGGCGCAACGTGGAGTGGTGCGACCTGGTCGGGGGCGACCTGGAGTGGCGCAACGTGGAGTGGTGCGACCTGGTCGGGGGCGACCTGGAGTGGCGCAACCTGGAGTGGCGCAACCTGGTCGGGTGCCACGTGGTCCGGCAGCGCCTGGAGCTGAGAGCCGCAATCAACCCCGACGAGCGGGTCAAGGGGTGACGAGTCGCCGATGTTCGCGTGGACTGATGCCGCGGACACGCTTGAAGGCATTGCTGAGGGCGAATGGCGTCGAATAGCCGACGCGGTCGGCCACGGCCCCGACCGTGATGTCGGGTTGGCGGAGCAGGTCGGCGGCCAGGTCGATGCGCCACGACGTGAGGAAGGTCATCGGCGGCTGGCCCACCAGTTCGGTGAAGCGCTTGGCCAGCGCCGCCCGGGAGACGTTGGCCTCGGATGCCAGGCCGGCCACGGTCCACGCCTCGGCCGGGTTGTTCTGCATGAGACGCAGTGCCTTGCCCACGACCGGATCCGACTGGGCCCGATACCAGTTCGGTGGTTCGGCTTCGGGACGGTCGAACCAGGCTCGCAGCGCCGACACCACCACCAGATCGAGCAGGCGGTCGAGCACGGCCAGCTGCCCCGGATGGTCCTTCATCACCTCGTCACCAAGGATGGAGACCAGGGCGCCGTCCCATTGATCCGGTGTGAGGCGGATGACGGGCGGCAACGCACGAATGAGGCGATCGCCGATCTCGCCGAACGAGTGGTAGGCCCCCACCAGCATCACGGTCTCGCCGTCGTGGTGGTTGCCCCAGCTTCGTACACCGAGCGACATGGTCTCTTGGAGCGGTTCACCGGTCAGCGACCGACACTCCTGACCCGGGTGGATCTCGATCGTCGGCTCGGTGTCGGGATGGTCGCCCACCCGGTAGTGGTCGGGCCCCCGGGTCAGCGCCAGGTCGCCGGGTCGAACCGGGACGACCTGGCCGTTGCTGTGGCTGATCCAGATCTCGCCCCGGGGGACGGCCAGCACAGTGAGCGGGGCCTCGGCCATGATCCGCAGCGCCCATGAGCCGGTCCACGACGACCGGAGGAGGAAAGCGCCGCGGGCCCTGGGCCCGTCGAGCAGTCCGGCGAGCGCATCCATGGCAGCCATTCTATTCCGCCTCCTCCCGCCGTAGACGATCGCGTATGGACCGGAGTGGGTGGGCCATGGACCTGCCGGAGCGTCCGGCGGACACTGATATCCATGGTCGGTCGTGTCGTCCACAGCGGGCACCGAACCGTCTCGACCAAGCACCGTCAACGCCCGGAATGGATATGGCAAATGAATGTGGCACTCTTCGGAGCAACCGGAACCACGGGACGATTCGTACTGGAGGAGGCACTGGCACGGGGCCACAAGGTCGGGGTGCTGGTCCGCGATCCGGACAGGCTCGACATCGATCACGAGAACCTGGAATCGAACGTCGGCGATGTCCTCGACCCGGACACGGTGGAGAAGACCATCGTCGGCACCGATGCGGTGGTGTCAGTACTCGGCGCCGGGATGGGGCGGACCACGCTCCGCACCGACGGCACCCGCACCATCGTCGAAGCCATGCAGCGCCTCGGCGTTCGACGTCTGATCAGCCAGTCGGTCTTCGGGCTCGGCGAGAGTTCGGAGCGGCTACCCCTGCACTGGAAGCTGCTGGTCAAGCCGGTGTTCCTGCGAAACGCTTATCGGGATCACGCCTCACAGGAGGCGGTGGTGGCGACCAGCGGTCTCGATTGGACGATCACCCGGCCGGTCAGCCTGCGCCACACCGAGCCCACCGGCCGGTACCAGGACGGCCCGGCGGCGGCCATGGACGACATCACCCTCAGGATCGGGCTCACCGATCTGGCCCGCTTCACCCTCGACCAGCTCGACAGCGACAGGTACCTGCACCGGCGGCCGGGCATCTCGTACTGACCATCACGTCGACTCGAAGGAGGATCACGATGATCGAAGGACTCCAGCTGTACCTGGTGGCGGCGACCGCCCTGGCCGCCGGCCTGATGAGCGGCGTGTTCTACGCGTTCTCGTCGTTTGTCATGTCCGGTCTGAAGCGACTGCCGTCGCCGCAGGGCATGGCCGCCATGCAGTCCATAAATATCACCGCAGTGGAACCGGCTCTGATGATCCCGTTCTTCGGCACCATGATCGCCGCCATCGCCGTAGCCGTCACCGCCGTGGCCGACTGGCACGGAGCGGTCTCGGTGTGGCTGCTGGCCGGCGCCGCCAGCTATGTCTTCGGGACCTTCGCAATGACCGCGGCCTACCACGTGCCTCGCAACAACACCCTCGAGGCCACCGGCATCGATGCACCGGAAGCAGCATCGGTCTGGGGTCGCTACCTCCAGGAGTGGACAAGGTGGAACCATGTCAGAGCGCTGACGTCGATGGTCTCCGCTCTGGCCTTCACCGTCGCCATCGTGCTGGGGTGAGCGGCGAGACGCCCCGGGTCGACGCCTAGCGCCGGAGCATGCGGGCCACGATGTTGCGCTGGACATCCGAGGTGCCGCCGTAGACCACGCCACCGGCCACGTTGCGCAGGTCACGCTCTATGTCGTACTCGGAGATGTAGCCCCGGGCGCCATGGGTCAACAGGGCGTCCATCGACGAGTCGACGGCCGATTCGCTGGCCTGGATCTTGGCCAGAGCCGCCGCCTCCATCGACGGCTTGCCCAGGGCGAACAGCATGGCCGACCGATACAGCTGGAGCCGTGAGTTGTCGTGACGCAGCTTCATGTTGGCCAGGCGATGGCTGACGGCCTGGAAGTCGCCGATGGGGTTGCCGAACTGCTGCCGCTCCCGGCTGTAGTGCACGGTCTGATCGAGCTGGCGCTCCATGGCCCCGATCTGGGCCGCCAGCACGAAGGCCCGCTCGGCCTCCATGGCGTGGGAGAAGATGGCGGCCCCCGACCCGATCGAGCCCAGCACGGCGTCGGCCCCGACCTCGACATCGTTGAAATGCACGTCGCAGAACGGTGTGGTCCGCAGCCCCATCTTGGGCCGGTTGGGTCCGGGCTCCAGGCCGGGGGTGCCGGCGTCGACCAGGAAGGCCGACACACCCCACTTACCCATCGACTGGTCCTTGGTGGCGAAGACGATGAACACGTCGGCCTCGGGCCCCATGGTCACATAGGCCTTCGAGCCCGACAGCACGTACCGGGTACCGCCGTCGCCGGCTTGTTCCTCGAACCGGGTGGCCATGGCGAAGGTGTCGGAACCTGACTCGGCCTCGGTGATGCAGAACGCTCCCTTGACGGTGCCGTCGACCAGCCGGGGCAGGTAGCGGGCCTTCTGGTCGTCGCTGCCGAACTGCTCGATGACCGGCTGCATGGTCCAGGTCTGGGTGCTGAGAGCGAAGGCCAGCCCGGTATCGGCACACCCGTAGCCCAATCCCTCGTACATCAACAGGGAGGTGATGACATCGTGACCGCCGCCTCCGTGGGCCGGGTCGACCCAGGCCGCAAGCAGTCCCCGGTCGGCGGCCCGCTGCCACCCCTCGGCCCAGAACTCGCAGGCCAGATCCCGTTCGCCCAGGGCGGGATCGTGGAGGTCCTTGGCCGCCCACTCCGCCGTTTCCATCTTCACCGGATGGTGAAGGTCGGTGATGGCGGCAACCGCCAGTTCGGCCAGATCGGTCATGGTGTCTCCGTTCTCCCTCCGGCTCGGCACGTCGGCGCTTCCCGCCGTCGGCCGTGTAGTTCCGCAAGTTTCATTTGGTGGTTGAAACGGTGAACATTGTGGCAAGTAGTGTCTACCGAATGAAACTTGAGGGCTCGGCCGTCGGCCGAGGCACTTAGTGTACGAACCCTCTCGCCCGATTCTTTGATCTGACTTCTTTCGAGACCAGCGGAACCCCGGATGCGGCACCACACCTATCTCCTCTCCCACCTCGTGCTCAACGGCCGTGACCGGGCCGACCGGGTTGACGACCTGGCCGCGGTGTGTGGCGACGAGTCGGTGACCTGGGCCGGGTTGGAGCGACGTGTCGGCCAATTGGCGGCTGCGCTCAACGACGCGGGGGTCGAGCGGGGTGACCGCGTCGGCATCCACCTCCACAAATCGATCGAGTCGCTGGTGGCCGTCCACGGCATCTGGCGGGCCGGGGCCGCCTATGTTCCCATTGACGCCCTGGCCCCGCCCGAGCTGATGGCCTCCATCATCGACGACTGCGGCATCGAGGTGCTGGTCTCCCATCAGCCCCGACGCCGCGGGCTGGCCAAGCTGCTGGCCGCCCGTCCCGACCTGGGGATTCGGGCCGTGGTCGGCCTCGACGACGCCGCCGACATCCCCGGCCTCGACCCGGCATCGTCCCTGTCGTGGGGTGATGTGTACCGCACCGACCCGGTGTCGCTCGGCTCGCCGACCTTGCCGGTGAACGTGGCCGATGATCTGGCCTACGTCATGTACACCTCGGGTTCCACCGGCCGGCCCAAGGGCATCATGCACACCCACCGCAGCGGTCTGGCCTATGCCACCATGTCGGCCGAACTGTACGGGCTGGGTCCGTTGGACCGGGTGGCGAACTTCTCGCCCCTGCACTTCGACATGTCGACCTTCGAGGTGTTCTCGGCCGTGGGGGCGGGGGCCCGGGTGGTACTGATCCCCGAACCCCACCTGCGCATGCCGGCCAGCCTGACCCAGTACCTCGAGCAGCAGCGGGTCACCACCCTCTACACCGTGCCGTCGCTGTTCCAGGCCATGATGACCCGGGGCGGCCTGGCCGAGCGAGACCTGTCGTCGGTTCGCTGGGTGCTGCCGGCCGGCGAGGTCTACGCACCCGGTCCACTGCAGGAGTTGATGGCCGTGTTCCCCCAGGCCCGGTTCGGCAACGTCTACGGCCCGGCCGAGGTCAACCAGTGCACGTACTCCGACTTCACCCAGTTCTACCGGGAACTCGACCAGGGGCTCGCCCGGTCCGGTACCGAAGCCCTGCCCGTGATTCCCCTGGGGGAGGCCGCCCCCGACGCCGAGCTGGAGCTGATCGACGAACACAACCGAACCATCGAAGGACCGGGTACCGGAGAGCTGATCGTGCGGACCTCGACCATGATGGCCGGCTACTGGAATCGTCCCGACCTCAGCGCCGCCGGCATCCTTCGGCGCACGGGTCCCGGCGGTGCCGGCCGGCGCTGGTATCGCACCGGGGATCTGGTGGAACGAACCGCGGAGGGGCAACTGGTCTTTCACGGCCGGCGTGACAACCAGGTCAAAGTCCGGGGTAATCGGGTCGAGCTGGAGATGGTGGAGGCGGCGGCGGGCAGCCTCGACGGCGTCGATCAGGTGGTGGTCGGGGTGGCGGCCGACTCCGACGGTGAGAGCCGGTTGGTGGCCCGGGTCACCGTGACCGACGGTGTCGACTGCGACGATGTCACCATCAAACAGTGGCGTTCCGCCCTGGCCCGATCACTTCCGCCCTACGCCGTTCCCGTCGTGTTCGAGTCGGTGGACGGGTTTCCCAAGACCCCGTCGGGGAAGATCGACCGCCGGACCGTCCGAGAATCCATGGCTGGTTGAGACGACGATCCCGTGGGACTGCCGGCCCGGCTTGCGTGAAGGGTGATGCCTCGGGTGACGCGATCGTGGAGGCCCGGGCACGGCCGCGTCACGGCTTGCTGGTTACCAGGTGGCCCATTTTCGCCCGCATGACAATGCGGCCCGAAACGTCGTCGACAAACGGCGCGACCCCGTCCCTGACAGCGGTGCGCACGGGCTCCGGACCGGAGTGGTCGATCGCATCCCAGGCCGAGCCGGCGGACTCCAAGGCGTCAACGGCCGCCTCGTCGGCCAGCCCGACGTCGGCCAATGCCCTCACCAAACAGCGCCAGGCCAGACGCGATCAACAGACCTGGTGGCCGTCGTCGCGTCTGCCTGCGTGACGACCGCTGACCGGCATGTCGGTCGAGTTGTCAGATGACGGCCGCCCCGACAAGATTGGAACCGGCGCATCGAACCCATCGCCGGACGACGGCCGGTTCGGGGAAGCCAGGGGCTGGTGAGGCTATGAGTGATCCGCAGGATACGGGCGACATCGACTACGACGAATGGATGTCGGACGCCGACGCCATTCTCTGGTACATCGAGCGGGATCCGCTGCTGCGTTCGACCATCACCGCCGTCGTCATGCTGGATCGGGTTCCGGACCGAGCCCGTTTCGACGATTCGGTGACCAACATGGCGGCCAACATCGTGCGGATGCGGCAACGGGTGGTCGATGAGCCGGGTCACATGGCAGCCCCCCGCTGGGTCGACGCCGCCGGTTTCGACCTTGGTTTTCACTACCAGTGGGTACGGCTTCCCGGCCGGGGACCCACCATGGCTCAAGCCCTCGATTTCGCCAGCCGGGCCGCCGAGCGGGCCTTCGACCGGGATCGGCCGCTGTGGGACCTGACCGTGATCGTGGGCCTGCCGGGGGGCAGGGCCATGGTCGTGCTTCGCTTCCACCACACCATTGCCGATGGCCTGGGTCTGGTTCAGATGATGCAGCATATGGTGCAGCTCGGCCCGGAACCGGTTGACTCCGGTGCGCCCGACCCCGTCCCACCGGCATCGGTCGCCCCCGAGGTGGCACCACCGCTGATTCCCTGGCGGTCGATGGCCCGACGGATCACGACCGATGCCCGCAGCAGCCTGTCGGTGGGCAAGGCCTCGTTCGATCTGGCCCGGAGCTTCGTCGCCCATCCGCTGGGGACGACCAAGGATGTCGGCCGGTTGACCGACTCGGTGTATCGGCTTCTCAAGCCGGCAACGACACCGCTCAGTCCTCTGCTGAGCCCACGTTCGATGTCGCGACAGTTCAACACCGTGCAGGTACCACTCGACGACGTCAAGCGGGCCAACAAGGCCACCGGTACGACGCTGAACGACATCTTCGTGACCGGTGTGCTGACCGGCGTTGTCGATTATCACCGGGCGCTCGGGCGGGAGGCTGCCGAGATTCGCGTCCACATACCGGTCTCCATCCGCGGCGGTGCCAATGCCAACAAGGCGACCAATCAATTCGTGCCGACCCGGCTCAACCTGCCGCTCACGGAGATGGACGTGCGCCGGCGATTGAGCACGGTGCACGACATTCTGGCCAAAGGCAAGTCCGAACCCGTACTGCCGCACCTGGCGGCCATCACCGGTGCGGTCGGGCGCCTCGGACCGCAGGCCGCAGTGTCCATCATCGGTTCGATGATGAAGGGCGTCGACCTGCTGGCCTCGAATGTCCCGGGTCCGCAGTTCCCGGTGTGGGTGGCCGGTTCGCGGGTCGAGGCGTTGTACGGTTTCGGCCCACTGGGAGGGGCCGCCATCAACGTCACCTTGTTCAGCTACGACGGCATGCTCGACATCGGAGTCAACAGCGACCGGGCGGCCGTCACCCAACCGGACCGGTTGGCCGCCCTCATCGAGAAGGGCCTGGGTCGCGTCACTGCCCTCGGCTCCGAGTAACTCTGTTCTGGATGTTCTGAGTAGCTTCGTCGTCTGTGAATCCGTCGTCTACGTGAGGGAGAACGGCGGGTAGCGGTCGGTGATCAGCAGGCTGGCGTAGGCCTGGACCCGCAGCGCCCATCGGATGGTTCCGACCACATAATCGAACAACGCCCGGGGATAGCGGCCGGTGAACAAGATGGCGAACCACGACACGATCACCGCCAGGACGGCCCCGATGAACAGGAAGAACAGCACGATGTAGTGGGGGATGGCGAGCAGCCACTTGACCAATGGCAGCCACCGGTTCAGGTCCTGCTTCACGTCGGGATAGTCGAGGTCGAGATGCACCCGCTGGTGCTCAACGGTGGACGGATACTCGTCGGTCAGCAGGGCGGCATAGGCCCCGACCCGGGTGGCGAACCGGTTGAACTCCAGGGCGAAGTCGAACCACCACCGGGGATAGCGCTGGCGGAACACGATCAGCAAGGCCGTGGCCAGGGCCAAGCCGGCGGCGATACCACCCGAGGTCCGGCTCACTTCCTCCCCGGCTTCGGTCGCGTAGGTGATCGTGGTCTCCGACGCCACGATGGCCAGCACGATGGCGATGGGGATGATGTAGAAGATTCGAAGCAGCGTCGACACTCGGTCGAGCTGCTCTGGGTAGTCGATGTCGAGACGTGCCGGGTACTCGACCTGCTGTATAGCTGTCATGGCGCCGCTCCTCCGGATCTGGTCGCCCCCTATACCCGCAGACTATGACAGTGGGTGGTGGCGGCGAAGGGCCCTAGGTCCTCTCCGTGGCTAGCCGTGACGCTCGGTGGTGGTCAGCAGTTCGAGGTTTGCGGGAGCGCGGGGATCGAGCCATACCTCGTCGTCGACGACGACCACGGCATAGACGGGTTGGGTCCGCTCCCGTTCGGCACAATGGCCGTCGTCGAATCGGAATGCCCACTGGTGCCCGGGGCAGACCACCTTGCCCTGGAAGATGGTGCCTCGGGCCAGAGCCCGGTCCTTGTGCACGCAACGGTTGGCCATGGCCCGGGGGTCGCCCCCGTTCCAGAACACCACGATGCCGCCGACCTCGGTGTCGGATTCCGGCGGTGGCTCATGGTCGGGATGGTCGATCACGATTGTCCGAGCCCGCCTGAGCTCGGACACCGACGCCACGTTGAGCCATCCGGGCCTCGACTCGGACGTCTCATCGTCCGAGGTCGGAGTCGGGTTCGAGGAGTCCCCCATCAGGCCCGCTCCGCCTTGTCCGAGCCGTCGTCGGCCGACTGATCCCCGTGCTTACTTCCTTCCATCCACACCGTCTTCAGTCGCTTGCCGGCTCGGGAGTCCTCGTCGATGCCTTTTTGATCGGGATCCCAGGCGATGGCCAGATCCCCGCTGGCGTAGGTCTGGCACGCCAGGCGAACGTTGTCATCCAGCAGCTCGCCCAGTCGATCCCGTTCCCGGCGCCGGACCCCGGACAGGTTCTCGGCCCCTTCGACGATGGTGATGCGATCGGTACCGCACAAACCGGAGGCGCAACTCCAGGGCAGGCCGAGGTCGTGGCGGAGCGAGATGCGGAGGATGTTGACCTCCTCGCCTTCGGGGAACTCGATCTCTTTGCCGCTGGTCAGGAAGCGGATGACAGGCATGGATCTCCTACTGGTCTTCTCGACCGGACGCCGGGTCGACGGTCGACTGGACGGTCAACTGCAGAGTCGACTGCGGAGCCGACTGCACGGTCGTCTGCGGAGCCGACTGCACCATCGACTACCCGGTGCGGGCCACGCGGCTGAGCGGGTAGACGCCGACCGGTCCGCCGGGAGAGGGCGACGGGCCGGTCGGCGTGCGAACCGGGGGGATCAGGCGGGGACGAGGGCCGGATCCCACGCCCCGAGGTCGGGGGCCACATAGGTGTCGTACAGAGCCTTGGTGTAGGCGAAGCGCATATCGGCGCCGTCGCGGGTCACCTCGATGCAACGCTGCTGCAGTTCGGGGGTGTCGGCGTACTTGAGCACGATCTGATAGCCCCGCTCACCGTGGATCTCGTCCGAGGTGATGTGGAGGTCGAAGAACTCGGTCTCGTCCTCGGTGAAGCCGTAGACGTCGGGATCGATCAGGGGTGGGAGCTGCTTGCGGTAGATGCTGGGCACCTGGGATTCGAGGCCGACCACGAGGGCGGCGGTGGCCACGGCGAAGTGCTCCCGCATGGCGATGGCATAGCACCACGACTGCAGCCCCCGGGTGACGGCGGTGATGTTGCCGGGATCGACGATTGCCTCCTCGGTGGTGCCGCAGGCCTCGGCGAACCGGATGAGCAGGTCGGTGTGGCGGACATCGCCGATCTCCTCCTCCCACATGTTCTGGAGCAGGAAGTCCTTGGCGTCGGTGGCGTGGTCCGGAGTGTTGGCGTAGATGTAGGCCAGGTAGTCGGCGAAGGGGCCGACGTAGTGATAGTGGTTCTCGGCCCAGCGGGCGAAATGCTTGCGCTCCAGCTTGCCGGTGGCCCAGGCCATGGAGAACGAGGCGTCCTTGGCCTCCCGGCCCTTCATGGCGTCTTCCAGAGCGACGCGGAATTCCTCTTCGTTCATCATCTCGGCCACGTTCGGTCTCCTTGTTGGGTCGGTTGGTCGGGGTACCTTGGCACGAATCGATCTCGGGGCCGGAGATTTCGGCTGTCGTATTCTGTATACAATCCTACACGGAGCGCCCATGAACTTGTCAATCCCATCTCGCCCCATCCTCACCCGACCTCGTTTCGCCCCACCCTCCCCCCAGCGCATTGGCGGGCCGGCGACCCCCTTTTTCAAGCTTTGGCCGGTTGGCGACCCGGGGAAGGGGTGGCCAGCCCACCGAAGCGCAGTGATGGGGCAGGGGTGGGAGTGACCGGGGAAGCGGCCACCGGGGAGGGCTCGCTCCGATCTGCGGGTCACGAGGCGGTGATGGCCGAACAGATCCTGGCCTGCAGCCCCCGAGGGGTGGTGACCGCCGCCGCCCCATCTGCAGCCGTGATCGGGGTCGAGGCGCTGCGGGCGGGGGGCAACGCCTACGACGCGGTACTGGCCGCCGCCCTGGCCGAAACCGTGCTGCTGCCGCCCAAGTGCGGTTTGGCCGGGGATCTGGTGGCCCTCGCCTGGCCCGTCGACCGCGATGGCCCGGAAGCCCTGATCGCCATCGGTGGAGCCCCGGCCGGGCTGGCCGCAATGGCCGGGGCCGGTCGGCTCGACGACACCGGGCCGATGTCGGTCGGGGTACCGGGTGCACCGGCCGGCTATCTGGCGTTGGCCGATCGGGCCGTGCTGGCGCTGGACCGGTTGGCCGCCCCGGCGATCGATCTGGCCGACCGGGGTTTCTGCTGGTCCACCATCTGCGCCGTGTTGGCTGCGGAGTCCCGTGGGCTGGTGGCCCGATACCAGCCCACCGGCACCAGGTACTTCCCCGAAGGTGAACCGATCGAGCCGGGCGCCGTAATGAGGCTGCCCGGCCTGGCCCATGCCCTGGAACGGCTGGTGCTCGACCGGGATGGCTGGCTCCAAGGCGAGGTCGGCCGGGCCATCGTCGATCGGGTGCGGCGTGCCGGTGGGGTGTTGACCGCCGACGACTTCGTGTACTCCCGGGCCGTATGGGCCGAACCGGCCGGAGCCGCTCTGGCCGGCCACCAGCTCTGGACCACCCCGGCCCCGACTCACGGGCCTTCCCTGCTCGATGCGGTGGGTGCGCCGGCCCCCCGTCTTGGCGTTGAGGCCGACCGGTTTGGCGCCGAGTCCGGTGTCGTCGATCACGGCTCCTTGCTCGCTGCGGTGCGCACTGCAATCGAACGGCGGGGCCTTTCGTTGAGCGATCCGACCGGCACCTCGATGGTGAGTGCCGTCGACAACGACGGCACGCTCTTGGCGGTCGTGCACTCCAACTCCTACCCACGATTCGGTAGCGGCCTGATCGTGGACGACTACGACCTGATCCTGGCCAACCGCGCCGGGCGGGGCTTCTCGTCGGAGCCGGGGCATGTGAACTTCCCGGTGGCGGGACGGCGCCCGGCCACCACCCTCCACGCCTGGGGCTGGCGGCCGGAGCCGGGTCTTCGCCTGCTGGGGGCCACCCCCGGTGGGGCCAACCAGATGCCGTGGAACGCCCAGACCCTGGTCCGGCTTCTCGGTGCCGGTGCCGGCGATCCCGGCCCGGAGGCGGTGGCAGGGGCCATCGTCGCTCCCCGATGGCAGCTCGACCCCGACGGTGGCATAACGGCCGAGCCGGGCGCAGACCTCGGGGTCTACCCCGAGCGACCCCATGCTGTCGACGATCCCGCGGATCAGCCGGTGCGGCGGGTCGATCCCTGGGCCCTGCGGTCGGCCATGCAGATAGTGGCCCACCACGTTGCGGGAGGAGACCATGACCGCGCCGTGGCCTACGGCGCCGCCGATCCCCGCACCGTGGGGCTGGCGCTCGGCGCATGAGCAGCCATGCCACAGCACCCGCCAGTGCTACGAGCCGTCACCGACTTCTCACCGATTTCAGAGCCCACTAGACCTTCCTGACCGGGGGTTGATGTGGCAGGTCGGCCTCGGCCGAGACCTGCGGGGGGCCACCCTCATCTGGCCTGCGAGCCCAGCAACGTGCTCGCAGGCGCCACCCGGCCTCGCTTGAGCAGGACCTACTCGGCAGCTCCAGGTGGAGCCCCTGCTTTTGGCGTTGGGCTGACCAA
>JAHEJM010000095.1:0-1739 GCA_024638815.1 Acidimicrobiales bacterium | reverse complement strand
GCCCGCTACCACGGCCCGGTTCATCAGCGAAGCTGACTTCCTGGTGCGGGCCATCCGGGCGAGCTCGCGCAAGATCGTCGTGTTCTTGATCGTGGTGCTTCTCATCAATGTGATCGCCGGATCGACGATGTATCTGGTTGAAGGGCCCGAGAACGGTTATGACTCGATGTTCAGCGGGGTCTGCTGGTCGATCGTCACGATGAGCACCGTCGGGTTCGGCACCTGCGGATTCAGCCCGCTTCTGTGACGCCTGCGGTTTCGCACTGCCGGCGTGAGTTGTGTCGTTTCGCTACTCGGACCGGTCGTCACGCCGCCATTTGTCTCGCCAACCGCGAGCGCGTCTGGTGATCGTCTCGGGCTGTTGGACGACGCCGGCACGTCTTGCCAGCACGTCATTGAGTTCGGCACCGACCAGCAGCACGATGCTCAGGATGTAGATCAACGTGAGTGCCAGCAGGATCGCACCGACGCTCGTCTGGACGTCATTGGCCTCGCCGGCAAGCCGAACATAGAGAGCAAATCCTTGTGAGGCCAGCACCCATCCGAGGGTTGTGACCGTAGCGCCGGGCAGGTCATAACGCCACGGCGTTCGATGGTTGGGTCCGACGTGGAAGACAGTGGCCGCCCACAAGACGAGCGCAGTGAGCACGGCGGGAGCTGCGAACCAACGCAAGAGACTGCTGAGGGGCATCGTGGGAAGCAGAGCGAGAACAGTTGCACCAGCGGCAATAACAATGATCGACCCAAGGCCAAGACCGATCGCCACAATTCGGACACGCCAGAACGGTCGGCGGTCCTCGACACCATAGGCCTGGTCAAGAGCGCGAATGAGTCCGGCGAACGCTCGAGACAGCGAGAACACGGCGAATGCGGTCGCAACCGTCACGATGCCTGTGCTCGGCGATTCGAACAACTCGGTGACGGTGGCCTCGAGCGTCTCGGAATCGGCGAATGTGTCTGTCGCCCACTGCAGCACGTCGTCCTGGACGTCGTTTGAGACCGAGGTCCCCGCAATCGATTCAAGCGAACTCAAGGCACTGACCAACGCGAGGACCGCGGCGGGGATCGACAGGATCGTCCAAAACGTGATGGAGGCGGCGAGGTCACCGACTCTGTCACGCTTGTATTCGTCGACGACGTCCTTTGACAGCTGCCAGAGCCAGCGTAGGAACTGGAGTGGGGCGCTCGGCGGCGTGGCGGAACGGAGGCGTGGATCCATCGGGTCTCCCCTCCGAGGGTACGGCCTGGCACGACTCCTGCGTGTGCTGTGGTGGCGAGCAGCGGGGGCGGCACCTCGGTTCCGGCGAAACGATCATGATTCGGGCCGATGGCCCTGGACCGGTGCCAGAATGGATCGGACGATGAAGGGCGTGACGGCGTGTATGGACCATCGGCCTGATGGGGGAGAGTCAGCAAGGCCAACAGCGGGATCATTCACGGTGGTCATCACACCGACACCGAAACGGTCAAGGGGCGACTGTCGTGGTGGGGCAACCAGCTCTGGGATCCGCTGTGCAGCGAGCTGGGTTTCGGGTTCGCCCGGGTCGGCGAACTCACCGTCGCCCTCACCGACGCCGACCTGCCGGCGCTCGACCGCCTGATCGCCGGGGTCTGAACGTTCGGGGCAAGATCGCTCAGCGGTGCCGAAGGAGCAGGTCAGGTCGTCGGCCACGGGCCTCGGTGGCGAAGGAACCAGGCTCTCGCCGAAGACGAATACCCTGGGTTGTTCATCCTCGGGG
>JAHEJM010000018.1 GCA_024638815.1 Acidimicrobiales bacterium | reverse complement strand
CCGCAAAGGCTCGCAGCGGGTTCTGCTACCAGATCACCGAGGCGGCCCAGACGGCCCAGGCGGTGATCATGACCATGCCCAGGACGAGATCGATGAGGGCGCTGATGCCGAAGCCCTTGGCCGTGGCCTTGGTGGCGGTCCAGGCGTCGTCCCAGTTTCCCTTGAGTGAGTACTCCGTGACCACCATGCCGGCCAGGGCCCCGAGTATCAGGCCGATCACGGGGACCAGGAAGAAGCCGACGACCCCGCCGGCCACGGCTCCGAACTGAGACCAGCCCGAGGCCCCGGCCCCGGCCGCCGCCCGCCGGGGCAGGACCACACTCTTGACCACGCTGACCACCACGATGAGGCTCAGTACCACCATGGCCGACAGGCCGGCGGCGCCGAAGCCCACGATCAATCCATAGATCAAGGCCACCGACCAGATCAGCATCAACCCGGGCAGTACCGGCACCAGCACCCCGACCAGCCCCACCGCCATCACGACCAGGGCCAGCAACGACCAGAACAGGTGGTAGTCCTCGCCGGTGAAGCCCAGTTCCGTCATCGCCGTGCTCAGTGGCCGGACTCGGCCACGACGTCCTCCAGGTACCAGTCGACCAGGGCGTAGCACTGACGTCGGTTGTCGTCCTCCCGCTCCGCCGTCTCGGCCAGGAGGGCTTCGCCGTCGACACCGACCTCGGCCACGTAGTCGGCCGGGGCGCCTTCCAGCCACTCGGCCACGTGCTCGATGTCAACCTCGGGATGGAACTGGGTGCCGACCGTGGTGCCCAGTCGGAACAGTTGCACCCCCTCCGATGATCGGGCCAGGATCTCGGCCCCGGCGGGGGGAGTGAATCGGTCGTGATGCCACTGCATCCACGGACCCGGGCTGACCGGGATGTCCACCCCGGGCTCGAGCTCGATCCGATGCCACCCGAACTCGCCGTTGGGTGCGGTCTCCACCTCGCCTCCAAGAGCATCGGCCAGGAGTTGGCCACCGAAACAGATGCCGAGGATGGGGGTGCCGTCGGTGTGGGCCATCTTGAGCAGGTCGAGTTCATCACGGATCCACGACGAGATCTCGCCCTTCCTGGTCAGGGATCGAACCGATCCCATGACCACCAACAGGTCGTAGCCATCGAGTGCCGGGAAGGGTTCGGCTCGGTTGGGCTGGTCGGCATCAGGGCAGATCACATGGGTGTGGACCGTGAAACCCCGTTCGAGAAGGCGGTCCTCGACCAGGCAGGCCGGACCGTCGGGTTCATGGGCGAGGACCAGGGTTGCCGTCGAGGCCATGTCGGTACGATACCGGCGGGTGCTCGGCGGCGGTACCGGCGGCCCGACGTGCTTACTACCCTCTACATCGTGATGCGACTGGCCTCCCGCTTGGCTGCCACTCTCCTGGCCGCACTGGTGATGGTGTTGGCCGTCGCCGGTTGTGGCGCGCTCGAGGAACTCACCGGGCCGCCTCGGTGGGAGGGTAATGAGGTGGTGTGGGACGGCACACGGTTCGTGGCCCTGGGGTTCCGGGAGCACTGGACGTCAGCCGACGGGCGGGAGTGGGCCCACGTCGAGGGGACCCCGCCGGTGGCCGCAACCCAGTGGCGATGTCCCGACGGGTTCGACTGTGACGTCAACACCGAACCGGGATCCGGTGCGGAATCCAGCGGCCCCGAGCCGGTGCCGTTCCATTACGCCCGGGCCTTCGGTTCCCCGGTGGCGGCCGGCGCCGATCGAGTCCTGTTCTCCCGCCAGTTCCAGTACTCGCCGTTTCAGGACTGGCTGCCGGAGCAGCAGGTTGACGGCGATCAACCGGTTGACGGCGATCAGCCGGTCCACCCCGATCTGCTGACCCTGGCGGCGGAGCGGGAGCCGTGTTTCGCCCGGTTGCTGGAGGAGCAGACGGCCGGCACCGATCAGGGAGTCGAACTCGAATCGTGGGGGATCACGGGACGGTCCGACGGTTGGCGGGTCACTCTGCGATGTCGGTCCGACAACGCCTCCGACACCGGCGACGGTGCCGGCACGGCAAACGGGACCGTGGTGTTCACCGAACAGCTCGCTCCCTACCTCGACGAGGACGATCGGGCCCGGTTGGACCAGTTGCCCCAACAGCTGTGGATCGAGGAAGTCGATGGTTCGGTCAGTCAGGTCGCGCCGCCACCGGTTACCGAGTTCTGGGCTGAGGGGCAACCCGGTGGCCGTCTGATCGCCACGGTGTCCAAGGTGGCATCATCGGGCGAGCGTTTCTGGAGCACCGACCGGGGGCGGCTGGTGGTCAGCGACGACGGATCGACCTGGAGCGAGCTGCCGTTGCAGGCCGACGGCGCTCCGGTGGACGGCCAGGCCATGGAGGCCTACGCCACGTTCGGCGGCCATGTGGCCGTGGTCGTCGTGGATGACGCCCGGCTGCCCCGTCGGGGGGAGGCCCGGTGGCTACTGACCAACGACGACGGTGGTACCTGGAGCGAGGTCGACGGCCCTGGGTTCTCGTGGTTGCCTCGATTGGCGGTGGGGCCGGTCGGCTTGCTGTGGTCCAACGACGAGACCGGCTACCGGCTGGCCACCGTCGCCGGGGAGACCATCCGAATCGAGGTCGGCCAGCCTACGGGCCAGCCGGCAATCGGCCCCGACCGGCTGGTGGTCCACGACTACGCAGTGGAAGATGGTGAGGGTGTGCTCCGATCCTATGTGTTCGACCCGTCGGGCACCCTGCTGTTCGAGATTGACAGATAGTGTTGTGATCGTGGACGGGCCGGGGGGAGACCGGGGTCGACCCATGCCGGAACGGCTCGGTGTGGTCAGGGCCACAGCCGGGAGGATGCCACACCCGGGAAGGGCAGGAGGACGAGGATGAGCGGCAGTCGAGACGAGGGGACCGGTCACCAACCGGCAGGCGCCGGGGATGAGGCGGCGTGGCGCCCTCCCGCCGTCGACGTCGCCGCAATCAAGACCGGCGACATGCCGGGCGACAAGGTCAAGATCGAGCAGACCCATATCGACAAGGCGACCACCATCTTTCCCCATCTGCTGCGGCGACTGGCCGACCTCGACGGCGGACGGCTGGTGGTGTCGGTTTTCGGCGGTTCCGGCGTGGGCAAATCCGAGATCGCCTCGGTGCTGGCCAACTACTGCGACACCGAGGGCTATGGCTCCTACATCATGTCGGGGGACAACTATCCGCATCGCATCCCCGAACTGAACGATGTCGAGCGCCTCTCGGTCTTCCGGAACGCAGCGTTGACCCAGCTGGCACGGACCGAGGGCTTCTCGAATCAATGGATGGATGCCCTGCTCGAGAAGCGGCCGGAGATGACGGACTTGACCCTTGACGGCCTCGGCGGCGATGAGCCGGCATGGGCCACGGGCTACTTCGATGCCGGACGAAGGGCCCTGGCGTCATACCTCGGTACGGAGAACGAAACCGACTTCTCGATGGTCAACACCGTTCTCGACTCGTTCAGATCGGGTCGTGACGTCCTGGTTCTGAAACGCATGGGACGCACATCCGACACCACTCGCTACGAGGCGGTGGACTTCGAGGGGATCCAAGCACTCTTCCTCGAGTGGACCCATGGCGGAAACCCGCTGGTCAACGGCGTCGATTTCTCGATCTTCCTGTTCAGTACCCCGGCGGAGACGCTGGCCCACCGGTTGTCGCGGGGTCGGGACACCAACACCGACAGTCCGTTGATCAGCCTGGTGCTGGAGATCGAGCACGAGAAGCTGGTCAGCTGGGCCGGGCATGCCGATCTGATCATCTCGAAGGGTGGCGAAGTCCTATCCCAGGACGATTTCCAACGTCGGCTGCAATGAGAATGGCGGGGGGGGGCGATTCACCGAGCGCCTGATCGAAGTGGACGGAGTCTCGAGACAGCGAGTGACCATGAGTAGCGAGCGACCATGAGTGATGTTCTGCCCAGCGGCGTGATGTTCAATGCCTACCCCGACAGCTGCGGTGGGGTGCTGAGTGAGATCGTTGCCCTCCTCGGATCCGAGCACCTCAAGGACGCCTTCTCGCTGTTCTACGTCCTGCCCTCGGTGTTCAACTCCGACCTGGATCGTGGTTTCTCCATCATCGACTACGGCATCAATCCCAACCTTGCCGGTGCCGACGATCTTCGAGCCCTTCGGGAACTGGGGATCGAGCTGAAGCTCGACTTCGTGTTGAACCACATCTCCGTGCAGTCACCCCAGTTCAGGGACATCCTGGAGCGTGGTGTCGAGTCGCCCTATGTCGAGTTCTTCATCGACTGGAATGCCTTCTGGGACGGCTACGGCTCGCCCAGTCCCGAGGGCTACCTGATTCCCGACGAGCAGTACCTGTCCCGGCTCTTCATGCGGAAGCCGGAGCTGCCGATTCTCAAGGTTCCGTTTCCGGACGGAGGCAGTCGCTACTACTGGAACACCTTCTACCAGGCCGTGTCGGTAACGGCACCCGAGGCCACCGACCTGGCCGATCACGTCGGCCTCGGCCGGTCGGAGGCGGAAGCGGCGGCGTCGGCCATGGCCACCGCCCTGGCCGATGGCCGTTCGGTCGACGACGTCGACCTCGGTGTCGGTGACCTGCAGCGGGACTCGATCCTGAGCTACGTCGAACGTGAGTGCACGAGCTACCTGGGCCAGATGGACCTCAATGCAGAATCGGAGATGGTGTGGGAATACTACGATCAGACCCTGGCCCGGTTGCGGTCGTACGGGGCCAGGATCGTTCGGCTCGATGCCTTTGCCTATCTGCACAAGGAGGTGGGCAGGCGCAATTTCTTCAACGAGCCCGGCACCTGGGACTACATCGAGCGCCTCCGGGGCATGGCGGATCGTCACGGTCTGGTTCTCCTGCCCGAAATCCATTCGGCCTACTCCGATGGAACGCACAGGAAGCTGGCCGACAACGGCTTCGCCTTCTACGACTTCTTCTTCCCCGGCTTGGTCATCGATGCGCTCGAGTCGGGGAGCGCCCGCCGCCTCGCTGGCTGGATTGGTGAGATCCTGGACGCTGACTACGTCACCATCACCATGCTGGGCTGCCACGACGGTATACCCGTGCTTGACTTGAAGGGGCTCCTCGACGACGAGTCCATCGACACCATGATCGGCACGATTCTGGATCGAGGGGGCATGGTGAAGAACCTCTACGGCCCGGATGGAACCAGGATCTCCTACTACCAGGTCAACGCCACCTTCTTCAGCGCGCTTGGCGAGGACGTCGGAAAGCTGTTGCTGGCACGGGCCATTCAGATCTTCATGCCCGGTATTCCCCAGGTCTGGTATCTCGACCTGTTCGGGGGAACGAACGATCATGAGGCGGCCCGTCTCGGTGGCCACAAGGAGATCAACAGGACGAACCTGTCGATGGACCAGATCGGGGATCGCCTGAACACCCCTGTGGTTCACGATCAGCTGACTCTGTTGAGGTTCAGGAACCGTTTCCCCGCCTTCGGATGGGATGCCACCGTCGACGTCACCGACTCCGGCGACGGCCGACTGTCCATCGGCTGGGAGAACGGCGGTCACCGAGCCGTGCTCGAGGCCGACCTGGTCGGACTCGGCTTCACCATCTCGTCGTGGAGCGACGGTGCGGAGACACGTGTCTTCAGCTCTGCTTCTGATTGAGGACTCGGTCGGGGCGTCCCGAGATCGCAGGCCTCGAGGTCAGCGGTCGTGTTCCGCCCCGACGGCGCCGCTGTCGCCGCCGGAGTGGTACTGGTCGAGCCGGTCCTCGGCATCGTCGCCGAACAGGACCCGGGCCACCTCCTGCAGCCCCGGTGTGCCGTCGATCAGGTGGGTGGGAACCACCTGGGAGATCTTGCTCCGGCGGCGCAGGAAGTCCTCCAGGCGGACCACCATCTCATTCTGGGCCGTGTGATAGAGCTCGACCCGCAGATAGTCGGCCGAGGTCATGATGTCCTCGCCCATGGCCGGGTTCTGGCGGATCTCGTCCAGCATGTCGAAGGCCCGGCGACCGTAGCGGCGCCACAAGCGATCCGACAGCGGTTCGGTGTTCTCCTTGATCCGGAGGCTGTCCAGGTCCATGCCCCGGGCCTGGCGGTAGAACGCATCCCGGGTGACCGGCGGCGGTTCGCCGTACCAGGTCTTGTTGTCGGGGCCGACGGTCACGCCCAGTTCCTTGACCGCGTCGGCGATCTCCTCACCGACATTGAGACAGTCGGTCAGCTTGCCCCCGTAGACCGAGATCACGGCCCGGTCATCGTCGAGCTCGATCTCGTGTTTGCGGGACAGCGAGGTCCAGTCGGCCTCGGTCTGATCCCCTTCGCCCGCCTGGACCACCAGTGGGCGGGTGCCGCATCGTTCGGCGATGATGTCGGCCTCGGTAAGGGGCTTGTCCAGGTTGAGCCGGGCGTTGATCTGGCTCAACAGGAACGAGCGGTCCTCGTCGGTGACCTCCTTGGTCGGCTCGTCGACCCTGGTGTCGGTGGTGCCGATGACCGATCGGCGACCCATGGGGATCACGTAGAACAGCCGCTCGGTGTCATCGAAGAAGGCCAGCACCCGATTGTTGGGGGTGAGCTGGTCGACGATGAGATGGATGCCCTTGGAATGCACGATGCGATGGTTGGTGCGGACCTTTAGTTCGTCGTTGAGGGGGTCGATGAAGGGGCCGGCACAGTTGACCACGACCTTGGCGGTGCAGGCCAGTGTCCCGCCACCGTCGACGTCCTGGAGATCGAGATACCAGCGGTCGTCGACGCGCTCGGCCGACGCCAGCTCCACATAGTTGGCGGCGGCCGCTCCGAGGTCGATGGCGGAGCGGACGAAGCCGAAGACAAACCGTGCGTCATTGTCCTTGAGGTGGGCGTCGGCGTATTCGAGCCCTCCCCTGACGTCGCCGGTATCGATGATCGGCTCCAGCTCCTCGATCTTCTCTTTGCTCAACAGCCGGGGAGGTGCGGTCTTGAAGTTGCCGAACGCCCAGTAGGCCACGGAACCAACGCCGGCCAGCCATTGGGGGAACGGGGCGGTGCTGCCCATGGCGGCCAGGAAGCCGATCTCCTGGATGTTGGCCGGATAGGCCCTCATGAGCCGGTTGCGGCTCATGCACAGCTTTCGGACCAGGATGAGCTCGTAGCTCTCCATGTACTTGAAACCGCCCCACACCAGGTTCGACGACTCCTGGCTGGTCTGGGCCGCCCAATCACCTCGGTCGATGACCATGACCTTGACCCCGCGGCCGCTGAGGGCGGCGGCCGCCACCGCTCCGTTGATACCGCCGCCGATGATGGCCACGTCGAAGTGACCGTTGTCGATGCGATCCAGGTTCTGCAGTCGTAACTCGGACACGGTTCGCCTCCGTCGGTCCCAGGGGTCTTGGTTGTGATGGTCGGTCGGATTGGCCGGTTGGATGTTCAGACTGTCCGGCTGAGCATCTCCGACAATGTGAGCATGGTGGCCCAGTTGCGGGCGGTGGCCCTCACCCCGAGCTTTCGTTCGAGCAGCGCCCCGGTCAGCTTGGAGGTACCCGCTCCCCGGTCGTAACACACGTAGAGTTGACGGCCGTCGGCCCGGAACCGGTCCGGTTCGTAGCCCGATGGGTCGAACTCGGCCAGCCGGGCACCGTCGGGTTGCTCGTCGCACAGGAAGACGTGGAGGCGCTTGGGGTCGGCCTCGGCTTCGGGAAACGGGTTGGCGCCCAGGATGTCGGGCCAGGTCTGCGCCGCTCGGGCCACCACGGCAATGTCCAGGCCAAACCGGTCGGCCACGACATCGTGCACCGTGGTCACCACCTCCGCCTCGTTGTGCTCCGGGGTGTCGAGCACAATGTTGCCGGACTGAATGTAGGTCGAAATGGCGTCGAATCCGTGCTCGGGCCGGCCCAGGGCGTCTCGAAGCTCGGCCATGGGCACCTTGTTGTGTCCACCCACGTTGATGCCTCGTAGGAGTACGACGAATCGGCTCATCGACGGCGTCGGGCGCGCAGGACGTGGTTCATCGACGGTTTCCGGGCGGTCGCCGTCACCAGCTGAGCTCGATCTCGATGCTGTTCTCACCGTCGTCGCCGGTGGCCACCTCGATCTCCACCTCGACCTCGACCTGGTCGGCGACCTTCAGACGGTACTGCAGGCCCTCCCGCTTGAACGAGATCTCGTTGTGGCGGGCCAGGGAGTCGGCCAGTTCACGAAGCAGGTCGGCCGCCTCCTCCCTGCTCATGGTGGCTTCGGTTTCCATTTCGAACAGCTGCATCGGTTTACGATCCTTCCGGCCGGTGGCCATGAGAGGGGGGGTCATCGACGATGGTAGTGAGTCAGCGAGCCGTCCAGACGGCCCCGCTGGTGTAGTGACGGAGGCCACGGGCGAAGGCGTGTCGGGCCAGCGCCGCCACCCCGATCGAGAGGCCGGCCAGGGCAAGGGCCCACCGCGGATCGAATTCGTCGACCAGCCGGGACGGCACGGTCGAGACGAAACCGGCCGGCACCACGGCATAGAGGAACAACTTGGTCGGACCGGCGAACACATCGACCGGGTAGGAGGCGAAGAGGGTGATGGCATTGAACCCGAGGTCGCCGACCTCGCTTCGACCAACGGCGAAGGCCGAGCAACCGACCAACACCAGGAAGCCTCCGAACAGCAGGGCCGAGAACGCACAGACCGCCACGAAGACGGCGAGCCGGGCCGGCGTGGGCCGACCCAGGGCCAGGAAGAGGACGATCCCGTAGACCATGTCGCCCACGAACAACACATTGACATGTCGGACCAGCAGATAGGGCAGGGCCGGCACCGGCAGGGCCAGGGCGGCGTCCAGGGTGCCGTCGGAGATCAGCACGGCGATGCGGCGGGCGTTGCCGAAGAGCCCGAGCACGGTGCCAACCGACATGGTCAGGACGGCCAGCAGCACGACCATGTCATCCAAGGTCCAGCCCCGGATGGAGCCGAAGCGATCGAAGAACAGCAGCCAGAAGAGCAGCCACACAAGATCGTTGACCACCATCACGGAGATCTGGAGGGCGAAACCCCGCCGGTTGGCCATGGTCTCACGAATCGAGCAGCCGAAGGTGGTGGCCAGGCCCCGGATGGTCGTCGTGGCAGCGGTCGTCGTAATGGAACGTGTCGCCGTCACCGGTGCCTCACCATCCGGGCCAGCCCGACTCGGTAACCGACGGCGGCGGCCGTGACCATGACCACCAGCCACAACGCCTGCAGTCCGAGCAGCCCCAGCTCGACGTGGCCGGCGGCCAGCCGACCGGGAACGTAGGCCATGGCCATGAACGGCAGCGCTTTGGCCACGGTCTGAGCCGTCGCCGGCAACACTTCCAGGGGCAACAACATGCCGCCGAGCACGAACACCAGCTTCTGGTACAGAAACCAGGTGCTCTTGACGTCGTGGAGCCAGAAGCTGAGGGCCACCATCGCCAATTGGGCGGCGACATTGACCAGAACGGCCAGTACCAGGGCCAGACCGGCCAGGGCCAATGCTCCGGCATCGGCGATGGCCCCGCCGAACAGTCGGGCCCAGGTCACGCCGACTACGATGCTGCAGATCAGCTTGGGTCCGGCCTCGCCCAGCTGGGCCGCGTACTTGAGGGGAAACACGGCGGCCGGGCGCAACAGGTCGAGCTCGATCCGACCCGACACGATTTCCTCCCCTTCGTCCTCGATGAGACGCTGGCGGACGCCGAGAATGGCGGCCTCGGTGGTGGTGATGTACCAGACGATGGCGGTGGGATCGTAGCCGGCCATGGTCCCGCCGGTGGCCGCCACCGCCACCCGCCACAGTCCCGACAGCACCGCGGTGACCATGAGATAGAAGACGCTGTGAACCAGCAGCGCCGTCGGGGCCCGGCGGTAGACCCGGAGCTGGGTGGCAAAGGCGGCGACCAGGGCGGCCGGACGCACCGCCGATCCCTCCGGCGGTGCCACCGGGCGCGGCACGGTGATCACGACCGATCCCCGGCGGTGGGACGTCGATAGATCTCGCCGATCACCTGCTCCAGAGGTGGGTCGACGACGGTCAAATCCACCACCCGGCCGTCGACCAGGATGTGGTCGAGCACGGTTCGGATGCGGTGCCGTCCGGTGTCGACCTCGACCGTGGCCGTGCTCGTGGCCGATGCCTTCGGCTCCCGCCGGATCCCGGGCCCGGTCATGGTCACGCCGGTGCCGAGGTCGCGGGCCAGACGGCGGCCGAGTTCGGTGGTATCGATGGCATGGTCGAACGTGACCTCGATGCGCTTGGTCCGCAGCAGGCTGCGACGCATGGCGGCCACCGTGTCGTCGTGAATGATCTCGCCGTGGTTGACCACAATGGCTCGGTGGGCCACGTGTTCGATGTCGGCCACATCATGGCTGGTCAGGAAGACGGTGACGCCCAGGGTCTCATTGAGTTCGACCAGCATGTCCCGGAACTGTTGTTTGCCCACCAGGTCGAGACCGATGGTGGGCTCATCGAGGAAGACGATGGCAGGGCGGTGGAGCAGGCAGGCCACCAGTTCACACCGCATGCGTTGGCCCAGTGACAGGGTCCGCACCGGCTGGTCGAAAAGGTCGGCGGCGGCGAATCGTTCCCCCAGATCGGACACGTTGGCCTCGAGTGTCGCTGTGTCCAGTCCGTGAATGGCGCCCAACATGCGGTAGCCGTCCCGGGGCGGCAGCTCGTTCCACAGCTGTGATCGCTGCCCGAACAGGGCCCCGATACGGCGGGTCAGGGCCAGGCGGTCGTTCCACGGCACCAGTCCGAGGACCCGGGCTGCGCCCCCGGTGGGGTGGAGGATTCCGGTCAGCATCTTGATCGACGTTGACTTGCCGGCACCATTCGGGCCGATGAAGGCCAATCGCTCACCGGGCCGGACGGCGAAGCTGATACCGGTGACCGCCTCAATCGTCCTTCGTCGGCTCCGCCGGCCCACGGTGAAGGTGCGCTGCAGGTTGTCGGTCTCGATGGCCGGTGCGGGCTCGTCCATGGATCCACTATCGCGCCCACCGTCGAGCCCTGCAGTCGTATTTGTTGGACGTCGGCCCTGCGTGGGCGCAGGGATGGTGTGCCGGGCCGGGGCCGGCCTGTGGGCCGTGGGTTCTGTCGGGGAGCCGAGGCAACTGTCGGGGACTGACGCCCGGCCTACGACCCAAGGGTCGTAGGCCGGGCTCGGATCTCGAACAGGACGGAGCCGAGCAGCACGGCGGCGAGGGCCGACATTGCCAGTACCTGGGCGTTGACCACTGCCGCCATGGATGCTCGTACCACGATGACCGACACCGTCTGTCCAACCGCGCCCATGACCAGGAGGTGGCTCTGGACCGTTCTGCCCATGGAGAGCTGGTGGGTGACCACCAGGTTGGCAACGGCGAAGAGCGACGTTGCCGTCGCATAGCTGACCAACATCGACTCCGCCGCCGCGTACTCCGGGCCGAGGATCGAGCGAAACAACACGTCGCCGAAGAGGGCGGCGGCAGCGACCATGCCGCCGCAGGCTGTGCCGACGACGGCCAGGCCGCCGACCAGGAGGGTGTCGGTGTCGGATCCGCTTGCTTCCCGGTGAGCGACCGCCGGGAACAGCGTCGCCACCGCCGACCACGACAGGAAGAACACGGCTCGTCCCATCAGGGCCACTGCGCTGTACACGCCTGCGGCCTCTCCGGGAAACGCCATCTTCACCACCAACACGTCGCCGTTGTTGATGAGGATCTGGCCGATCAGGAAAACCGCGGTAGGAGCCATGTAGCGACGAAGATCGCGTACGGCCTCCCTGCCCAGTGATCCCCCCGGCGCCGGAGGCTGCAGGATCCGAACCACCACCCAGGTGACGATGAACGAGGCCGAGAGCCCGGCCGTGGCGCCGGAGACCCCGTAACCGGCGGCGACCAGACCGGCGGCCACCCCGAGCCGCCCGAACATCTCGGCGAGGAAGCTCGCAGCCAGGGGCCCGAACCGGAGATGTCCTTGGAGGGTGCCCCGGCGGACGGCCTGGGTCAGATAGGCCGGCATTCCGACGGCGAGCAGCACGAAGGGCCAGGGGCTGGCGGTATTGAAGACAGTGCGCCAAAGGGGTGCCGGTCCGCCGATGACAATCGCCAGGAGCAGCCCGCCCATGGCCGCCCGGCGGTAGAGCCATGAGACCACGGCCGCCCCCTGGTCGAGCGTTCCGGCCGCGTCGTGCATGCCGACATAGCGGGCCGCCACCAGCTGCAGTGGTGCCGCCACCGCCGTGACCAACAGCATCAAGGTCACCATCAGATTGGCGTCGGCGAACTCCGCCGGACTCAGCCATCGGCCCAGAAGCAGATTCAGGACATAGTTGCCGCCGTTGGCCCCCAACATGGCCAGCGCCAGGAGCGCGCCACCGCTCAGGAGCGCCCGACCACTGGTCCGGTCGGGACGAGCACCACTATCGATGGATTCGACCTGGTCCATACGCCGCCTCCTCCGAGCCGAGGACCTCATAGGTTTCTCGGAACATGACGACTCGAACTTGACCGCAGCAGATCAAGTCCGGTCGATTCGGGTCGACAGAAGAACGGAACCCGTGTGTCAGGAAGCGAGGAGCCGTCATGGATGAGGAAGCCCGAAAGCGGATCGTCTTTTTGGGCACACACGGTCAGTTCAACCTGGGCGATGAACTCCTGCTCGAGACCTTCCTCTCTCAGCTCGGTCCCGAACACCGGTACTCGGTCAATTCGTACGCACCGGACGAAACCGCGGCCGGCCTTGCCGATCGGTTCCATGTCGACGTCTTCGACACGGCTGACGGCAAGCTCGCGCTGATTCGCCGCCTATGGGCGAGTGATGTGGTCATCTTCGGCGGCGGATCGATCGTGAAGGAGCTCTACCCGTCGACCGGTCGATGGCGCTATGCCACCTTGTGCATGGTTCTGGCCATCGTCGGCTTCTGTCGCCTGGTGGCCCGTCGCCCCGTCCTCATGAGCAATATCGGTGTCGGGCCGATCACAACGAAGACGGGACGCCGGCTGGCGGGATGGATCCTCTCTCTCGCCAGCCTGGTATCGGTCAGGGACCAGCGGTCATTTCACACCTGCCGGATGCTTGGCTGCCGTCCCGAGAAGTTGCGGCGTGTGCCCGACGCCGTCTGGGTCAACGAGCCCGAGGTGTTCGCCTCCCGGCGGTCGGCGGAATCGTCGGAGTCGACCGATGGCGGTCGACGGGTGCCGATCGCCCTGAACCTGAACTATGACATCGAGAACGGCGAGAACTGGGAGCTCTTCCTCGATCTTCTGGAACAGGCTCTTCGCCTGGTGGCGACCAAAACGCCGATCGAACTCCATGCGTTGCCCATGCAGAGCAGATTCAAGGAGCACCACGATCTTCTGGTTCTGGAGGAGTTCCTGAGCCGCGTTCCCGACATCGTGTCGGTCGTCCATCATCCGAGGGATCACGCCGAGGTGGGCCGGATCATCGCCGACTGCGACGTCCTGGTCGCCGAGCGCCTGCATGCCCTGGTCATCGCCGCGACGCTGGGACGGGCAAGTGTTGCCCTGATGTATGACGTCAAGGTTCGAGAGCTGGTGGAACAGTTGAGTCTGAACGATCGGGCCGTCGACATCAACCGGCCGTTCGATCCAACCTCGTTGGCCGACGTGATCCTGGACACCATGGACAACGCCATCGGCGAGGGTGGTCGGCTGGCCCATCGTGCCACCGGCCTTCGAGCTGAGGCCTCGGACTACTTCGGCGATGTTCGAGGCTGGCTCAGACGTCCCGATCGAAGCGGATGGCCGGCAGCACGGTCTCCAGTCCTGTCCGAGGTCTGATGGCCCACCGGGCCGAACCGGCGGGATCGTCGGCCGAGCGCCCGGCGGATGAATCGGAGACCGCGGCACGGTGGTGGAAGGGCCGGCTGGCCACCCACCACCGGATCGCGCTGGGGGTGGGGGTCTTCTATTTCCTCGGTTCCTGGTGGATCTTTCGAGAAGTGATTCTCGCCATCCCCGACATCCTCGGTGGCAAGCGAATTCTGGTCGGGGACGAGCTGGTGCCGTTCTTCAACCCGACCAGCCAACTCCTGGATCAGGCCAGGGGCGAGTACTCCCAACTGACCAACGGCTACGAGTTCCGGGTGCGGTACTCGTTTCTCAGTACGTGGCTCCGTCACTACCAGGTTCTGCCTTTTGCCGTCCTGTTGGTGATTCCGTCCATCGTCTGGAGTGCCTACCTGATCACCTCGTGGTTCATGGCCCGAGTGTTCCGTTCCCTGTCGACCCACGCCGTCTATCTCGGCACTGTCTTTCCCACCGGCTTGATCTACATGATCATGGTCTACGCCAAGGTCACCCATTTCTACACCTTGGTGCTGGGCCTGATGCTGATGTCGGTCAGCGCCTTCGTCATGCTCGACGCCTTGTTGTTCCGCCACGACAGGTGGGCCCGCCGTATGGTGCTGTCCTGTCTGGTCACACTGCTCAACCCGGCCGTCCACTACCTGATTCTCTTCGCCCTGTTCCTTTCACTGGGTATCACGACCCTCCTGCTCGGTGAACTGGCTCGGTGGATTCGCCGTGGCGGGCCCGGACGACTTGTCCGGATGGTGCGTCGGCCGCAGGAATTGCCCGGTGTCGGGGCCAATGGTCGTGAATGGTGGTCGAGCCGGCTGCGACGATTCCTGAACACCACAACCGGCCGTTGTGCAGTGGCCATGATGCTGCTGGTCTCCGTGGCCATCGTCCCGTACGGGCTGTTCGTCAAGTTCATCGCCCTCCGTGGGATTCCCAACCTCTCCGAGACCGTGCCCGGCGACTACTACTTCATCCGGGATGCGTCGGTGTCGCTGGTCCACCTGCTGTCGTGGGATCTGGCCGGGATAATGGACAAGATCCTATTCGGCGACTATCTGGCCAAGGTTCCCCGCGTCTCGAATATCGTGTACATGGCTCTGATCTTCATCCCGATCGCCGTGCCCGGTGTCCGCCGATCCCTGTTCCGGAGCCGACCCCACCGCCAACTTCTCGGTGTCGTCTATGCCAATACCGCATTCGCCATCTGGGCCACGGTCGGTTACGGGGAACCGACCTGGCTTCCCACCTTCCATCGATCGCTGTCGGCGGTCACCAGGGCGTTGTACGCCACCGAATCACCGATTGGTGACCTGGCGCTGACGGCCAGCAGCACCATCGTCCAGGTTCTTCGCTTCCCCCACCGTTTTCAGTTGATCCTGTTCATGCTGGGACCCCTGTTGATGGCGCTGCCGCTGGCATGGGCGGCCGATCGCCTACACCTTCGGGTCGAGGCTCGGCGCGGGACCGCCGGTCTCGACCAGCGGGTGCGTCCCGGTTATGTCGCCCTGGCCGTGGCCGTCGGCTCGGTCTTCTTCGTCCCGTTCCTGTCCAATGCGCCCTACCGTTCGGTCTACGGCTCGGGTGACTTCAACGGGTTCTTCTCCGCCTATCCGGTCGTTGAGCTCAAGGAACTAAAGAACGCCCTCCAAGATCTCCCCCAAGGGAAGACCGTGGTCCTGCCCCCGACCGAAACGGCCAAGCTGGTCATCGGTCCCGACGGTGTACCGCACAAGTTCATCGACAAGTTCTACATCTACTATCTGGACGAGCCCAGCTTCTACTACGGCCTCACCGGTGATTCGGAGAACAAGTTCCAGTTCTTCTTGCTGCTCCGGTCGCTGTACTACCAGCAGGACTGGTGGTTGAACATCGCTCGGGACATCGGTCTCGACTACATCGTGCTCAACAAGCAGATCGAGGACAATCGGGGTGTCGGGGCCGAGTACCTACCCGAACTCGAGACGTATCTGCGTGAACAGATCGAGTCACAGCCCGAGTATGTGGAGACCGTGTTCGAGAACAACAGCTTCGTGTTGTACCGGCTGTCGGACCCTGCGGCGGCCCAAAGGGAGATCCTGCTGTTCGATACCAGTTGGAAGGATTATCTGGACGCCGTCTTCGCCCGGCTGAACCTGAGCCGCTGCTACGACTTCCACTACCTGGCCGGCTTTGACGGCGCCGTGGCCGACGGCTCCACGGTGAACCTGGTGGCCACCGATGTGAACAGCGCAGCCGTCAGCCTCTGGGCCCGGAACAACTTGGATCACTTCTTCGCTCCAAGCTCCAGGACATTCGCCTTCAATCCCGATGTCGTTTCCAGCGCCTACTACCTGTCGCCCATGTTCAGGCTCTACCTTTTCTTCTCCGACACCAAATGGAACCGCAATGAGATGATCACTCCCGGGCTGTTCGGCACACTGACCGGCTCATTTGTCGGTGTGCCGAGATCAACCGAGCTCAAAGTCCCGATCAGCGTCCCGGAATCGAACCGTTACCGTCTGCTCCTGCGGGGGGCCGCCACGGCGAATCGGTTTCATGTGGGGAGCGAGTCGATCGAGCTCGACCGTTACCTGGAGTTGCGTTCACCCGACGACGCCCTTCGGCTTTACGAGTCGTCGATCATCTACGAGCCGGACCGAATGGCCACCGATGGTGCCCGGTATTCGGCGGCCGAACTGGAGGATCTGATCCCGAACGAGCTCGTGCCGGTCAACCTGCGACTCGTCTATCACGATCTCGGTGTCGTCGAGGTGACTGCCGGCGCTCACGTGGTGGTCCTGGACAAACTGGACGAGAATCCGATGCTGGTTGAAGGCGTCCTGCTCATTCCCGAGAACGAGTATCAGGATCTGTCCATACCCGACGACGTCGTCGTCGTGGACGACATCGGAGACCTCGACTGTTCGGAGTCCGTCTCGGTTCGCCGTGGCCTGGCCGATGGTGTCGACAGTGTGGCCAACGACGCCCACGCCGACCTGACCCAGGACGAGCTGCTCGAACTCATGGGGGTTGATGCCCTGGTCACACCGAATCCGAGTGGGGTCGGCGGACGGGAAGCCCACCTGTTCGCCACCGTGCTGATCGTGCTGGCGTGCGGCGCCGTGATTCGTTCTCGAGCGACTGCCGAGCTCCCGGAGGACGGCGACGAGTCAGGCTGACTCGGCCGGAACGGCAGCCCTCAGTCGGATGGCCACGCCGTTCTGGTACCCCTCGATGACCGGGCCCCAATTCCCGCCCAGGGCCCGCACCGCAGCGTCGATCAGGGCCAGACCCAGCCCGGCCGGGCGGTCGGCCGTCCTGGTCGGATCGCCGGGAGCAAGACAATCGACCTCGACGGTCGACTCAGCCGGCAGTCCAGGGCCGGGATCGAGAATCCGGAGGACGACGTCGTGGGGTGCGACCTCATCTGTTCGCTCAGCCTGGACAAGCCGGGTTTGAATCCGGACGGCTCCTCGCCCGGCGTGATTCACCACGTTGCTCATGACCTCGTCCAGCGCCAGGTCCAATGGGGGATGAGCCACGACGATATCGGCCTCCATGATCTCCTCGACGCTGAGCAGCTGACCGACCTGAAGACAGTCGCCGCTCCATCGGTCGTGGAGATCGGAAACCACGTCAACGACTGACCGATGGCGGGGCGAGCGGGTGAGGTCGGCACCATCGAGATCGGAGTACACGATCAGGCGGGAGATGAGCCGTTCGAGCCGTCTCGCGGAGTGCACGGCCACCGTCAATCGCTCCGAGTTGCAGTCGTCCACCGTGTCGAGGTCGACCAACTCGAGCATGCCGATCAGCCCATTCAGTGGCGTCTTCAGTTGATGGCTCATCTCGGCCAGAAATGCCGACTTCGTCTCGCTGGCTCGTGTCGCGGCCACCAGTGCCCGGTCCAGTTCGGCCGTGCGTTCCATGATCTGTTGATCGAGATCGCGGTTCGCCTCATAGAGGTCTCGGGTACGCGATTCGGCGATCTGCTCCGCCGTCCGGCGGGCGGTACGCTCCCGTTGGAGCCGACGCTCCAGGCGACGTAGCCGATCGGCCTCGTCGCCCGGCTCGCCGGCACGGTTCACGCTTCGCCGACCCGGACGAGGAACACGGCGTTGGCTTCGTCGTCGTCGGCGATGCGCTCGACGGAAACCGATTGCTCGAAGTGGTCGTCCACGGCCTCCAACAAGCCATGAGCGAGATCCGGAAGCCTACGGGTCGATCGGTAGCGGACCATCAGACCGTCGCCGTCGTCCTTACAGTCGAAGACCGGGGGGTGTGAGGCCGGATACAGCTTGAGAACCTCGGGATGGATGATGTCGTTGACACTGCGGACAAACGCCATCGGTTCGTCGGCCAGCGGTACCGTCGGGGGCAGACGATCCAGAAGCCTTGGTAAGGCGAGACGACCGACGGTCCGGAGCACGGCGTCCGGGCCGAGTCCGGTTCTGAGTGACGCAGCGGCGACCAGTGCTACCAACTCGTGGTCGGGGTAGTCGCCAAGGGCGGTATAGGCGCCTTCGAGTCCGGCGTCGTCCAACAGGTCATCCCATGTGTCCTCGCCGTAGGTCTCCTCAACCACCTCTTGAACGACATTGAACAACACACCCTTCATCGTTCGGCTCCAATCGCATCGATGAACTGCTCCATGGCCTGAGAGGTGAGTCGAGCCAACTGTTCGAGCTCGTGCAGCGCGTCGGGCGAACCGCAGCGACCCAGCCTGGCATCGGCCTCGAATGTCGCCGCCGTCTCGGTCAGTCTCGACGCGCCGAGGGTGGCGCTGGTTCCCCTCAGTGAATGGGCCGCGCTCAGAACGGCTTGGGCTCCTTGCCGCCGGGCCTGGGCCAAGGTGGCGAGCCGCTGTGGCATTTGGTCGAGGTAGGTGCGAACCACCGTACGGAAGACGTCGGCGTCGCCGATGTCGGCCAGCAACCGATCGAGGGTGGCTGTGTCGATGACCTGGCCGGTGGATGGACCGGGCCCGGTGGTGTCCGGGGTGGCCGACTCATGGTCGGTTGACTCGTTCCCGAATCGGCGCAGGACGCTCCCGAGCTCGGCGAGGCCTGCCGGTTTGGCCAGATGCTCGTCGGCGCCGGCCGACAGGCAGGCCTCGATGTCACCGGGCATGCTTCGTGCGGTCAGCGACACAACCGAGGTTCTGGGTCGGTCATGTCGTCGTTCCCTTTCCCGAAGGCGACGAATCATCTCGAGACCGTCCATCCCGGGCAGATGCCAGTCGACCAGCGCAATCGAAAACCGGGATCGTCCCAGGGCATCGAGCGCCGCCTCGCCATTGTCCACGATCTCGAACTCGTAGCCGAGGTGTTCCAACTGGGCTGCCACCACAAGCTGCGATTCGGTGCTGTCCTCGACAACGAGGACAGCACCGGACACTGGTTGCCGGGCCGCCACCCCGAGCGGTGTCCGAGGATCAGGAGTCCTCGGCATCCGGCGCCTCCTCGGAGAGTAGTCGGGTGAGTAGGGTGCCGAGAGCCGGACTCGACACCGGCTTGGTCAGGAAGGCCGCTGTCGTACTCAACGCGCCGGTCGCGCCGCCGAGCTCGTCGGCATCGGCGAACCCCGTCAACAGGACGAATGGTACGCCGAGGTCGGGGCCGAGGCGCCCGCGGAGCTCGAGTCCACTCATCCCCGGCATGTCGTGATCGCTGATGATCAGATCCACCCGCGTGCCCGACAGGATGGCGAGTGCCTCGACCGGGCCGCCGGCCTCGATCACGTCGTGTCCGAGTCTGCCCAGCTGATGGCGGAGCACGAGGCGGGTGACATCATCATCGTCGACGACGAGAACTGTGGTTCTGGACACGGTCGGCGCCGCCGGTCTAGTTGGCTTCGGTGAAACGAAAGACCCGATCGAATCGGGTCAATTCGAACACCCGGAACGCGTCGGCCGTCGCCGGTCGAACCAGTCTGAGGTCGCCGCCGTCCTGCCTCAAGCGCTTCATCCCACTGACCAGGGCGGCCAGACCGGCCGAGTCGATGAAGGTGACGGCGGCCAGGTCGACGACGAGATCGACGATGCCTCGGTCCACATGGTCGGTGAGGGCACGTCGCAGATCCGGTGCGCTGGTGGCGTCGAGGCGACCGTCGACGATAACTCGTCCAACCGTGATGGTGGAACTCGTGCTACGGATCTCCATGTGCAATCCTCTTTTCGCTTCCTGGCCCGACCTGGGTCGGTTGCGAGGTGGTAAACCGCAACCGCCACCGGTTCCTGCCGTCTTCGCGGCCGACATCGAACCCATCGGTCAGTTTCCGTATGATCATGAGGCCGTATCCGTGGACCTGGACCTGCTCGGGTTCGGCCACCGTGGCGGGATCGAACTCAGGGCAGGAGTCCACAACGGTGACCGTGAGACCGTCGTCGTCGACTCGGGCGACCAGGCCTATACGGCCACCCTCCTCCCCGTATCCGTGCACTACGACGTTGTTGCACAGCTCGACCAGGGCCAGCTCGGCTCTTGATCCCAGGTCGGTCGCCAGCTCCGGCCCATGGCCGACTTCGAGTACGGCCTTCAACCAGGGCCCGATGATCCGGGTCGACAACGTGGTGGCGGGCAGGACGAGTTCCACCGGATCACGGAGCCTCACCGTCTCGCCCCCGTCCGACGTACCACCAAAAGGGTGCGATCATCGTCCTGCGGTTGTGGGCCGCAGTGGGATTCCACCAGCACGAACAGCTTCTCGACCAGCTCGGCCGCCGTTCGCCCTTGGTTGGCGGCCACAGCCCCGGCCAAACGATCCTGTCCGAACTGAAGACCGTCGCCGTCAGCCTGTTCCACCAACCCATCCGATCCGATCAGCAGAAGATCATTCGGTACTAGTTCGAACGATACGGCGTTGGCGCTGACGTCGGGCAGCACGCCGAGAGGCGGCACGTGGGGTGGAACCGGCTCGACGCAGCCCTGCTGGTTGAACAGAACGGGCGAATGGCCGGCGTTGACGATGGACACGACGCCGGACTCCGGCTCCCACACACCGATGACGGTTGTGACGAACACGCCCGAATCGGACAGATAGTCGTACACGTCGGCACTGATTTCGGCAAGGATCACCGCCGGATTCCCGGTGTTGTCACGGTGGGCGGCGGCGGTGGTGGCCGTCGACAACATCGTCATGACCAGAGCGGCCGGGAGGCCCTTGCCCGAGACATCACCGACCGCGAACACAAGTCCGTGTCGGGTCATGGTCCAGGTGTAGTAGTCGCCGCTGGCCAACCGAGCCGGTTGGTTTCGAGCGTACAGGTCGAGTCCGGGAACGGCCGGGCTGCGACGGGGCAGAACCTGGGCGGCAAGGAACGACGCCGCTTCCACCTCATGACGCAGTCTGGCGTCGGCCAGTTCCTGTTGGTGGGACCGGGCACGCTTCATCAGCCCGCCGAGATGACCGGCGATGGCCGCCGCCAGCTTGCGGGTCGGGCTGTGAATGCGGCCATCGGCCGGACCGGCCACGATCAAGAGGCCCGGTTCGTCATGGCCTATCGGGGTGACCAGCACGTCGTGGGTCAGGCCACTCGAAACCCGACGGATCACGCCGGATTCGGACATGGCCTCGGCATGGACCATGTCGAGAAGGGTCTTGCCCAGATCGTGGTCGCCCGCCAGCACGATGGGGGAGTCGGGAGCCAGAATGGCGATTGCCGGCGCACCGGTCAGCCGGTGGGCCTCGTCGGCAAGGTCGTGCATGATGTCGACGAGCCCAAGTGATGTCGTCGAGCTCGTGGCCAATCGGTGGAAGGCCAAGGCCTGATCATTGGCTTCCACCAACGCCGCGGTCGTGTGGGACAACTGGGATCTGGTGGTGGCAAGTCGATCCAACATGCGAGCGTCGGCCGACAGGCGGGTCTGGGCCCAGCCCGGCCCGACGCCCTCGACGACCAATGTCGCCACCGGGTCGAAGACTTCGAGGTCGGCCTCGACACGGGACGAACTCCAGGTTGGGTTGCCGGCGAGCAGGAAGTGGAGACCGGCACGATCGACGAGGACACACTCGGCCCCGGCGGCCAGCCAGGCCCCGGAGATGTGGTCCAGCTCCTCCCGGATGTCGTTGAACACGGCAGGAAGGACGTGGAGCACGGTGGTCGATTGGTCCACACTCATTGCTTGGTCAGCGGTCGAGGGGAACACCGGGACCGGAATCTCGAATGACGAATGCTCGGTCGAGCGCGGTGAGTTCCAGGATGACGCGGACCGGCGTGGACGGGGCGACCAGAACCAGGTCACCCCCCAGTTCCCGGGCCCGCTTCATGACTCTGGTCAACACGGCGAGGCCGGTGGAGTCGATGAACTCGACCTTTTGCAGGTCGAGCCCGATGATCCTGGCACCGTTGTCGAGCAGCCGATTGAGCCCGGTCAGAACCGGGTCGGCCTCGTGAGCGTCGAATCGTCCGGCGAGAACCATTGACACCTGATTGCCGGTTCCCACGGTCTCGATGTCGAGATGCACGGTCAGTCTCCTTCTGTCTGCCCCGCCGTCGGCCGGCATGCTCCGCCGTAGCGGCCGAGTGCGTCATTCAGACGGATTCGGCCCAGATCTCGCAGGAATCGCACAGTGTCGCGCCCACCCTGGACCGTTGACCCGGGCGAGTCGAACCATCTGACTGCAACCTCGGTGACCCGAAGCCCGGAGCGGCTGGCAATGAAAAGCAGCTCGAGATCGAACGAGAAACCGTTGATCCGCTGAACCGGGAAGAGGCGGTCGGCGGCATCCCGGCTGAACAGTTTGAAACCGCATTGCGTGTCGTGATGGGATAGGCCGAAGCCGATGCGTACGATGTGTCGGAGGCCTTCCGACAGAAGTCGCCGACCACGCGATTTGCCGATTACGTCGGCACCGGTGGCGGCCCGTGAGCCGACGGCGATGTCGGCCTCGCCGGAGCGGACGGGATCGAGAAGAAGGCCGAACTGTTCGATCGGCGTTGCCTGGTCGGCGTCGGCGAAGAGAATGTAGTGGCCGCGTGCCGCCTGCACGCCGCGGCGGACGGCACCGCCTTTTCCGGTGTTCACGGCAGTCTCGATCACTGTGGTGTTGGCGAGACCGAGCTCACCGACGATCTCACGGGTACGATCCGTGCTTCCATCGTCGCTGATGATCAGTTCCCACGGTTCCCCCCTACTGCACAGATGTGAGGCGATGGCACCAATGGTCGGGAGGATACGTTCCTCCTCGTTGAAGGCCGGGATCACGACCGAGATCACCGGATCGACACCGAGCGATGTCGTGGCCCACGTTCGGTAGCGCTCCAGTTCCTCGGAGCCCGAGGTCAAGCCAAGTGCTTCGGCCGTCGGCGCCGGAGCGTGGGCGGTGTCGATCTTGTTCACTTCCGAGCCCGCTGGTCGAGAATCCGCTGCATGTGGAACAGATGCCAATCCATGACCTCGGCCATGGGGATCCCGGAGGCGGCGGCGAAGTTGCGACGGCCCTGTTCCAGGCGGAGCCGGTCGTCGTCGAGCAGTTTGGCCAGGGCATCGGCCAGGCTGCCGGCATCGCCGGGCTCGAAGTACTCACCCACGAATCCTTCCTCCTCGATGACTTCGATGAAGTCGCCGATGGAGGGAAGCACGGCACATCGACCAAAGCTTCCGGCCTGGTGGAGGACACCGGAGCTACCGGTTGTCGATGTGTAGGGGAAGACCGTGACGGCGGATTCGGTGAAGAGTCGAGGCACATCGTTCTCGGCGACGTAGCCGGGGAACGTCACGTCGGCCAGATCGGCACAATCGGCCTGAACCCCGGCCAGATAGCCGGGCGAGTTCGGGCTGTCGGTTCCGGCGATGACGATCCCCACGTCGTCATAGCCCCGCTCCAGCAGTTCGCGGTACGCCTCGATGAGGATCTCGACCGTCTTGTAGGTTCCCCACTTACCGAAGGCGAGTACCTTCCTGGTGCCGGGGGGCGGTTCGTAGGTCGGTTCGTCGATCTCGTCGAAGGCACCGTGAGGAGCGAGCAGCACGTTGTCGCTGCCGTATTTGGAGCGAAGCAACTCGACATAGCGGGGAATGGTCAGCGCCACATAGTCGGCTCGGAGTATGGCCTTGGTCAGGGCGGTGCCGGCCCCCTTGAGCAGTCGAGCCATCACCGATGACCGGGCAAACCCCGCATCCTGCATGTCGACGTTCTCGACGAGATTATGGAGTATCACGACCGTCGGCACCTTCATGAGCCGCAGCACCAGGGGGGTCAGAAGACCCAACCCGCCGGCGATCTTGGTGTCTCCGAAGGTGGCGAACTGAAGGTTGAACATGACAACGTCGGGCCGGGATCGACCCACGTGCCACGCGATTCTGAGAGGGTTCAGAGCACTGTTGAAACGCCAGGCGGTCCTGGCCTCGACTCCCGACACGGGACTCGGCGGGCCCTCGTCGGTTTGGTCGGCGAAAAGTACGATCTCCGCCACCTCGGGTTTGGCGGCAAGGTTGGTCACGCAGTGCCACCCGAACTCGTTCAGGCTGTTCCTGCCGGGCGGGAAGGCCGTGACGAAGCCGATTCTGAGCCCCTCACTGCCATCATCGTCGTGCACAACGTTCCTCTCGGACCGGCCTGAACCCACCTGGGGTGATGATCGGTTGCAGCGAGAGGTTCTTTAGCCTGATCGTTCGGCCGGGACCGATCCCGGCGAGTGTTACGACGCCCGGCGGGGTCGATCAACCCGGACGTCAACCGAGGGTGCCCACATCACGTTGGGATCTCCGCTCGGAGCGGGAAGCCCGGCCGCCGCCACCAGTGACTCGTCCAGGTGGCGGAGCCGACCCCGGTACAGGGGCCAGGGATCGTGGTCGACCCGGCCGTAGCGCACAGTACCCCGCCTGCTCGCCGTGAGCAGCTTCCATCGGTCGGTGAGGAACCGATCCAAGGGCTCGGGATCGACGGGGCCGTCGTCTCGGTCGATGATCTCCACCGCCAGCTCGAGACCGGCTTGCCGCTGGGGCTCGTGGGCGGCCGGCCGGGGCCAGCGGCGGCGCCCGGTGCTCACGATCACATCGCCGACCCGAACGTGTTCGGCCCGCCCGTAGCAGTAGGGGAGCCCGTAGACGGTTCGAGCCACCACGGTGGGAGCCAGCAAATCGATATCGAGGGAGAAGAACCAGACTCCCCGATGGGGGCCGTGGCGGACATAGGTCCGTACGTTGATCTCGGGGAAGGTACCCCAGCCCGGCACCGGGGGCAGACCGGGGAGGCCGAGGTCCTCCATGCGGAACGGCACAAGTGCCACCCAGGCCGATCCGTCGAAGGTCTCGACCGTGATGTCGTCGGGCAGCAGCGCTTGCACGACCTCGGGTTCATAACGCCAGTGAAGGAAGGTGACGTCGGCCCAGCGCTGCACCATGACCGGCCGTGCGATGGCTTCCGCCCCATCATCTCGCAACCGTGGAGTCGACGCAGCCCTGGTCATGTGGTCCTCCTCATTTCGATGCCGCCACGATCTCATGTCGATGCCGCCACGATCATGGCCCCCGCCACCACGGTACGGGCCGACCAGCCGATGGTGCGGATCCAGTTGGTTGAAACAAGCCGGCGGACGACGGCAGGATCGTGGCCGTCGCTGAGCCTGGTGTGGGCCGGCACCTGGAGGAACACGGTGCTGGCGTGGATGACGGCCAGCAGCACCAGACCCTCGATGGCCAATGTGGCGCCCACGGTGTCGAGTTCGGTGCCGGCGATGAGCAGGGCGGTCACACCCTCGACGGCCATGAATGGGCCGACCACCCATGAGGTCAGTCGTTGGTGTTCCCGTTCGTACACCACGAAACTGTCGGGGCCGATCCGGTCGAACAGGGGATAGTGGTTGACTTGCACGAACCAGATCAGCCCGGCCATCGCCGCAGTGGCGGCCAGGTGGATCGTGAGCAAAAGGGCGGTACCGGCGGGCATCACCGGAGAGTACGGCATTGCGTTCGGCCCCGGATGCAGACGGCCATCGGTCGCCCCCTTCGTAACTTTGCCGGTTGGCGTCCCCCTCCGGCCGACCTTTGGCCGGTTCCCGTCCCGTTGGAGGACCAGGAGCCGCCAAAGCTCGACTTGGGGGTCTCGATCCTGCTCAGTCCTGCTTTGAACGCCAGTCGGGCAGGCTCTTGGCCTCGTCGCCGATCGAGGTCGACTCGCCGTGGCCGGTGTGGACGACGGTCTCGGCGGGCAGGGTGAACAGCCTGTGCTCGATGGAGTCCAGGATCTGGTCGTAGCTGGAGAACGAACGTCCGGTGGCCCCGGGTCCGCCATGGAACAGGGTGTCGCCGGAGAAGACCACCCGGTTCTCCGGCAGATAGAGACAACACCCGCCGGGGGAGTGACCGGGGGTGTGGATCACGGTCAGCTCGGAGCCGCCGACCTCGATCGTCTGTCCGTCGGCCAGTGAATTGTCGACTCGCCGGTCGGGGTAGACGACCTCCCATAACATGGTGTCGTCGGGATGAAGGTAGATCGGAGCCCCGGTCTCGTCGGCCAGTTCGGCGGCGGCGTTGATGTGGTCGTTGTGACCGTGGGTGGAGACGATGGCCTTGAGCCTGCGCCCACCGAGGGCCTCCAGGATCGGTCGGTGGTCGTGGGCGGCGTCGAGCACCACCACCTCCCGGTCGTCGCCCACGATCCACACGTTGTTCTCGACGTCGAAGTCCTCACCGTCGAGGCTGAAGACGCCGCTGGTGGTGATGTGGTCGATGCGGGCCACTAGAGAACCACCACCGATCGCAACACCTCGCCTCGCTCCATCTTGTGGAACGCCTCCTCCACCTCGTCGATGGAGATGGTCTCCGACACGAACCCGTCGAGGTTGAGGCGGCCCTGCAGGTAGAGGTCGATCAACATCGGGAAGTCCCGGCTGGGCAGGCAGTCGCCGTACCAGCTCGACTTGAGCGCCCCGCCCCGACCGAAGATGTCGAGGTAGGGCAACTCCACCTTCATGTCCGGATTGGGCACGCCGACCAGCACCACGGTGCCGGCCAGATCTCGGGCGTAGAAGGCCTGCTCGTAGGTCTTGGGCAGCCCGATGGCCTCGATGGCCACGTCGACCCCGTTGCCACCGGTCAGCTCCCGGATCTTCTCGACCGGGTCCTCGTTACTGGAGTTGATGGTGTGGGTGGCCCCGAACTGCCTGGCCCACTCCAGCTTGGTGTCATCGATGTCGACGGCGATGATGGTGCTGGCTCCGGCCAGTCGAGCGCCTTCAACAGCGCCGTCGCCCACGCCGCCGCAACCGAACACGGCCACCGAGTCACCCCGGCCCACACCGCCGGTGTTGATGGCGGCGCCGATACCGGCCATGACCCCGCAGCCCAGCAGACCGGCCACTTCGGGCTTGGCCTCGGGGTTGACCTTGGTGCACTGGCCGGCGGCCACCAGCGTCTTCTCGCAGAACGCCCCGATACCCAGGGCCGGCGACAGCTCGGTGCCGTCGGTCAGCGTCATCTTCTGTTGGGCGTTGTGGGTGGCGAAGCAGTACTGGGGCTTTCCTTTGAGGCAGGCCCGGCACTGACCACACACGGCCCGCCAGTTCAGGATCACGTAATCGCCGGGGGCGACATCGATGACTCCGTCACCGACCGATTCAACCAACCCGGCTGCTTCGTGACCCAACAGGAAGGGGAACTCGTCGTTGATGCCGCCCTCCCGGTAGTGAAGGTCGGTATGGCAGACGCCGCAGGCCTGGATGGCGACGACCGCCTCGCCCGGGCCGGGGTCTGGGATGACGATGGTTTCGACCGAGACCGGTTCTCCCTTGGCCTTGGCAATGACGCCGCGCACTTCCTGTGGCATGGTTTCTGTCCCCTTTTCCGGGCTTATCGAGCGGTGGTGACTGGTTCACCCCACCGGCGACAATAGCCAGCCCTGGACGGAGGGCCAAGCCCGCCGCCCTCCAACCCCTCCGACCCATCCGCACTTTGGCGGGCAGGCGACCCCCTGAACCCGAGATTTGGTGGGTGTGCGACCTCTTGGGGGGTCGTGAACCCGCCAAAGTGCCGGGGGAGGGGAGAGCCTGGAGGGGGTTGGATCAACCGGTGTCGGTCACGGCCCAGCGGGCCCGGCGGGCATCGGCGTAGATACGGCGGAGATGACCCATGGGCACGAAGGCCAGGGAGGCGATGACCAGCGACACGATCACCGTGGTGCCGTATCCCGACTGCACCGCGTCGGCCACCGAGGCGCTGACGTCGGCGCCGCTACCACTCCCAGCCCCGCCGGCCCCCTCGCCGCCACCGGCCAGGAGTTCCTGTACCGGTTCGACCGATCCCAACGAGTTGGACACCACGAGCAGCAGCACAGCGCCACCCAGGGCCGAACCCAGGGTGAATCCCTGGTTGCGCATGAACTGGTGGGCGGCGGTGGCCCGACCGATCTGGCTACTGGGTGTGGCCACCCTCAGCAACGACAGCGCGGCGTTGGTCGACAAGCCGATACCGAGCCCGGCCAGGCTGAGCCCGGCGAAGAGCCCGGGCAAGGGCCAGTTCAGGCCGACGGCGACCGCCGAGAGGGCCAGCCCGGTCACGGTCGAGGTCACACCCAGCAGCATCACCGTCGTCTCCGACAGACGGTCCATCAGCCGGCTGGCCACGTTGGCGCCCGTCGACCAGCCCAGGGTGAAGAACAACACCGACCAGGCCGTCAACCCGGGGCCGGCACCCCGCCCGGCCGACACGTACAGGGTGATGTAGATGTTGGTGGCGAAGGCCCCGACCAGCAGCAGACCGATGACCGAAGCCAAACCCAGGTAGGGGCGACCGATGACGTGTTCCAGCCGCACCACCGGTTTGTCCCGCCGACGGGCGTGGAACCGGTACACGACCACGGCCACGACGGCCACCCCGGCCCACAGCAACGAACGGATCCCTATCTCATCCACCGCCAGCAGTGAGGTCAGGGTGAAGGCGGCAATGAGCCCGGCCCCGAGCCAGTCGATCGATGTCGACTCCGCCCCCTCCTGCCGTGCCGGCATGGCCCGCCAACCGGCCACCAGCGAGATCAGGCCGAGGGGCAGGTTGAGGAAGAAGATCCACCGCCACGACAGCGCGGTCAGCATGAAGGCGGCGATGGCCGGCGCCGCTGTCCCCATCACCCCCCAGATGGTGGAGTTGGCGGCGAAGGCCCGACCGACCAGGGCATCGGGGTAGACCAGGTTGACCGCGGCCAGCGTGGCCGCGATCAACATGCCCGAGCCGGCGCCCTGGATCATGCGGATGGCGATCAGCACCGTCATGGTCTGGGCCAGCCCGGCGGTGAACCCGGCCCCGGCGAACACCGCGGCCGACCACCGGAAGATGACCCGGGTCCCCAGTGCGTCGACCAGGGGTCCGGCCAGCACGGTGGCCAGTCCCGATGCGAAGAGGAAGGCGGTGATGGTCCAGGGCAGCAGGTCGACCCGGCCGAGATCGCCGGCCAGCTGGGGCAGGGCGGCGGCCACCGCCGTGCCTTCGAACGCGACCAGCGCCACCGTGGTGTAGATGGCGACCGAGGCGGCCAGGAACGGCGGCGACAGCAGCCGTCGGGCCGATGGTCGTTCGGCCGCCGACCGGGGCGGGGTGGCGCTCATTGCCGGACCGTGGCGGTGTTCAATACCTGGTCGATCGATCGGGCCAGCAGATCCACAGCCTCGTCCAACTCCGAGTCGGTGATGATGAAGGGCGGGGCCAGGATGACGTGGTCGCCCCGTACCCCGTCGGCCGCCCCCCGGGTCGGGTAGCACATCAGCCCGTTGTCGAGGGCCGTCGCCCGCAACCGGTCGCTGACCGTCAAGACCGGGTCGAACGGCTCCTTGGTGGCCCGCTCGGCCACGAACTCCACTCCCCAGAAGAAGCCCCGACCCCGGATGTCACCCACATGAGGGTGATCGCCCAGTCGGTCCCGGAGCCTGGTCTCGAGGCCGTCGGCCATGGCCGCCACCCGATCCACCAGTCCCCGTTCGAGAAGGGCGGTGACCACGGCCAGGCCGGCGGCCGCCCCCATGGGATGGGCCTGGTAGGTGTGGCCGTGCACGAACACCCCCGAGCCGTCGGTGATGGTGCGGTAGAGGTGGTCGGTGCACAGCATGGCCCCCAGCGGCTGGTAGCCGCCGCCCAGTCCTTTGGCCAGGCACATGATGTCGGGGGCGATGCGGTCGTGCTCACAGGCGAACAGATACCCGGTTCGGCCCATGCCGCACATGACCTCGTCGAGGATCAGGAGCACCCCGTAGCGGTCGCAGATCTCACGAATGCGGATGAAGTAGCCGTCGACGGCGGGAACCGCTCCCAGGGTGGCGCCCACCACCGGCTCGGCCAGGAACGCCATCACCGTTTCCGGCCCCAGGCGAAGGATCTCGTCCTCGAGCTCCTGGGCCACCCGCCGGCCGAAGTCGTGGCTGGATTCGCCGATGTCCCGATGCCGGTACTCGTAACACGGTGAGATGTGGGAACCCTCGACCAGCAGGGGCCCGTAGGGTTGCCGCCGCAGCACGTTGCCGCCGGCGGCCAGGGCCCCCAGCGTGTTGCCGTGATAGCTCTGACGGCGGGCGATGATGCGGTTGCGCTCCGGCCGGCCCCGTTCGATGAAGTACTGGCGGGCCAGTTTGATGGCCGCCTCGATGGCCTCCGAACCGCTGGACACGTAGAACATGCGGTCGAGGTCGCCCGGGGCGTGGGTCGTGATCAGCTCTGCCAACCGCTCGGCCGGTTCGGTGGTGAAGAACCCGGAGTAGGCGAAGGCCAGCCGGTCGAGCTGGCGGTGGAGGGCGGCCAGGACCTCGGGATCGCCGTGGCCCAGACACGACACCGCCGGTCCGGCCGAGGCATCCAGGTAGCGCTTGCCCTCGGCGTCGACCATGTAGCAGCCCTCGCCCCCGACGGCCACCGGCGGGACATCGCTGGCGTAGCGGGCGAAGATGTGGCTCACCGCCCCGAGCGTAGTCGCCGCCGTTGACCGGGGCCCAGGCGCCGGGTCGCTCGTCACAACCCATGTCACCGCCCGCCCAGGCGCCCCCTCGCTCGTCATCGCTTCGTGTCACCGCCGGCCACTACAGTTGAACCATGGCTCTGGTTGATCCGTTCCTTGCTCCCGGCGACGACGCCGAGATCGATGTCGATGCGGTGACGGCCCGGCTCGACGCCTTGGAGGCGGCCGCCCCCCCTGGATTCCGCGCTGAATACATCAGGGGCGCCATCGTCATGAATCGTCCGGTTCCCATCCACTCCGTCACCATCTTTCATCTCACTCAGGCCCTCGTCCGGATCGTGCCCGACGGCTATGTGCCGTTGTGCGACCTCTGGATCGGCGTTGCCGCTTCGCCTACCGCGCCCGACGCCCTGCCGTTGAGTGGCTTCCGGGGCGGCGTTGCCGCTTCGCCTACTGCGCCCGACGCCCTGCCGTTGAGTGGCCTCCGGGCCGGCACCGCCGGCTCCTGGATCGTGCCCGACATCGTGGTGGTGGAGAAGGCTGCGATGATGGCCCCCGGTCGAGTCGACGACACGCGGCCCCTTGCAGCCGCCGACGTGATCCTGGCGGTTGAGGTCCTCTCCCAGTCCACGGTCGACATCGACCGGGGGGCCAAGGTCGACCTGTGGCGGCAGGCCGGCGTCGACTACTGGGTGGTCGAGCCCGGTGACCCTTGGGGCGCCATCGAAGCCCACCCCTTCGGCGGCGGTCGAGTGGACCCCGAGAACCTCTGACTCTCCCGGTCCGGTCCCCGGCTCACCAAGGGACACGGATTCTGTGCTGGACTGTGGTCATGGATGTCTCCGCGGTGTATCTCGAGCTGTACGGTCGTATCGCTCCTCAGGCCGAACGGGCGGTGCAGGGTCTGACACCCGATCAACTCGGTCACGCTCCGGAACCGGGGGCCAACTCCATCGGGTGGCTGATCTGGCATTTGGCCCGGGTTCAGGATCATCACATCGCCGAGGTTCTCGACACCGGTCAGGTCTGGGTGGACGGCGACCGGGCTCGGCGTTTCGGGCTCGGGCCCGATCCGACCAACATCGGCTACGGCCACAGACCGGAGCATGTCGCTGCGGTGCGACCCGAGGGTCCCGACGTGCTGCTCGACTACCTGAGCGCGGTGGAGGCCCGCACGAGACCGTTGCTGCAGGACTTGTCGGCCGAGAATCTGGACCGCATCGTCGACCGAGGTTGGGATCCACCGGTGACATTGGGAGTGCGCCTTGTCAGCATCGCCGATGACTGCCTCCAGCACGTCGGCCAGGCCAACTACCTGAGAGGCCTGTTCGGCTGGTGACCGAGGGTGGCGGGGTGTGCCCCGACAATCGTCAATCCTCAAGCCGGGGGGTGGTTGTGTGTCAGAGTTCACCCTGATTGAATGAAAGCGATGTCCAGCACCACGTTCGCCGGCCCGATCGTAGTACTTACGTAGCGCACGCGGCTGCGAGACTGTTGCGTGCGCTGAGCCTCCCACCGGGAGGCTCTTTGGTTTTTCACCCGTCCCCTTTGATCCATCCTACGGCAACTCCCGGAAAGCACCGAAACCATGTCCGAGCAATCGACGAGTCAACCGACACGACTGAATGGTGGCCAGGCCCTCATCCTGAGCCTGGAGATGGAGGGGGTCGAGGTGGTGTTCGGCTACCCCGGCGGCGCCATCCTGCCCGTCTACGACCCCATCATCGACTCCAAGATCCGTCATGTGTTGGTCCGCCACGAGCAGGGTGCCGGTCACGCCGCCGAGGGCTACGCCCATGTCACCGGCAAACCCGGCGTGTGCATGGTCACCAGCGGTCCGGCCGCCACCAATATCGTGACCCCCCTGGCCGACGCCTACCTGGATTCGGTGCCCATGGTCTGCATCACCGGTCAGGTCGCCCTGCCCGCCATCGGCACCGACGCCTTCCAGGAGTGTGACACCACCGGTATCACCCGCTCCATCACCAAACACAACATGCTGGTGACTCGGGCCGAGGACATTCCCCGAGCCGTCCACGAGGCGTTTCACATCGCCACCACCGGCCGTCCCGGTCCGGTGCTGATCGATGTGCCGAAGGACATCGTCGATGCCAACAACCCCAACGCCTACTTCGATTTCACCTATCCCCCCGACATCGACCTGCCCGGCTATGCGCCCGCCGCCGCCCCCAGCCCAACCTCGGTCGACGCCGCCGTCGAAGAGATGATGAAGGCCGAGCGGCCCGTGCTCTATGTCGGCGGGGGCGTGCTGAAGTCCCGAGGGGCCGAGGTGTTGCGCCGCCTGGCCGAGATGGGAAACATCCCGGTGGTCACCACCCTCATGGCCCGAGGTGCCTTCCCCGACAGCCATGAGTTGTGTCTGGGAATGCCCGGCATGCACGGCAACTACACCGCGGTCACCGCCATGCAGCGCTCCGATCTGCTCGTCGCCATGGGCAGCCGGTTCGACGACCGGGTCACGGGCAAGGTCGGTGCCTTCGCCCCCGAGGCCAAGATCATCCACGTCGACATCGACCCGGCCGAACACGGCAAGGTTCGCCGGCCCGACGTGTCGGTGGTCGGGGACTGCCGGGTGGCCATGGAGGCCATGGTGGCCAAGTTGGAGGCCAAGGGTGGTTCGAAGGCCTTCGCCGACCACACCCCGTGGCGCCGGCAGTTGTCGGGATGGCAGGAGAAGTACCCGCTCACCTACCAGCCATCGGCACCGGATGAACTGCTCAAACCCCAGCAGGTGGTAGAGTCGCTGCGCGACGCCTGCCCGGCCGACACCATCGTCAGCTCCGGGGTGGGCCAGCACCAGATGTGGACCAGCCAGTACTGGCGGTTCGATCATCCCTACACCTGGGTCAACTCCGGGGGGTTGGGCACCATGGGCTTCTCCATCCCGGCCGCCATCGGAGCCAAGACCGCCTTCCCCGACCGCATGGTGTGGGCGGTCGACGGCGACGGCTGTTTCCAGATGACGGGCCAGGAACTGATCACCGCCTCGGTGGAACGCATCCCCATCAAGGTCGCCCTGCTGAACAACGCCTACCTGGGCATGGTGCGCCAGTGGCAGGAGCTGTTCTATGAGGAGCGCTACTCCGAGGTCTATCTCAGCCACGAGATGCCCGATTATGTGAAGTGGGCCGAATCGATGGGCTGTGTCGCCTTCCGGGTGGAGGATCCCAGCGAGGTCGACGTCACCATCGCCAAGGCCAACGAGATAGACGACCGTCCGGTGGTGGTGGAGTTCCGTTGCCACAGCGACGAGAAGGTGTACCCCATGGTTCCGGCCGGGGGCTCCAACGACGACATCCTCGTCGACCCGTCGCAGCGGGGAGACGCCGAATGAGAAGCAGCCGATCCCTCGCGCCGGGGCGACGTATGAGAAGCCGACGGCCCCCAACCCAACCGAGCTCAGGAGACGACCGATGACCGACAACACCCCGCACCGCACCATCGTCGTGCTGGTCGAGAACAAGGCCGGTGTGCTGGCCCGGGTGGCCGACCTGTTCGCCCGCCGGGGCTACAACATCATCTCACTGGCCGTGGCCCCCACCCACGACGACCGGTTCAGCCGTCTGACCATCGTGGTCGACGTCGAATCGGTGCCCCTCGATCAGATCGTCAAGCAGCTGTTCAAGCTGGTCAATGTGGTCGAGATCGCCGAGTTGTCGCCGAGCGAGTCGGTGGAGCGGGAGTTGATGATGGCCACCATCAAGGCTCCCCAGGAAACCCGGGGCCAGATCATCGAGATCGTCGACATCTTCGAGGGCAAGATCCTGGCCGTGTCACCCGATCACCTCACGGTTAGCCTCGACGGCAGGCCGTCGAAGCTGGACGACTTCGAATCGTTGATCGACGCCTATTCCATCGTCGAGCTGCAGCGCTCGGGACGTATCGCCCTTCCGAAGATCGGCAGGGACGTGCCCCGACTGCGGGCAATCGTTTGACAGGGCTTCGCCCTGTCAACCCGAGTTCGGCCGAACGGCCGAACTCCCCTTACACACAAGGAAGGTCTTAGTCAATGGCGAACATCTACTACGAAGCCGACGCCGATCGATCGCTGATCGCCGACCGAAAGGTGGCGATTCTGGGCTACGGATCACAGGGCCACGCCCACGCCCTCAATCTCAAGGAGTCGGGCATCGACGTCCGGGTCGGCTTGCGGGACGGGTCGTCGTCGGCGGCCAAGGCCCGGGAGGCGGGGCTGACGGTCCAGTCCATTGCCGATGCCGTGGCCGAAGCCGACGTGGTCATGATGCTGATGCCCGACACCGAGATGGCGGCCGTCTACACCGGGCACGTCGAGCCCAACCTCACTGACGGTGACGCCCTGTTCTTCGCCCACGGCTTCAACATCCGGTTCGATTTGATCAAGCCCCCGGCCGGCGTCGACGTGTGCATGGTGGCGCCCAAGGGTCCGGGCCACCTGGTTCGTCGCACCTATGTCGAGGGCGGCGGGGTACCGGCCCTGATCGCGGTGGAACAGGACGCCACCGGCAACGCCACCGGTCTCGCCCTCGCCTACGCCGACGCCATCGGCGGCGCCCGGGCCGGCGTGATCGAGACCACCTTCACCGAGGAGACCGAGACCGACCTGTTCGGTGAGCAGGCCGTGTTGTGCGGCGGCACCACCGCCCTGGTCCAGGCCGGGTTCGAAACCCTGATCGAGGCCGGCTACCAGCCCGAGGTGGCCTACTTCGAATGCCTGCACGAACTGAAGTTGATCGTCGACCTCATGTATGAGGAGGGGATCGCCGGGATGCGCTACTCGGTCAGCGACACCGCGGAATACGGTGACCTGACCCGTGGCCCCCGCATCATCAACGACGCGGTCAAAGCCGAGATGAAGACGATCCTGGGTGAGATCCAGAGCGGTCGGTTCGCCGACGAATGGGTGGCCGAGTCCCGCTCCGGCCGGGAGAACTTCCACCGGCTGGAGCAGGCCGGCCACGACCACCCGATCGAGAAGGTGGGCAAGGAGCTGCGGGCCATGATGCCGTGGATCTCCCAGGGCAAGACCTCGGTCCGCGACACCTCGGGTGGTCAGGGCTGAGGCCCGGTCGCTGACACCCGGTCCCACCACGCTCGGGTTTTCGCCAACCATCGGCACCCGGTCCAGTACCCTGGCCGGGTGCCGATCACTGTCCGAGTGCCCGACACCGACGAGCTTCAATCCGTGGCCGACACGGTGGCCATCGCCCTGCTTCAATCGCCGGGCGACGACGAGTCGTGGGCCAAAGCCCGGCCGAGCTGGGAGTCGATGTCGTCGTTGGTTGCGTTCGACGTCGACGTGGACGACGACGGTGATGACACGGGAGCCCCCGGCAGGGGTCGTCCGGTCGGCCACGTCGGTCAGTTCCTGGTGGAGACGGTGGTTCCCGGTGGGGCCGCGTTGGGGACCGGGGCGGTGTCCCGGGTTGGTATTCTGCCCACCTACCGCCGTCGGGGGGTGGCCACCCGTCTGATGGAGGCTCTGGTGGCTGATTCCGTCGAGCGCTCCCTGCCGCTGATGAGCCTACGGGCCAGTGAGGCCGTCATCTACGAGCGCTACGGTTTCGGCGTCGCCGGTGAGTACGCCGCCATAGCCGTGGACGCCGGCAGGGCCCGACCCGTGGCCAACACCGCTCCCGGCATGATCACCCTTCTTGCCCCCGAGGAGATCCTGGACACCGTCATTCCGGTGTACCAACGTTGTCGGCAGCAGACCTCGGTGGCGCGACCGGGCATGCTGGTCAGAGCCCAGTCGTTCTGGCAGCGCTACTTCCGACCGGCGGTGGAGCGGACCGACGGTTCGTTCGTGGCCGTACACCATTCCCCTGACTCCGACGACCCCGACGGCTATGTGCACTACGACGTGGCCTGGGCTGACGATCCGTTGGATGGTGGGCGGGGCAAGATTCACGAGATTTTCGGCCTCAGCCCGGCGGTCGAGCTGGCGCTGTGGGATTACCTGTTCAGCATCGATCTGGTCCGGACCTGGACGTCGTGGGAGCGACCGGTCGACGACCTGATCCGCTGTGCCATCGCCGACCGGCGGGCCTACAACATCGAATCGGTCACCGACGAGCAGTGGCTTCGCCTGGTCGATGTCAATCGTTGCCTGACCGCCCGCACGTTCAACGCTGTGGAGGGTGGTGTGGTCCTGGCCGTCACCGATCCACTGATCGATGCCAACAATGGGTCTTGGGCCATCGACGCCACCGGCGCGGTGGCGACGACCGAACCGCCCCAGTTCACGGTCGACATCGCCACCATTTCGGCCGCCTACCTCGGCGGCACCTCGTGGTGGGCCCTCGACGGTTCGGGTCGAATCGACTGGGTCGATGGCACCGACCGGGCCGAGGCGGTGGTCATCGCCGACCGTTTGTTCGCCTCCCGCCCGCTGCCCTTCTGCGGCAGCTTCTTCTGAGTGGCTTCCTCCGACCCGGTTCCCCCTGTGACGCGTCGTATTCGGCCCCGAGGTCTTCGGCCCCAAGTTCGGGCTTCACTTCATCCAACCGGTGTCACTAGTTTCGCTTGGTGGACTGGATGTTCACGATCAAGTCGGTTTCAGCGACGTTTGGCCGGAGACCAAACTCGAAGCAACTCGGAGAGTTGCCGTGAGGTGCTCCGCGCCGAGCACTAGATTTGAAGCCATGAGCGAACCCGACTGGTTACCGCCCCAACCGTACGGGCCCGGCGCCCTGCAGCCAGGCGGCGTGGTGCCGCAGGATGACCGCACCTGGGCCATGGCTTCCCACCTCGGAAGCCTGGTCACGGCCTGGTTCGCCTTCGGCTTCATCGCCCCACTGGTGGTGATGATCGTCAAGAGCGACTCGCCGTTCGTCCGGCGGCACGCCGCCGAATCGCTGAATTTCCAACTCTCCATGCTGATCTACAGCGTCGTGGGCGGTATCGTCGCCGCGGTCGTGATCGTCCTGACCCTCGGCCTCGCGGTGCTGGTCGTGCTGCCGGTGATGTTGTTTGTTCTCCTGGCGGTACTTGTGGTGGTGATTCAGGCCACCGCCAAGGCCAACAACGGCGAGGACTACCGGTACCCGCTGACAATCCGGTTCTTCAGCTGAGGCACCGGGTGGTCATGGAGCAGACAGCCAACTGCACCTTCGACCCCGCTTGAAACTAGGATGTCGAACCGCGGGGCCGCAACGGTTCCGGTCCTTGCCGGCATTGCTGAAGGGAGTCCGACATGGGTGAGTTCATACGGATCGAGGAGTCGTCGGTCGAGGCGGTGGCGATCCTGCGGCTGGATCGGCCCAAGGTCAACGCTCTCAACAAGCAGCTCTGCCAGGAGATCATCGACGCCGCCGACGAGTTGGAAGCGAGGGACGACGTTCGGGCCGTCGTGCTGTGGGGTGGGCCCAGGATCTTCGCCGCCGGGGCCGACATCGCTGCGTTCCCCACCGGGGAGGGTCATCGGGATCCCTCGGACATGGTCGACGTACTGAACGAGGGCTTGAACCGGATCGAAAGCCTTCCGTACATCACGGTCTCGGCCGTCAATGGTGTGGCCCTGGGAGGCGGCTGTGAGCTGTCGATGACGACCGATTTCCGGATCTGCGGTCAGTCGTCGTTGTTTGGACAACCCGAGATCCTGCTGGGCATTATCCCCGGCGGTGGGGGCACCCAGCGCATGCCCCGGCTGATCGGCCTGACCAGGGCCAAGGAGATCTGCTACTCCGGCCGCAACGTGGCCGCCGACGAGGCGCTGCAGATCGGCCTGGTCTCGGCCATCCACCCCGACGACGAGGTGCTGGACCAGGCCGTGGCCATGGCCGCTCGATTTGCCTCCGGTCCGGCCGCACTGACCAACATCAAGCGGGCCATACAGGACGGCTACAACATGGACATGCCCGACGCCATGGCGGTGGAGAAGCGGGAGTTCGTGGGTTCGTTCCAGACCGACGATGCGGTGACCGGTATAACCAGCTTCCTGGAGAACGGCCCGGGCAAGGCCGGCTTCTCCGGCCGATGAGCCAGTGGACGCCATCCCCGTTCCCGGTTCCCGGCGACATCGGTGAGATCCTGATCACCGGGGAGCAGATCGTGGACCGGGTGGCCGCCATAGGACGACAGATCGCCCACGATTTCCGGGGCGAGGTGCCCATGGTGGTCGGAGTGCTCAAGGGCAGCGTGATCTTCGTGGCCGATCTGATCCGGGCCATCGACGGACCCGTCCAGCTCGACTTCCTGGCCGTATCGTCCTACGGCGATCAGACCAAGAGCACCGGCGTGGTCCGCATCATCAAGGATCTGGACCACGAGGTCACCGATCGTCACGTCATCATTGTCGAGGACATCGTCGATTCCGGTCTGACGCTGCGGTACTTGATCGAGTACATGAACGCCCGCCGTCCGGCCAGCGTTCGAACCTGCACGCTGCTGCTCCGCGAGGGTGATCACACCGATGATCTCGACATCGATTATGTCGGCTTCGACATCCCCCCGGCCTTCGTGGTCGGCTACGGCCTGGACGCAGCCCAGAACTACCGGAACCTGGGCTACATCGCCGAATACACCGGTTCCTGACCGGTCTTGGCCATGAATCAGATGCTGCTCGTCGGCCCTTCCCGACGCCCGGGTGGCGCCTGCCCCTTGTAGTGAGGCCGTTGTCGATTCGCTAGGTTGGCCCGGTTGAACCGGTCCAACCCCGTTGACCCCGGTCCAGCCATCACCATTCCCCCACCGAGGAGTCTCCCGTGCCCGACTGCCCAGCCCCCGACGGTTCCAGCCCCCGCCAGACCAGCTTCGACGGCGAGTTCCCCATGTGCATCGATCCGTCGAAGACCTACACGGCGGAGATGGTGACCAGCATGGGCACCCTCACGATCGCCCTCGATCCGTTCGCTGCTCCCAAGACGGTGAACAACTTTGTCAGCCTGGCCCGCTACCACTACTACGACGGCCTCATCTTCCACCGCATCATCCAGGGCTTCGTGTGCCAGGGTGGTTGCCCCGAGGGTTCGGGCCGTGGCGGCCCCGGCTACCGGTTCGCCGACGAGCTGCCCAAGCCCGGTCGCTATGAGATCGGTTCGTTGGCCATGGCCAACGCCGGGCCCAACACCAACGGCAGTCAGTTCTTTGTCATCAGCGGTCCCAGTGGTGCCGGACTTCCGCCCCAGTATTCGCTGTTCGGCAAGGTCGTGGCCGGTCTTGATGTGGTCGACGCCATGGAGAAGGTGCCGACCGGTCCCGGTGACCGGCCCAACACCGACGTCGTCATCGAGTCGGTGACCATCAACGAATCGGAATGAGGCGGCCCCGGGTCGGTCCGGTCTCCGGCGAAGCCTCAACTCAGCAACTCCTTGACCAGCGGGGTTGGGAAGCGCACCTTGAACCGGCTGTCGCCGAGGAACTCCTGTAGTCGAGCAACCTCCTGGTCGATGGCCGGTACCCGGTGGCGCAGAGTGCCGTCGTTGTCAAGGAGACGCCAGGCGATCTCACCGTCGGGGCACTGCACCCAACCGCCGACAATCCGACCGTCGATCCATATCGTCGGTCCGCCGTTGCCGTTGGTGTCGAACAGCTTGGAGGCCAGGGCGGGGTCCAGGTACCAATCCCGTTCCTTCCAACCCATGGTGGCCGGATCGAGAGCGGGCAGCAGGGCGACGGACGCCCCTGGTCGGTTCACGGGAAGATCGACATGGTCGGGGTGGACGTATCCCGCCCCACCGTGGAGCGAGACCTCGGTCGCCGCCTCAAGGGCACGGCGGGTGGCGGTTGCCGTCCACCCCGTCCACCACCGGGCGTCCTCCTCGGTGGCCGGCCCGTAGCCTTCCAGGTATCGCAGGACCATATGGCGCTGAGCGGTTCGGGCATCGAGGTCGGGCCGGTCGATAACCGTGTCCGACATCTGGTCGGTTCGCATCCAGGCGTAGTGGGAGTTGATCCAGCTCCCTCCGGCCGGCTCCATCCGGGTGATGGTGGCGTCGAACCCCATCAGCATCAAGACCCGGTTGAGGGCCGACACGGTGGCGCTGTAGTTCTTGCCCGGGGCCAAGTCGAGCAGCACCCGGAATCGGGGGAGTCGCTGTCCCAGTTCCCGCGTCGGCAGCGGGCCGTCGGCCAGCTCTTCGAGCACGGCCGACTTTGCCCGCTCAATCCACTCCTCGGGCTTGTCGGGCCAGTCGACGCCCTCCGGTCGTTCCAGATCGGGCTCATCGTTCAAACGATCGAGAAACGTGATGAAGCGGCGATGTTCGGCCGCCCCGAACTTCCTGGTCGACGAGGCGTGAGCCAGGGCTGCGGTTTCGGCATCGAACACCCACAGGGTTCGACGCATGGCGTGGTGGCGGATGGTCGACCCGTCGTGCAACTGGTGGAAGATCTCGTCGACCGACAGGTGGGGAAGGCGGGCGGCCAGTGTCAGGTAGACGGTGACCGGGTCGCTGGCGTGCAAACCGATGAGACGGCGGGCAATGTCGGCCACCATGGCCGGTTGATCGTCGGGCCGGTCGTCGGGGGCGGGCAGCAACCGTTGGGTCAGCCGAGTTCGACGGTGCTCATCGCTCCACTGGGCCGAAGCGGGCTGCGGCCGGGGCGGCGAACCATCGATGACCATCAACCGGTTATACCTTTGATGTGGGACGATGACCACTGCAGACCGTTGCGTCGGCCATGCCCGCACCGTCGACCGGGATCGGACCTCCGGTGGTCCGTTCGGCCCATGCCGCGCCGAATTCGCCCATCGCCGCCGCTTGCCCCATCGTCCACGATGGCAGAGGCAGGTAGGCGATCCGGGCGGGACCGACATGGCGATCAACGACTATCCACCTCCGTCACATCGGACCCGGCCGGCCGGGCACCGGCCGCGACGGCCGGGACCGCCGCGTCGACTCGATGGTGAGTCCCGGGCTGCCTATGGATCGGGTCGGGTGCTGGAACCCGCAGTCCGGTACAGTGTCCCGTCCGCCACCATCGCCGCCGGCCCTCGCAGTAGCCGGAATCTGACGATGCGGCGTCGAAATCGGCGGCGCCGGCTGGCCCTGACCGGAGCCGGTCTGGTCCTGACCTTGGCTGTGGTCTTCATCGTCCTCGTGCCCATGATCCAGGGCGGGATCGGCTAGTGGCGCGGCGACTACCATGGCGTCATGAGTGAGATTCTCGACGTCGACCTGCTGGCGTTCGAATCCGGCACCGAGGGGCAACGCCGGGCCGTGGTCGATGCCGTTCGGCGGAGCCTGACCACCGGGTTCGTCTATACCAGCCATGACCTGAGCGAGACCCTGCTCGACGACGCCTACGGCATGCTGGAACGGTTCTTCTCCCTGCCGGTCGAGCAGAAGGTGAAGGCCACCGTGCCCGGTTCCCACGGCCAGGCCGGCTATACCGGGTTGTTGGTGGAGACGGCGGCCATCAGCGACACGCCGGATTGGAAGGAGATGCTGAACTGGGGGGCCCGGGTCCCGTCCGGTCACCCACTACGGACGCGATTTCCCCATCGCTATCTGGGTCCCCATCTCCCCGAGGAGCAGGTTCCCGGTATCACCAAGGTCCTGCTCGAGTTCTACGATCGGGTGTTGGAGCTGCAGCGACGGTTCCTTCGCATCATCGCTCTCGGCATCGGATGCCATGAGACCTTCTTCGATCAGATGATCACCAACGGGACCACCCTGACCCGGGCCATCCACTACCCGGCCATGAGCCTGGCGCCCGATCAGTCCCATGTCTGGGCCGCCGAACACGGCGACATCAATCTCGTCACCGCTCTGCCCCGAGCCACCAGCCGTGGGCTTCAAGTGAAGACCGACGACGGTTGGATCGATGCCGTTCCCCCCGACGACGGGGTGATCATCAACACCGGGATCATGTTGGAGCACGTCACCAACGGGGTCATAGGCCAGGGAATCCACCGGGTGGTGGCCGACCCCGGGCACCCCGGCGATCGCTACTCCGTTGTCCAGTTCTGCCACCCCACGCCGTGGACCATCCTGGCCCCGGTGCCCACCTGTATCACCCCCGACAACCCTCAACGCTTCGCGCCCATCGAGGCCGGGGACCTGCTGGATCAGGTGCTGTACGACATCAATCTGGTGGAGGACGCCCGCCGGGTCGAGGGCGGCGACGCCGACTGAGACCGGGCGACGGGGGCCAAACCAGGTGGAGTTTCGTCACCCTCGATCGATCGACATCGCACACGATTCTCGAGCGGTCGCCGTATCCGAATCGGCCTCGGTGCCGTCTTTGATCATGACAAGTCGGTGGCCGAGGTGGACTCCTTGCCGGCCGTTCCGCCGATCGAGGGCATTCGGGCCTATGTCGAACTGCACGAGTCCGTCATCGCCGGTGGCAGCCCGTCCGCCCGGACCGCCATCGAGTACGAGATCGAAATGCTCTCGATCACGCCGGGAACTGCACTGCTCGGTCGGATTCGGCGGCTCCTTCGACCGCGGATCCTGGATGGTCGGAGCGGGCGATGAGCGGGCACGACGGGACTCGGCGATCACGGTCCGCTGGGCCGAGACCGATGGTGAGTTGCTGCAGCTCTACCGACCACCCGTTGGTGGGCCATCATGCACCCACCACCGCGCTGGGATCGATGCTGTGCGGCGACCCCGGTCTGGTCCCGTTTCTGACCAGGCTGGGATGGCAGGTGCTGGAGCCCGAATATCCTCCACCCGACCGAGAAGGTACCGGTGGTTCCGATGTGGTGGCGGGTGCCGGCACGGGCCGAAGTGCCCTCTCCATCGGGCGGGTCTACAGTAGAAACCAATTATGGCCAAGAAGACCTTCAGTGAAGACGAACTACGAGCCCGCCTGACCCCCGAACAGTTCGAGGTCACCCAGAACGCCGGTACCGAGCGTGCTTTCACCGGTGTCTATCACGACAGCAAGCAGCCCGGTACCTACTCCTGCATCGTCTGCGACGAGCCGCTTTTCACCTCCGACGCCAAGTACGACTCCGGCAGTGGCTGGCCCAGCTTCTGGAAGCCGATCAGCGACGACAAGGTGGAAACCAAGGTGGACCGGAGCTACGGCATGGTCCGTACCGAAGCGCTGTGTGCCACCTGCGGGGCCCATCTCGGTCATGTGTTCCCGGACGGTCCCCAGCCCACCGGCGACCGGTTTTGCATGAACTCGGCATCGCTCAATCTCAAGCCGGCCGACGGCGACGACTGATCTGATCTTTCCCGCCCACGTGCGGGGAGAACCGAATACCCTGTGACCGTCAACCCGGCCACCTCCCCGTTGACCGTCGTAACCGACCGTCTCCTGGACGACGGTCGGCAGCAACGGTTCGGCGCCATCGGCCGGGCCATGTCCACCTCGAGGAATGGAGTATCCCATGGCCGCCAACCGCATTTCCCAGCGCGTCGGAGCAATCGCACCGTCGGCCACCCTGGCGGTGACCAACAAGGCCAAGGCGCTCAAGGCTGCCGGCGAGCCCGTCGTCGGCTTCGGAGCGGGTGAGCCCGACTTTCCCACCCCTGAGTACATCGTCGAGGCCGCAGTGGCCGCATGCCAGGACACCAGGAACCATCGGTACAGCCCGGCCGGTGGGCTACCCGAATTCAAGGAGGCCATCGTCGCCAAGACCATACGGGACTCGGGCTACGAGGTCGACCCCGGTCAGGTCGTGGTCACCAACGGGGGCAAGCATGCGGTGTTCAACGCCATAGCCGCCGTGGTCGACGAGGGGGACGAGGTGCTGATTCCCACCCCGTACTGGACCACCTATCCCGAGCCGGTTCACCTGGCCGGTGGCGTGCCGGTCGAGGTCACCACCGACATCGGTGCCGGCTTCAAGGCCTCGGTCGACCAGCTGGAGGCGGCCCGGACCGACAAGACCAAGGCCTTGATCTTCGTCAGTCCATCCAACCCGTCAGGCGCCGTGTACAGCCGGGGCCAGATCGAGGCCATCGGCCGGTGGGCGGCCGACAACGACGTTTGGATTCTCACCGACGAGATCTACGAGCACCTTGTCTACGACGACAACGAGTTCCACTCCATCCCCGCTGTTGTGCCCGAGATCGCCGATCGATGCCTGGTGCTGAACGGGGTGGCCAAGACCTATGCCATGACCGGCTGGCGGGTGGGATGGGTCATCGCCCCGCCCGATGTGGCCAAGGCCCTGACCAGCCTGCAGTCGCATCAGACCTCCAACGTCTGCAATGTGGCCCAGATGGCAGCGCTGGCTGCGGTGTCCGGCGACCTGTCGGCCGTACACACCATGCGGGAGGCCTTCGACCGGCGTCGCAAGACCATGCACGCCATGTTGTCGGAGATGAGAGGGGTGGAGTGCCTGGTTCCCGAAGGAGCCTTCTATGCCTTCCCCTCGTTCGAGGGCCTACTGGGTCAGACCGTTGCCGGCACCATGATCGAGACCACCCTGCAACTGGCCGATCTGGCTCTGGAGCAGGCGAAGGTGGCCTTCGTGCCGGGCGAGGCCTTCGGCAGCCCGGGTTATGTCCGGTTCTCGTTCGCTCTCGGCGATGACGATCTGGGGGCGGGTCTGAGCCGTCTCGGTGAGTTCCTGGCCACACCATGACGGGACTGGCCTTCGGAACCTGGCCGTCACCCGTCACCGCCGAACTGGTTGCCGCCGGAGGGACCCGGTTCGGTGATCTCGCCACCCGAACCACCGACGACGGCGTGGAGATCTGGTGGCTCGAGTCCCGACCCAGCGAGGCCGGTCGCGGGGTTCTGGTGGTCCAGCGCCCGGGTCGTGAGCCGGCCGATCAGCTCGATGCCCCGTGGTCGGTGCGAACCCAGGTTCACGAGTACGGGGGTGGGTCGTTCTGGCTCGGCGCCCGTTACGTGTATTTCGCCCACTGGTCCGATCAGCGCCTCTACCGGTTCGACCCCCTTCGGCCGGACGAATCGACTCCGCAACCACTGACGACCGAGCCACCGACCGAGCGGGGGTGGCGGTATGCCGACGGTGTGGAACACCCCGACGGCACGGCCGTCGTCTGCGTGCGCGAGGACCATACCCATGGAGGCGGGGACGATGACGGTCACGTTGAGCCCCGGAACGAACTGGTCACGGTGCCGGCGGACGGCGGAGACGTGACCGTCTTGGTCTCCGGACCCGATTTCGTGTCCTCTCCTCGAATCTCGCCCGACGGTCGGTGGTTGAGTTGGATCCAATGGGAGCACCCCAACATGCCGTGGGATCAAACCACCCTGTGTGCTGCCCCGCTCTTCGGCGGCAACGGCACCGGTGGGACGTCACGTCCCCCATCGTCGCTCCGGGTCGGCAACGCCCAGGTCGTGGCCTCGGGAGCGGCGATCCAGGGCGCCAACTGGACCTCCGATGGCCGGCTCGTCTATTCGACCGACCAGTCGGGATTCTGGAACCTGGCGTGGTGGACGCCCGCCGGCGCCGGCCGGTTGACGTCACTGCAGTACGCTGAAATCGGCCATCCCCCGTGGTTGTTCGGCACCCAACACTGGGCCGAGCTGAGCCACGGCAGACTGGGCGTGATCGTGACCAGCGACGCCACCGATTCTCTGGCCGTGGTCGATCGCGATGGCACGATCCACCCCGTTCCCCACACCGACGCTCCCGACCCCGAGCATGCGCATCAGATCGCCGGTCCTCTCTCGGTCGCGGCCATCGCCCCCGGTCCCGACGGGACGGCCACCACCCTGGTGGCCTCGGCCACCTCGCTGACCGCGGTGGCCTCGGTCGAGGTCGACTCGGGACAGTGGCGGATTCACCGCCCTCCCGACCCGATCGAAGCGTCCTGGCCTGCGAAGGCTGACGACGACGTCGGGCTCGCCGGGTGGTTCTCGGCGCCCGAGCCGGTGTGGTTCGACTCCGGCGACCACGACACCCACTGTTTCTTCTATCCGCCCTCCGGTCCGACGTCGGTGGTGGGGGAGCCCGATGGGCCGCCACCGCTGGTGGTGATGGGCCATGGCGGCCCGACGTCGCACGCCATCCCGGCCCTCAATCTCAAGATCCAGTACTGGACCAGCAGAGGATTCGCAGTAGCCGATGTCAACTACGGCGGCTCCAGCGGATTCGGGCGAACCTACCGTCGCCGACTCAACGGTCGATGGGGTGTCGTCGACGTCGAGGATTGCATCGCCGCCGCCGACCATCTGGCCCGGCTGGGTAAGGTCGATGGTGACCGCATGGTCATCCGTGGTGGTTCGGCCGGCGGCTTGACCGTGCTGAACGCCCTGATCACGTCGGACCGCTTTGCCGCCGGCACCAGCCTCTATGGCGTGGCCGATCTCACCGCGCTGGCCCGGGATACGCACAAGTTCGAGCTGCGCTATGTCGACAACATGGTGGGGCCGTATCCCGAGGCCGCCGATATCTACCGGGAGCGCTCGCCCATCAACAACGTGGACGGCTTGTCGGCCCCGATGCTGGTCATGCAGGGTCTCGAGGACAAGATCGTGCCCCCCAGCCAGTCTGAGGCCATCGTGGCCGCGCTGGCGGCCAAGAACATTCCCCACGCCTATGTCGAGTTCGAAGGTGAGCAGCACGGCTTCCGTCAAGCGGTGAATATCGTGCGCTCCTTGGAGGCTGAGCTGTGGTTCTACGGTCGGGTGTTGGTCTTCGATCCGGCCGATGAAATCCAGCCCCCGACGGGCGCCGTCGGCCTGTCCCCGTAGCCCGTCGGCCGGTCGTCATTGATCGGCGGCCACGATCGACGATCGGACTGTGAATTGCCGGTGTGAATTGCCGGTCAGAACGATTGTGTGAACTGGACCGAGATCGGGCAAGCTCGACCGGTGGCCAGGGACCAGACGATCATCGCCGACCGTATCGCCTCCACCGACGGTGTCGAGCTCCAGAGTTACGACTTCGGCGGTGATGGGCCCCTGCTCGTGATGTGCCATGCCACCGGATTCTGCGGCGCCATGTGGGAGCCGGTGGCCCGCATGCTGACCTCCGAGTATCGGTGTGTGGCCCTCGACTTCCGAGCTCACGGTCTGAGCACCCCTCCCGAACACGGTCACATGCGTTGGACCGGCATGGCGGCCGACATCGGTGCCGTGGTCGATCACTATGGCGACGGCGGCCCGATCCGGGCCGTGGGCCACTCGTTGGGGGGTGGATCCCTGGTGCTGGCCGAACGGTCCCGACCGGGTATGATCTCGGCCGCTTGGACCTTCGAGCCCATTCTGTTCGGTCCCCCGCTGCCCGGCGAGGAACCGGCACCATCGGAGATGTCGGAGCGGGCCCGAGCCCGTCGTTCCGGTTTCTCGAGCCGCCGGGAGGCATTTGACCGCTACCGCCATCGCCCACCCCTCGACATGCTCGATGAGCGGTGCCTGCGAGCCTATGTGGATTTTGGCTTCGTCGACGACGACGGGCGGGTCAGCCTGGCCTGCACCCCGGAGTATGAGGCCCGGGTGTTCGAGCAGCACCGAACCGGTGCCGATGCCGAGGCGCTGAAGCTGACCATTCCCTGGGTCATGGCCATCGGCGGCCGGCCCGATGTCGTCACCGACGCGGTCGAGACGGTGACCGCGGCCAGCGAGCACCTCCAGTTGATCCGTTACGACGAACTATCGCATTTCGGACCGCTGGAGGCGCCGGATCGGTTGGCCGACGACATGTTGAAGTGGTTCACGGCCCAGGGCTGAAGCCGGGCCACCGAATCCTCGATCGGAGTTCGGCCGCCATGGGTGTCTCGGGAATCAGTTGTTGGAGACGACCAGTTGTAGATGGGGTGGAGCATCGAGATCGGCGATACGGGGTCGATAGAGCGACTCGGGCAGAACCCGGCGGAACCTTTTCAGAATCTCCTCGGCATCAGGGCGGTCCACCGGATCATCGGCCAGCATTCGGTCGACGATGCCGGTCAGCGATACCGGAGCCGTCTCCAGCAGGGTGGAGAAGGGCACCAGACGCGGACCATCGGGGGTGGCCCTGGTGACGATGCGTCCGGCGGCGGCCACGTGCATGAGCGCCCCCAGGGAGTAGATGTCCATTTTGGCGTCGACGGTGGCGCCAGGCCGCTGTTCGGGGGCCACCATGTGGTGTTCGCCCCGGCGCCCGTTGCCCGATCCCAGACCGGTCGGAATGGCGGTACCGATCGGCCGGATGTCACCGAAGTCGGAGATGACGACGGTGTCGGCCCGGGTCCGGACGTGGCGCGGCCGGAGGCTGAGGTGGGCGTAGCCCCGCTGGTGCAGGTAGTTGAGGGTTCCGGCCAGCTCGAATCCGATGTAGAGCACGTCTAGAGCGTCCAACCCCGTGCGCTGTCTACCGACGACGGAGGCCAGGGACGGACTGTCGAAGAACTCGAACACGGCATAGGGCATCTCGGCCTCAAGATCCGAATGGTAGACCTTGGCCAATCCCGGATGGCTGAGGTGGGAGACGATGCGAGTCTCCCTGGCCAGCTGTTCATAGGCGTGGTACGTGACCGGGCGCTGGGACGGGATCTTCATCCTCACCGGGGCCTCCCGGTCATTGCTCCATGCCGCCCACACGTCGTTGTGGGTCGACCGCCCCAACAGGCCGGAGGCCACGTAGCCCGGGGCCAGAAGGGTGCCTGGGGCGACACCCCACGGTTCGCTGACAGGGCGAGGTGATCGAGATGTGGGACGGAGGACCTGGGATCGAGTGGTGGCCGGGACCTCAACCGTCGGAACCCGAACATCCCACAGCTTGGCGTGGTCATGGATGGTGCCCTTGGTGCCGGACTCGTTGTAGGGCACGAGCTTTCCGTCCTGGAGCACCAGGACCCGATCCACCTTGCGGGCCACCGTCACCCGATGGGAGGCCACGATGAGGGTTCTCCCGACGGCCGCCCGGTTCAGGGAGTCGAGGAACAGGATCTCCTCACCGGTGGTCATGCCGCTGGTCGGCTCCTCCAGGACGAGAATCGACGGGTTGCGGAGAAGTACCCGGGCCAGGGCGATCCGCCGGCACTGGCCGGCGGACAGGACGAGGGCCCCGCCGTGCCCACCATCGCTGATGACGGTGTCCAGGCCGGTGGGAAGGTAGCGGGCGAAGGCGGTGACGTTGGCAACTCGGGCCGCCCACTCGATCTGGTGGTTGGGAACGTCCCGCATCCCAAACGAGATGTTCTCGGTGATGGTCCCCGGCTTGATCCATGGGTCCTTGGGCACCAATCCGACCGTCTTGGCGATCGAGTCCCTGGACATCACCTCGATGTCGAGGCCGTTGAGATAGATCGATCCGCTGTCCGGTCGACGTTGTCCGACCAGGAGGGACAGCAGGGTGGCCTGCCCCTCATCGGCCGACCCGACGATGCAGATCTTGTTCTGCGGTTCAAGTTCCAGCGAGACACCATCGAGCAAGGGGGAACCGTCATCGCCGGCGGCGACGACGGTTCGGACCTCGAGCGAACAGGTGCGGCGGTCACGGAGCCGGAGCAGTCCGGCGAACCGTGGGTTCTGTTCAATTGTGGTCATGTACTCTTCGTTTGTCGAAATACCGCGTCGAACGGCTGCGCCAAGCCTTTGACTACTGCGAAGATATCGGAAATAGAACCGGCCGTAAAGCGGGCAATTTCACCATTGAACTTGATGGAATGTCAACCTGAATTGATCCAAACAGATCTTGAAGGTACGCGGTGAATATGCAAAGAACAAGAGAGACCGCGAACCAGCGCGCTGCGACGACAGGCAAAGTTGGCGTCGCAGGTTGTTGTGACGGGAATGGTGACCGTCGCCTTCAGGCAACGGCTTCGGCCGCTGGGGGGTTGAGCAGCCGTTCGGCTGCCGCCAGCCCGGAGAGGAACGCCCCCTCGACCTTGGAATCACCGAAACCATCACCGGCGAAGAGCAAGGTTCCCGGGTGGGTGGAGGCCACGGCGTAACGCTCGGGGAACGGTGTCACCGGCCCCGAATAGCGCCAGCGCTTGACCTGGATGGTGGTGACGACGGCATCATCCAGGTATCGCCGTAACTCCTCATGAAGGTGGGCCAGCACGGCCGGGTCTTCCTCATCCCACAGTCGGGCGGAGAGGCTTGGGCTGAGATGGAAGGTGACGGCCGGCTCAGGGCTGATGCCCTTGGCCTCATTGTCGGCGATGAAGGTGAAGGTCGGATCGGTCGGTTGCTGGATCGCCCCCGGTGATGGAAGCCCGGGTGATCGATCGAGTGTGGCCAGCACGGCAATGACCCGGTGGTATCGGACGGACTGCAGGGTGTCGGCCATGGTTGACGATGTCGCTCCGGCCCGGAGCAGAGCCAGCGATTGGGGGATGGGGGCGGTGCTGATGATCGCGCCCGCCTCGTCGGGCTCGCGGGCTCCGGCCTCATAGGCCACCGTCCAGTGATCCGGTCCGCCGATGATGGCGTTGGCCTTGACCCGGGTCATGATTCTGGGTCGTCGGGGATTGTCGGTCGAATCGAGGTCCACGTGCTCGGCCACGTACTTGGCGATGGCGTTCATACCTTCGACGGCCCGGTATCGGGGATGGCCGTCGCCACGATCGAAGCCGTAGCACCATGGGGTGACGATGCCGGCCTCCAGCCAGCCGTCGACCTCGGATTGGAAGATCGGGGTTCTCACGGTGAAGAACTGGGCCCCGTGGTCCAGCACGGCTCGGCCGATTCGTCGAGTGGCCAGCCGACCCCCGACGCCTCGTCCTTTGTCCACCACCAGAACCGATCGCCCTACCACGGCCAGACTCCGGGCGGCGGTGAGACCGGCCAGCCCGGCGCCGATGATCAGACAGTCGACGGGATCCGATTGAGAGTGATCAGGCTCTGTTGGGGCGCTCACTGCTGCACTGTTCTTTTCCCTTCGAACCGGCCCAGCGAGGGAGGTTCCGCCTCCGGGCGGAACTCCAAGCCACCCGGAGGGTGGCCGACGACGGCCTCCGGACGTCGGGCACTCACAACCTGTCAAACGGTATCCAGCTGATTGTCGAACCACTCTCGAAATTGTGTACTCCGACACCGTTGTAGGAGACGGTGTAGAGGGTGTCGCCGACCACCACCGTCCGCATGATCTCGGGGGAGTGGATCCAGCAGTAATCCTCCGTCGGTCGAATCGGAGCTTCGACGGCCGGCTCGTCGTCCGGCTCTTCACGATCGACGAACCCGGCCTCGGCATCATCCGGGCGTGCGGTCGTAGCCGTGGTGTTGTCGGTGGGCTCGGCGCTCGAGTTCGGTGTCCGATCGGACCCCTCGACGATGTTGCCCTGATCGTCCAGTTCCACGTAGCGGCGAATCGGTCCGTCCAATCCCTCACATTCCTGGAGGTAGGGGTGGGCCACCCGGCCGACCTCGACCA
>JAHEJM010000208.1 GCA_024638815.1 Acidimicrobiales bacterium | reverse complement strand
GAGAGGACCGGGATGGACGCAGCTCTGGTGTGCCAGTTGTTCCGCCAGGAGCATGGCTGGTTGGCTACCTGCGGAAGGGATAACCGCTGAAAGCATCTAAGTGGGAAACCCGTTCCAAGATGAGATCTCCCACCGGATTTCCGGGTAAGGCCCCTAGTAGGTGACTAGGTTGATAGGCCGGACGTGTAAGCACAGCAATGTGTTGAGCTGACCGGTACTAATAGGCCGAGGGCTTGTGTTTTGTTTATTTGTTATTACTACACAAGTTCTCGAACTACGGTTTGATGTCGGGTTTCGACAAGTGTCGAAGCTCGCGATCGTGTTGCGCCTCATGCAAGTTTCGGCTCCGCCGAAACTTGGGTTCGAGGCGAAGCCTCGATACGTCGTGCTCGCTATTCAGTTCTTGGGAGACGAATTCGCATAGCTGCGTTCCGACACGCTCGGAGTGCAGTGCACAGAGTCTCGGTGGCGATTGCGGAGGGGATACACCCGTTCCCATCCCGAACACGGAAGTTAAGTCCTCCAGCGCCGATGGTACTTGGTCGGAGACGGCCTGGGAGAGTAGGACGCCGCCGGTTTCTCATTGAGAAGGGCCCCACCCTCGAGGTGCGGCCCTTCTTCTGTTTTCGGATGGCCCACCAAGACCCGACGAGGTTGTGGGTTGCCGAATCGCCCTTCGGCGGGCCGGGTCGGGACGGAGGGAGGCCGGTCGAGGACGATACCGTGGGAGCATCATGGCAGGTCGAGGTGAGAACTCAAAGCGGCGGTCGTCGAACCGGGGTCGACCGGGTGGCGGGTCGAAGCCGGCGAGTGGGCACGGAGACGGAGGGAGCAAGCGTTTCCGTTCCCAGCCTCGACGGTCGGGCTCCAAATCGGGCCAGCGGGCTCCCGATCATCAGACCGGCAATCAGTCGACCGAGAAGACACAAGGGGCGCGGAAACCGATCCCGCCACCTCCGGGCAACAAAGATCGGCGGCCATCGGGGATCGACCAGGACGGCGGTCGGCCGGCACGGTCGGAATGGGAGTCAGGGGAGATGGTGGTCGAGCGCGTCGTCGATGACGGTCAACGACGTGCCCCCGGTGGCGGCAGGAAGCGACGGTCGTCGGATCGTCGCTCGACCGTATCGGTCGAAGGTGTCGACATGGGAGATGTGGCGCCGGCCACTGGGGCCAAGCTCCAGCGCCGGCTGGCCGACGCGGCCAGGGCGTTCGAGAAGGAACGGTTCACCGAGGCCGAGCAATTGCTGACTTCGATTCAACGGCTGGCACCCAATGTGCCCGAGGTTCATGAACTCCTGGGGTTGACCTTCTATCGCCTGGGCCGTTGGCAGCGGGCTATCACCGAACTCGAGCGATTCCATGCCCTGACCCAGTCGGTGGAGCAGCATCCGGTGCTGGCCGATTGCTATCGGGCGCGGCGGCGTTGGGCCGAGGTCGAACGACTTTGGGACGAGCTTGGCCAGGCGTCACCGTCACCTCAGCTGATCGAGGAGGGACGTATTGTCGCCGCCGGGGCAATGGCCGATAGGGGTCGCCTGGCCGACGCCATCCGATTCCTGGAACGGGCACCCAACGTGAAGGGCAAGCCGAAGACTCATCATCTTCGGCGCTGGTATGCCACCGCTGATCTGTATGAACGAGCCGGGGACGCCACCCGGGCTCGACGCCTCTTCGGCCAGATCGCCCAGGCCGCACCCGACTTCGGCGATGCCGCGGAACGAGCCTCGGAGCTCTGAGTGATCGACCTCTGAGCGACGGGTTTGATGTGCAAACCGTCATGAGTTCGGGATTCCGCTGAGTCCCATGCCGGAGAACGGCCGACGGGTGACGTCCGGCGCCCACGATGGGCAGTGACGCCAGCTATCCTGTGGCTCGGTGCTGATGCCACCGGCATCACCGAGGGATCAACGTCGATTGTCGGTTGCACCACAGGGCACTGGCCCACATCCCCCATCCGACGCCCAAACCACGAGGCAGACAACCGATGAACGAAGAGCAGCTTGACCAGATGAAGTCGGCCGACGGATTTGTCGCCGCCCTCGATCAGAGCGGTGGCAGCACCCCGAAAGCACTACGTCAGTACGGAATCGAGGAGTCCGAGTATTCGTCGGAGGACGAGATGTTCGACCTCATTCACCAGATGAGGACCCGCATCATCACCAGCCCCGCCTTCACCGGCGACAAAGTCATCGGAGCCATTCTTTTCGAGCAAACCATGGATCGTGAGATCGAGGGGAAGGGATCGGCCGACTACCTATGGAGCGAACGGCACGTTGTTCCCTTCCTCAAGGTCGACAAGGGTCTGGCCGACGAGGCCCACGGTGTGCAGTTGATGAAGCCCATTCCCGGCCTCGACGAGTTGCTGGCCCGTGCTGGTGACAAAGGGGTGTTCGGCACCAAGATGCGCTCCGTGGTCAAGAATGCCGACGGCGACGGGATCAAGGCCATCGTCGACCAGCAGTTCGAGATCGGCCATCAGATTCTGGCCGCCGGCCTCATGCCGATCCTCGAGCCCGAGGTCGACATCCACAGCCCGCAAAAGGCCGAGGCGGAGGTCCTTCTCCGGGACGCCATCAACGAGCACGTGGCACGCCTGAGTCCCGGCCAGGCGGTGATGCTCAAGCTGACGCTGCCCAGCGAGGAAAACTTCTACTCCGACCTCATCAACAACGACAAGATTGTGCGAGTCGTGGCTTTGTCCGGCGGCTACAGCCGGGAGCAGGCCAACGAGCTCCTGAGCGGCAACCACGGCATGATCGCCAGCTTCTCCCGGGCGCTGGCCGAGGGCCTGTCGGCTCAGCAGTCGGACGAGGAGTTCGACCAGACCCTGGCTTCGTCGATCGATTCGATCTACGAGGCGTCGCGGACCTGACCGAGATCAAATCGGCTACGGGCTGATGGTCACCACCGCGCCGGCGGCCTGGGCATTCGATCTCGACGGGGTTGTATGGACCGGGCGTCGGCCGATCCCCGGATCGGCCGACGCGGTCAACCAAGTGATAGCAAGCGGAGCCGACGTCGTCTTCGTCACCAACAACTCCGCGGCCACCGTGGACCAACAGGAGGCGAAGCTTGCTTCGTTCGGCGTTGACGCCCGAGGTCGCGTCATCACTTCGGCCATGGCCGGAGCGTCCCTGGTCGATCCCGGTGACAACGTCTTCGTTCTCGGAGGCCCGGGGATTGTCGAAGCGGTCGAGCACCGGGGAGCACTGTCGGTTGAACAGCGATCGGCCAGGGAGTCGGTGGACCACATCGACGCCGTGATCGTCGGACTCGATCGTCAGCTCTCCTACGAACGGCTGACGACGGCGGTGCTGGCGGTGCGGGCCGGTGCCCGACTCATCGCAACCAACCACGACCCCACCTATCCCACCGAGTTCGGGCTCTATCCCGGTGGCGGGTCCATTGTGGCCGCGGTGGAAACGGCCACCGAGCGCTCGGCCGTCGTCGCCGGCAAACCGAACGAGCCCCAAGCGAAGTTGGTGCGGGACCGCCTCGGTCCCGACGGACTGATGGTCGGGGACCGGCCTGACACCGACGGTGCTTTCGCCTGTGCCATCGGCTTTCGTTTCGGCCTGGTTCTGACCGGCGTGACCTCACAGGATGACCTTCCGGTCGCGCCCCCACCCCAGGTCGTGGCCCAAGACCTCCGGTCTCTCGTCGAGGCGGTGCTTGGCTCCGGTGTTCCGTAGGCAACCTGTTGTGCGGCGTTGATCGAGAAGGAAGGCTACACTCGCTGCCATGTCGAAGCGAGACGATGCAAACGAAGCCATCACTCAGGGTCTGGCCGAGCTGAGGACGATGATTGAGGAGACGACTCGGCGGTTCGAGGCGGAGATGAAGCGCTTCGATATGTCCGAGTTGTTCAGCCGGGACCTTCAGAGCCGGGTTTCCACCAGCGCGCAGGAGGCCATCGCCGACATGGAGCGGCTGGCCGAGTATCTGAGGACTGAAGCGTCCACCGTGGCCGCCGACGTCAGCGAGAGCATTGCCGATGTCGTTGATGAGGTGTCGCGGTTGATCGTCGCCACGTTCCCCGGCGCCGAAGCTGGAATGGACAGCGCAACTCGATCCGTCCAGCGTCTGCTCGATCAGTCACCGGCCGAGGACGAGGCCATCGATGTGACCGAGAAGCCGACGGGTGCGGCAGCCGCCAAACCGGCGAAGAAGTCGACGAAGAAGGCTGCGGCGAAGAAGTCGACGAAGAAGGCTCCGGCCAAGAAGGCTGCGGCGAAGAAGTCGACGAAGAAGGCTGCGGCCAAGAAGTCGACGAAGAAGGCTCCGGCCAAGAAGGCTGCGGCCAAGAAGTCGAC
>JAHEJM010000094.1 GCA_024638815.1 Acidimicrobiales bacterium | reverse complement strand
CCGACCACCCGCAGTTCGTCGGCATCCTCGGCGATCCAGTCGCTCAGCCGGGGCCAGGATGACAGCAGGGCTTCATGGGCCACCTCGACGGTTGGTTCTCGGGACTCCGCGTCACGATCCAGGGTCAGCAGTCGGGTGGCGACAAAGGCGTCCACCGCGGCCGCAGTGGCGTCGCTGGTCAGCTCCGAGCGCAGGGCCCGACGCCGCGTGGTGTCGGCGGTGGTCACATTGACCAGACGGCCGAACAGGTGGCGGGTCGCCGACTGGGCCTGCTCGTCAAGTCGCTGGTAGGTCTGTTCGGCCCGGCGGCCGATGGATCCGGGAATACCGCCCAACCGTTCCAGGTCGTCGCCGCTGATGAGATCGGCCGTGCGCTTGTCCACCAGCTCGGTCAGGGCGAACTGGATGAGCGGCAGCGACGCCGCCGACGAGGTGCCGGCCGCCACGAACTCGGCCACCACCGACGGTTGGAATCCGAGCCCGACGGCGGCGGCCGGACCGGTCACCACCTGTTCCATCTGTTCGGCCGAGAGCGCCGGCAGCGGCACCGAGGCCTCGGCCAACAGCTCCCCCAGCTCGGGGTGGGCCAACGGGCGGTCGTACAGGTCGGCCCGCAGCGTGGCCACTACCCGCACCCTCGACTCCGGTTCGGCCAGCGTGGTCACCAGAGCGGAGATGAACGGCAACCGGAACTCGTCCGGAGTGGTGGTCCACAGCTCCTCGAACTGGTCGATCAGCAGCAGCAGATCGGACCGATCGTCGGGCACTGACCGTTCCACTGCCCGGATGATGCCCCGGCTGTCGCCGGTCAGCTGCTCCCGTAGGGTGGCCGGCGGGTTGACGGCGATGCGCAACAGCGCCGCCTCCAGGCTTTCGTAGGGATCGTGGCCCGGCACCATGGTCACCCCGAACCACGGTCGGCCACCCAGCTCGGCGTGTCGGATCAACGCCGGTAGCACCCCGGCCCGGACCACGCTGGATTTGCCGCTCCCGGACGGGCCGATCACCACCACGAACCGTTCCCCCAAGACCCGCTGCACCAGCTCATCGGTGATGTGCTTGCGGCCGTAGAAGTCGTCGGCGTCGCTGATGTCGAACGAGCGAAGTCCCTTGTAGGGATTGCGGATGTCAGGCTTGCGACCGGTGGGATCGGGCCCGTCGGCCCAGGAGTGGGGTTGCCGTCCGCCGTTCGGGTCGGCGGCCGGGCCGTCGGTCTCGGTCGGCAAGGGTGGTGCGACGGCGGCCACCAACCGACGGGCGAGATCGCCGGGTTGCTCAACAGACGTCTCGCCTCGGTTGGTGGCCTGGCCGCCTTCCCTCACCTGGGAGGACTTTTCGGTGGCGGTTCGGTCCACGGCGTCGGAGCCGGACACACCGGTTCCGGCCCGGGTCAAGGTCTCCTGGAGTGTGGTGTCAAGATCCCCCGACTGCTGCCACAGCCGCAGCCCGAGGGCGGCCACCGACCGAACATCGTCCTCAGGCGACGTCTCGAAATCCCCGGCCCGAAGCCCCAGGATCACGGCCGAACCGTCCTCGGTCAGTGCCACCGCGTGCTCGTCCAGTCGGCCCACAGCGTGGCCCCGGTCGTGCAGCGGCCGATGAAGCCGGCGGGCCAGATCGGCCAGTGAGGGGATCAGCTCAAGGCCATGGGCCACGATCTCGACCCGTGATTCCGCCGCCCAGCGGGGGAGCGTGGCCATCAGATGACCGTTGGCGCAACCGACGTCGAGCCAATGGCCGTCGCCGTCCATGGGTACGGCCAGGTGCTGCCGTTTTGCTCGCCACAGCCCGTCGTCGGCCGAACCCGACCCCGAGCCCCGAGGCCCGGCGCCACCTGCGAGGTAGGCCTGCTCCAGCAGTTCGGTCGTGCGCTGATCCCACAACTCGTACTCGCTCACCGGCTCGACGGTAGCCGGACGTCGGGTGGCCCGCCGTGGGTCGGGTCCACCTGGCGCCGGCAACCGGGCCGGACTCGGCCCCAAGCCGCCACACCGGGGACGTTGGCCCCTAGCCCGTTGCCCGCCGGTCAGGCACCCTGTTCTCGATACTGTTCTGATCTGCTTCCGAGCGAACACAACAAGAGGTTGCGGTGAACCTGCTGGAACTGGTGCTCATCCTGGTCTTGGTCGCCTGTCTCGTCGGCGCGACCGTTCTCGCCATGGCCGAGGTCTCGATCATCCGGGTTCGTCGCAGCGAGGTGCTGGTCCAGGTCGAATCGGGAACGCCACGAGCCCGGCAGCTGCTGGAGCTGATCGACGATCTGCCCCAGGTGCTCAACACCGTGCTGCTACTCGTGCTGGTTTTCCAGCTGACGGCGGCCGCCATCGGCGGCGTGCTGGCCGACCGTTGGTTCGGCGGAATCGGCGTGACCGTGGCCACCGCCGTCCTCACTGCGCTCGTGTTCGTCTACGCCGAGGCCATTCCCAAGACCAAGGCCATGCGGTCCCCGTACCGGATGGCACTGAGGCTGGCCCCGCTGCTTCGCCTCATGGTCCGGCTGGTTCGCCCGGTGGTGGCCGCCCTGGTGTGGTTGGCCGATCTCCAGGTGGCGGGTCGGGCCGATGTCGGTGCCGCCACCGAGGCCGAGATTCGGGCGTTGGCCCGGGAGTCGGCGGTGGCCGGCGTGATCGAACGGCACGATGCCGATCTTGTCAACCGCTCGTTCGAGTTCAACGACCTTCAGGTGGCTGATGTCATGGTCGAGCGGAGTCGCATTGCCGCAGTACATCGAGACGAGTCGGTGACCGATGTGCTCGGCCGGGCCATCGAGCTCGGTCACCGGCGGATTCCCGTCTACCGCACCGGGGTCGACGACATCATCGGTGTGGTCCGGCTGCGGGATGTGGCCGCTGCGGCGGCCGACGACCCCGATGCCACCGTGGGAACCATCATGTCCGACGTCCTCTCCTGCCGACCGGACGTACCGATCGCCAGACTGCTCAGGGCCATGCAACGGGCCGGTAATTGGATCGCCGTCGTTCGCAACGAACAGGGCTCGACGGTGGGGTTGGCCACGGTCGAGGATCTGCTGGCCGAGCTGGTGGGGGAGATCGAGGACGAACGTGTGGCCCGCCGCCCCACCGATTCCGGCCCGGGAGGCGAGGATGGGCCGCCACCGAGCCGTCGGCCCGCGGTTAGGGCTCCCACAGATCCAGCACGACGGCTTCGATCTCGCCGCCGTCGTTGAGGAACAGGCTGAGCCCGTACCACTGGAGGCAGCTGTCGGAAATCGGTTCGATGTTGAGCTGGGTCAGCGACGCCCAGCGCTCGGGCCAGTTCAGGGGTGGGCCGGCACAATGGTCGATGGGGCCACGGCTGTACCGGACCCGACCGTCGGCCGCCGGCTCCAGCAGATCGAAGGGTCCGCTGTAGCCGGCGAAGACCTCCTCGTCGATGATCCAGGCTTCACGGTCGGCCAACTCGTCGGCAGCCAAGGTCTTGGTGGTGGCCAGGCCCAGCCCGAGCGTGACCTCATCGGCCAGCGGCACCTGCTCGAGTTCACCACCTCGGGCGAACCGGACCAGGGACCAGAGCACCGCCTGCTCCCGGCTCGAGGGCAGCCCGGCAGCAACGTCGTCGGACGGGCCGTCGGTGATGGTGAACGGCACCCGGGTCGGAGTCGGATCCTCCACCCCGCCCTCACCATCCAACAGCATCACATAGTCACCGGGGTCCAGGCCGTCCGCTCGAACCGAGAACCGGCCCCAGGCCTCGGTCCAATCGCTGGTCTCGACCCCGTAGTCGGCGGCTCGAACCGTCCCCAGGAACGAACTCCCGCTGTAGACGGCCTCCACCGGTTCGCCGGCCGTACCGACGATCGACACCCCCAGCATCGCCTCGAACGGGCGGGCCAGACCGCTGACCGTCACCGAACCCGTCCCGATCAGGGGATCGTCGGTCAGGACCACGAAGCGGTCGGCGGTCGGTGCCGGGCCGGTCAGCTCGAGGTCGATGACCACGACCCCGAGATCACGGAGAGGTGTGGTCACCACCGACCGAACCGGCAGCGGGGAGACCAGGTCCAGGGTTCCGTCGTCGGCTCGGGCCACATAGACGCCGTCGTCGGTGTCGGTCGCCCCCGGCCAGGCCGATGACACGTTGCCCAGATCGACCGTGACGCCGGTACCACCGCTTGATGTCACAACCATCCCGGGTAGGGCCGAGGCCGGGCCGGTGCCGGTCGGAACCTCGGTCCAGAGATAGGGGCTGGAACCGGGGGCAAAGGTGAGCACCACCCGCAGGCAGTCGTCGGACAGGAACCCGCTCTCCAACCCGTAGACGTAGCCGGCACCGGCCAGTCCACCGATCGGGGCCCCGGCGTCATCGGTGGGGAAGCAGCCTGGCACCTCGTCCAGACCCACCCCGATACCGTCGGCCAGCACTGCGGCGTAGGCGGCGTTGACCCAGCCGGTCGGGTTGTCGCCATCCGGGTCGGGACCGGAATAGGCCACCGGATGCAACAGCTCGACCTCGATCCAGTCGGCGCCGTCATCGGTGGCCTCCCGCTCGCCGGTGGCCCGCAGGCCGCGGTAGGTCGGCGGCAGCTTCGCCACCAACTGGGCGTCGGCGTCGGCGCCGGCTCGCACATTGAGGAACGGGTCGGCCGTGTCGGCCCGAACCGCCTCGGTGTCGACCCGTAGCCGATCACCGGCGGCGGCCTGGGCGCCATCGGCCGGCGCCGGCCGGCCGAACGGTGCAGGATCGGCCCAGTGGGCGGCTCGGACCCAGCCTTCCACACCGGGGACCACTTCTCGGCGTCCGGTGGCGAGATCAATGGTCAGTGCCGCCTCACCGAAGGCCAGCAGTACTCGACCGCCGGATGCGTCCACCGTCATTCCCCGACCCCCGAGCCCCTCGGCCTCGTCATAGGGGATCGGCAGTGGAAACGAGTCGACCCCGCCATCAGGTGACGGCACCCGGAGTTCGGTGCCGGTCACGACAACCAGTCCGGCGTCGGTCAGAGCAAGATCCCGGGGTGCCGCGTCGGCGTCGACCGGCATCGGTTCGGCCATGGTTTCGAACTCATCGTCGTCGATCGACCACACCTCAATCCGGACCTCCGAGTCGGCCCCGGTCGGGGACTCGGCGTCGCCGACTATGGCGGCCACCGTCGAACCCAGCATGGTGACCCGCCGCACCGGACCGTCGAACCGGTCCAGGCCGAGCTCGACCGTCGAACCGTCGGCTCGATAGCCGACCAGCGTCTGGTCCACCAGCACCAGTACGGCCGCTCGGTCGTTGACCATACGGGCCGCCACCAGCCGAGGCTGTTCGTCGGCGGTGGCAAGCCGGCGACGTTCGCCGCCGGGATTCTGCAGCCACACCTCGGTGTCGGTGACATAGAACGCTCCGCCGACACCGTCGAACACCGCGTCCACTGCCTCGGCCGGCAGCCGGCTCTCGGTGTTCAGGACCGAGGCGAACCGGCCCTCGGTTCCGGTGCCGGTCTCGGTCAGCACATAGACCTGCTCCGGAGCCCCGGTGACGGACACGATGGCCTCGGTTTCGCCATCGCCGGTGGCGGCCGATTGCCCATCGGATTCCCCGTTCTCGGACTGGTCGGCGTCGTCGGCGATGTCGACGGTGTCGGTTTCGATGATGTCCGACGGCCAGAGCCGCCAGGCCGAGAATCCGGCGACGACGGCCAAGACGGCGAACGCCAGTGCCGGGATCAACCGACGGTCGGGACCCCGACCACCTCGACCGCCGACGGCACCGGGTTCGCCGACCCGATGGGGCCCGGCGTCGACGGGAACGAAGGCGGCCCGGCGCTGCAGGTCTCGGAACGCCTCGGTGATCCGAGCGTCGGAGTGGCCCGATTCGTGGCCTGCGCCGTTGTTGGTTCGTGTGGTCATGACTGTGCTCCTTCCAGGAGCGAGGCCAGTGTGTTGCGTCCCCGATGAAGGTGAACTCGTGCCGTCGATTCCGAACAGTCGAGGATCTGGGCGATGTCGGCCACCGACCGGTCCTCAAGGTAGTGAAGGGCCACGGCTGCCCGTTGCCTGCCGGGCAGGGTGGCCACTGCGGCCCAGACATCGTCATGTTCCGAGGGGTGGGTTTGCAGTGTCGTCGGTCGGGCCAGCCGGAGGCGGGCCCTCACCTCGGCGCCCATTCGCCTGCGGGTGGACAGGGCCAGGTTCACCGTAACCCGGCGGACCCAGGCGCCGGGCTTGTCGTAGCCCCCGATCTCGTCCCACCGACGGTAGGCCCGGATCAGCGCCTCCTGGGCCAGGTCCTCGGCCGCCACCGTACTACCGGTGATGGCGGCGGCCAGGGCCACCATGGCCGGCAGCTCCCGCCGATAGAACCGGTCGTAGTCCGGGTTCTCGGAGTTCCCGTCAGAGCCGTTGCGCAGGTCGACGACCGGAGGCTCGGTCATGGGTTCGATTCTTGCACGCACACCAACCACACGACCGAGACCGGGGAAAGGTTTACCTGTGGGCCACCAGATCGTCGGTGGCCGCCAGCATCGAGGGTCAGGTGACGGCGGGCGCGTCCTGGGCCGGAGCCGGTTGCGCCATGTCCATCACCACCACGGCCACGGCAGCCACACCGGCAGCCGCCGCCCCGGCAACGGCCAACCGGTCGAGCCAGAAGGGGGCATCAGTGGGAATGAAGGCCCGCGAGATCGACAACCGTCGTTGCCATGACCACAGGACCAGCTCGACCCCGGCGGCGGCCACCAGCACGGACCAGATCTCCCACGCCGTGCCCCGGGCCCGCAGCACCAGAGCCAGCGCCACCACACCGACGGCGATGGCCGGCAACAGCCACCACAGCCGGGACGGTTCGGTCTCGGCCGGAACGGCCAGGAAGGCAGAAGCGCCGACGACGATCCCGAGTGCGGCCCAGACCCCAACCGCCAGCGATACTCCGGCCAGTTGGGCCAGTCGGCGGCCGATCACCACCGAGGCCAGGCCGAGCACGGCCCCGACCAGGGGCCCGACCGGTGACGGGCCGGCCAGCAGTCGGGATCGCACGGCGACGCCGACCTCGGCCCCGTCGACCACCAGGGGGACCACGGCCTCCAGCACCACGTCACCGGCGTCGGCCCCCGGCGGTTTCTGCTCGTTCATCCAGTGGGTGCGGTGGTCGTGCCAGCTGAAGCTGCCGTCGGTGGCCACAACCACCCAGTCAGGCTCGGCATCGGCGGTGGCCGTGGCCGGAGGATCGACATCGCCGTACCGCTCGTCGTTGAGCCACCGGCTGGGCGAGTTCTCGTTCTGTTCCACCACACCGTCGGCTCCGAACCGCAGGTAGGGCTCGCCCTGATAGCCGATCACCTCCGCCTCGTGGCCCGGTTCGACGATGAGGCGAACGAAACTGTCGCCGCCGATCGACTCGACGGTGATGGCCGGAGTGTCGGGCTCGACGGCCACGATGTCGGTCTGGTAGTCGGTCGGTCCGGGCGGGTCGGCGGCGGCCGGCGTCGCCGGGGCCAGGAGGAGCCCGGCCACGGCAACCAGGCCGGCCAAGGTCCGTACCGTGGCCGTCATCACTCGGCCGTCATCCCTCGATCACCGTCACCTTCACCTGGCCGCTTGGATGGACGGTGCAAACCCCTTCGTACACCCCGGTGGAGGTGAACTCCTGGCGCAGCGTCTCGCCGGCCCGGACATAGAACGGGCCGACGATGTGGCCCCGGTCGTCGTCGTTGATCAGCTCCAACACCTCACCCACCCTGACCGTGAGGTCGGCGGGCAGGACTTCCACCAGCTCCCCGGCGTCCTTGGCCGCCCCGGTCCCGGCCGGGATCAGGTAGCTGTGCTCGGCGCCGGCATCGGCCCCGGCCTCGACGTCGGCCACATCGAACGAGCCGTCGCCGCACCCGACCAGCACGGTCAGTGCCAGTACGACGGTGACAATCGGGCTCAGGGCCCGGCGGAGAGTCGCGCCGGTCCGGTTCGGGGCCGACACGATCATGCCGCCACCACCCCGTCCGGCGTCTCCCCGTCGAGCAGGCGTTCCAGGTCGGACCGGATGTCGTCGGCCGGCGTGCCGAAGGGCCAGGTCAACAGCAGATCACCCCGGTCGTCGATCACGTACAGCGACGCGGTGTGGTAGACCTCCTCCTCCCCGTCGATGAGGTCCTTGCCGTAGTCGGCCCCGAACACTTCGGCCGCCGCCCGCAGCTCACCGTCGTCGGTGGTGCGAACCGCGACCGAGCCGGGCACGAAGGAGCGGACGTAGGGGGCCAACACATCAGGAGTGTCAACCTCGACATCGATACTGATCATGGCCAGATCCACCCGCTCGGCCCCATCGCCCATCTCGTCCAGAGCCCGACGGAGGTCGGCCAGGGTGGTGGGACACACGTCGGGGCAGCTGGTGAACCCGAAGTAGACCAGCAACAGTTCATCGTCGTCGGCCGTGAACCGGAACGGGCTCTCCGAGCCGTCGGGCTCGACCGCCGGTAGCGAGACGTCGGCCACGTTGGGGGTGGGGGTGCGGGTGTAGCCGGAGAACGCTTCGGGTTCCGACTCCCCACAGCCGGCGAGTGCGACCATGACGAGCAGGCCGACGGCAGCGGCCAGTGGGGCCCACAAGGGGGAAGGACGCGCGGCATTCGACGACGTCACTACACGTCCTTCAGGTCGTTGATATAGGCGATGAGGGCGTCGACCTCCGACGGTTCCAGGTCGGTCGACGGCATCGACACGGTGTAGCCGGCAACCTTGGTGGCCTCCGGTTCCAGTATGGACTCACGCAGATAGATCTCGTCGGCGGCAACGATGGTACCGTCATCCAGCTCCCGCTCGGAGCCGGCCAGGCCCTGCCATGCCGGCCCGACTCCACCCTGGCCCCGGTTGCCGTGGCAGGACTGGCAGCCTTTGGCCGCCGCCACCTCCTTGCCTTGCTCACCGGCGGCCGAGAGCGGCGGGCCGTCGCTACCGCAGGCCGAGCCGACCAGGCCGAGGCCGATGGCGACGGCCAGCATCACCGCCGCGGCCGCCGAACCGGCTCTCGGTCCGGTTGTGATGTCGTCGACTGGTGGCCGCCGGTAGATCACGGTGCGTCGTCACGCACCTCGATGGAAACGACCTGGCTCTCACCGCTTTCGAATTCCAGGGTCAGATCGAAGGTGTCTCCGGTCTCCAGCGGGTCGGGCAGATCGAGCAGCATGACGTGATAGCCTCCGGGCTCCAGGTTAACGGTCTCGCCCACCGGCAGGACCAGCCCGTCCTCCAGCTCGCGCATGGTCATGGCGCCGTCCATCGGGGCATCCATCTCCTCCGTGCCACTCTCGGCCATCTCGCCGTCATCCATGGCCATTTCGCCATCGTTCATCGCCCCGTCCTCCATGTCACCCCGCATGACGGTTTCGTGGATCTCCACCGAGTCCGCCACGTCGGCCGGGACCGAGGCTGCGATCAGGCGATCGTTGGCGTCGGCGGTGATGTCCATGTAGACCGCACCGGCCGTGGCCGACACCGGGCTGGTTCGAGCCCATGCTCCCGTGATCTCGAATTCGTCATCGCTCCCGCACGCTGCCAGCAGTGTCGCCGCCACGACCACGGCCACAGCGGCCGTCATCAGCCGACGCGGCCCGGTACCGCGGCCGGTTGGGGTGGTTGTTGTCGTGATCATCAGCCTTCTCCCTGGAATCACCCATGGTATGACACTCAGTAGACTGACGGTTGCGCGCCGGAGTTCCATTCCATCGGACATTTCGCCTGTGACGTTTGTCGGCGTCGAAGGGGGAAGACCCAGGTGACCACCGACGGGCGCGGTCACCATCAACAGATAGGTCTCCGGACCGGGGTGGCGACATGGGGCGGACTCCGATTCACTGGTAGTCGTGATCCGTCGTCGTTCCCATCGTCCTCGGCCGTCGGCTGTTGATGCCCGGTTCGAGCAATTGGTGAACGATCATGCCCGTGCCCTGAGAACCTACGCTCGTTCGGTCGCCGGCACGCCGACCATCGCCGAGGACGCAGTGCAGGAAACCTTTCTTCGGGCCTGGCGCTACCTCGATTCGTTTCGGGGTACCGGCAGTCGGGAGGGTTGGCTGCTGCGAATCTGTCGCAACGCCATCTACGATCTGGAGGCAAAGGAGCGGCGGAGCGTGCCCGCCGACGATGTCATGGTGCTGCGGCTCGATCATGAACCGTCTGGTTTCGATGATGTGGCCGCACCGGCCGACGGGGACGAGCTGGCCGGCATCCAGATGTCGGAGTTGTTGAGTCATCTCCCCGTACTCCAGCGGGAGGTGGTGGTGCTGTGCGCCATCCTGGGCTATAGCTACGAGGCGGCGGCCGAGTTGCTCGACACGCCGGTCGGCACCGTGCGATCCCGCCTCAGTCGAGCCCGTCAGTCCTTGCGCCGGCACGAATCGAACCGGCCCTCGGCCCGGGTGGCGTGATGGCCGAGGTCACCCCATTCCCATCCGGTCGGAGCCGAACAAACCGCGACACCGGCACCGACATCAACGCCGACATCGACGCCGACATGTTGGCCGATGAGGTCCTGAGCCGGCTCCGCCACGCGCTGCCACGACCGTCGTGGTGGATCGTCGGTCCCCTGCTTGTGCTGTCGCTGATCCAGGCCGTTGTGGTGCTGCCGTGGCTGGTGGGCCGCGATCCGTGGCAGCTCCTTTCGTCCACCGCCGATAGTCACATCACCAGGGACGGCGCCCTCGGCCTGGTGGTGGCCGTGGCCGGCCTGCTGGTGGCATGGCGATCGCGGTGGGCACAGCCCGCCTTCCTGCTGGCAACCCTGGCCGTGGTGGCCCAGGCCGTGACCGGTGTCTTCGACGCAGCCGAGACCGATCCCGGACCGTCGCTGGCCGGAGAGCTGGTCCACATACCCTCCATCCTCATCGCCTGCTTGATCGGATTGGCCGCCGTTCCGTTCCCGGGCTTGGTCCCGGCGGGGTCGTCAACCGGCGAGTAGGGGCACGATGCCGGCATAGGCGGCGACCAGCAGGAAGCCCTCCCACCGGTCGAGTCGGTTGCAGGTGGCCATGGCCCCTCCGGCCAGGACCGACACCGCCAAGGCGGCACCAACGGCCACCACGGTCAGGGACCGGTCCACCACCGGACCGGGCCCCAGCAGGCCGGAAAGACCGGCGACGGCGGCCACCACCGACACCAGCAGTTCGGGGCAGCTGGTACCGAAGCCGACGATGACGACGCCGACCACGAGTGTCGGGATGTTTCGGATCAGAGCGACCCGGGCCGCTCCGATGACGAGCTGGTCGGCGGCGTAGGCCAGAAGCCCTACGCCGGCCGCCAGCGCCAACAGGGTGACGAACACAGCGACTTCTCAGAGGTTGGGCCGCCGTTCCGAATGGCGAGGCAGCGATGGCTCAATGCGAATGACCGTCCACCGGCTTCGGTTCCGTCGGTGGTACCGATACCGGCGTGGGGCCGGTCGCAGGCCGGTGGTTACACGCGGAAACCGTGCTCGGTGTCAGTCGGGAACAATATAGCTGGTTCACCGGTTATACGGACTATGGCGACGACGACCCTGACGATGAACAACTTCGAGGAGACCATTGTCCAGGACGGTCTGGTGCTGATCGACTTCTGGGCCGAATGGTGTGGTCCGTGCAAGGTCTTCGGTCCGATCTTCGAAGCGGCGTCCGAAGAACACGACGACGCCGTGTTCGCCAAGGTCGACACCGAGGAGGAGCAGGCTCTCAGCGGCGCCCTGGGCATCATGTCCATCCCCACCCTCATGGTGTTCCGGGACGGCATCCCCCTCTTCTCCCAACCCGGGGCCTTGCCGGCCCACGTGCTGGAAGACCTGATCTCCCAGGCCAAGGCGCTCGACATGGACGAGGTTCGGGCCGAGGTCGAGGCCCGTCGGGCCGAAGCCGCCGAGCAGAAGTAGTTGCCGGCGCCCGGACCTGATCCGGTCCCGGCTTCCTCGGTCCATCCGGTCTACCGACGGCCCGCCTCCGGTTGTCCGATCGGCCGACGGCTCCCGCCTCCGCCAGTCCGATCCCCCGGTGGCGATGGTCCGCTGTCAGAGCCTTCGTCTAGATTCTGACTGTGGCCTTGGTCGAACAGCTCTCCCTCGACCCTCTCGACGCCGGGTTCGCTTCGGCCGTCACCGTCCGCCATGACCTGGTGCCCGGGGTCGAGCTGCATCCGGCCGTGGCCCGGTGGTTCGAACACCGCTTCCCGGCCGGGGCCACTCCGCCCCAGGTCGAGGGCTGGCCCCACATCGCCGCCGGGGCCAACACGCTGATCGCCGCCCCCACCGGTTCGGGCAAGACCCTGGCCGGGTTCCTGATGGCCATCAACCGGTTGTATCTCGACCATGCCGCCGGCCGGGCGGTGGAGGGCACCCGGGTTGTATACGTGTCACCGCTCAAGGCGCTGGTCGTCGACATCGCCGAGAACCTGGAGCGGCCCCTGGCCGAGATCGCCGAGACGGCACGGGCCATGGGCCTTTCGGCCCCCGAGCTCACCATCGGAGTCCGCACCGGGGACACGCCGTCCAATGAGCGCCAAGCCATGATCCGCCGGCCCCGGACGTTTGTGGTCACCACCCCGGAATCCCTCTATCTGCTGGTCACGGCGGCCCGGAGCCGGGAGACGCTGCGCACGGTCGAGACCGTGATCGTGGACGAGATCCATGCCATGGCCCGGGACAAGCGGGGCTCGCATCTGTCGTTGACACTGGAGCGGCTCGACCACGTCTGCCGGTCGAAGCCGGGCGATGACGGCGGCGGTGCCCGTGGCGGGGACGGTGGCGATTCCGGAAACATGGGCCCGTCTCCGGTGCGGATCGGATTGTCGGCCACCCAGCGTCCCATCGAAACCGTTGCCCGATTGCTGGTCGGGGTCGATCGGCCCTGCCAGGTGGCCGACACCGGGCATCAGCGGGCCCTCGATCTGGCCATCGAACTCCCCGAGGCCGAGCTGGAGGCGGTGGCATCACATGTCCAGATGGGCCAGGTATTGGACCGCATAACCGAGCTGGTGGCGCAGCACCGCACAACCCTGGTCTTCGTCAACACCCGCAGTCTGGCCGAGCGTCTGGCTCACGAGCTGGGGGAGCGGTTGGCCGAGGCCCACCACCGGCATAGGTGCCCCGACCAAGGCGCCGACGGCCAAGGTTGCGACGGTCAGGGTTGCCGCCACGCCGAGCATGGCCGCGACCTGGTGGCCGCCCATCACGGCAGCCTGAGCAAGGACCGCCGCCATCGGGTGGAGCGGCGGTTGCGGGCCGGTGAGCTGAAGGCGCTGGTGGCCACTGCCTCGCTGGAGCTTGGAATCGACGTCGGTCCGGTCGAGCTGGTGTGCCAGCTCGGTTCGCCCCGATCCATCGCCACCTTCCTCCAGCGAGTCGGTCGGTCCAACCATACCCGCCACGGCACACCCCGGGGCCGGCTCTATCCGCTGACCAGGGACGAGCTGATCGAGTGCACGGCTCTGCTCACCGCGGTGCGGGCCGGTCGGCTCGATGTGCTGCAACCGCCGGCGGCCCCGCTCGACATCCTGGCCCAGCAGATCGTGGCCGAAACCGGTGCCGAGGAGTGGGCCACCGAAGGCCTGTATCGGCTGGTCACCCGGGCCGCCCCCTACGCCGATCTCGGCCGCGCCGACTTCGATCGCATCGTGGAGCTGGTGAGCAATGGGATCATGACCGGTCGGGGCCGGCGGGCGGCATGGGTTCACCACGACGGCGTCAACGGCGAGCTGCGGGGCCGGCGGGGAGCCCGCTTCGTGGCTCTCACCTCGGGCGGCGCCATTCCCGAGATCTACGACATGAGGGTGGTGGCCGAACCCGACGAGACGTTCATCGGCACCGTGACCGAGGACTGGGCCATCGAGTCGGCGGCCGGCGACATCTTCCTGCTCGGCACCCACTCGTGGAAGATCCGTCAGGTGGCCGGTGGTGTGGTTCGGGTGCTGGATGCCGGCGACGCCCCACCAACCGTGCCATTCTGGACCGGCGAGGCCCCGGCCCGAACCGCCGAGTTGTCGGACGAGGTGTCCCGGCTGCGGGGCGAGGTCGACCGCTTCGTGGCCACCGGCGATCACGCCGGCGCCGTTCGGTGGCTGGTCGAGGTCTCGGGTACTCCCGACGATGCGGCCGAGCTGATCGTCACCTACCTGGCCACGGCCCGGTCCACGCTTGGTGTGATCCCCACCGGCCGCTGCCTGGTCATGGAGCGCTTCTTCGACGATGCCGACGGCATGCAGCTGGTCATTCATTCGCCGCTGGGTGGTCGTATCAACCGGGCCATGGGGTATGCCCTGCGTAAGAAGTTCTGTGTCGGGTTCAATTTCGAACTTCAGGCCGCCGCCTCCGACGACGCCGTGGTCATCTCCCTCGGTCCCCACCACTCGTTTCCTCTCACCGATGTCCGGCATTTCCTGCGCCCCGACACCATCCGCGAGACCCTGACCCAGGCCGTGCTCGACCAGCCGGCGTTCCAGTCCCGGTGGCGGTGGAACCTGAACCGGGCCCTCGTCGTGCTCCGGATGCGCAACGGCAAGCGCAATCCTCCTCCCATCCAGCGTATGGAGAGCGACGATCTGCTGGCCGCCCTGTTCCCCGATGCCGCCGCCTGTCAGGAGAACGTGACCGGGCCGGCCGCCATTCCCGACCACCCGCTGGTGGCCCAGACCATCCATGACACCCTGACCGAGGGCATGGATGTCGAGGGCCTGATCGAGCTGTGGCGGGCCCTGGGTGACGGCCGGGTCGAGATGCGGTGTGTGGACTCGGCCGAGCCGTCGGTACTGAGCCACGAGATTCTGACCGCCCGGCCCTACGCCTTCCTCGACGACGGCGAGGCCGGGGAGCGGCGGACCCGGGCCGCCCCCATCCGCCGGGGTCTACCGGTCGATCCCGACGACATGGCGGCCTTGAATCCCGATGCCGTCGCCGAGGTTCGGGCCGAGCTGGCCCCCGATCCCCGAACCGCCGACGACCTCCATGATCTACTCCGGGACGTGGTGTTGTTGGCGGCCCGGCGCGAGTGGCAGCCGCTGATGGACGAGCTGGTGGCCCGCGGCCGGGCCGGGGCGTCGGCCGATGGTGGGGGGCGATGGTACGCCGCCGAGTCATCATCGCGGGTGCAGGCCCTCCTCAGCGGCCGGCCGGTCGGGGCGGTGACGCCGGAGCAGGCCGCCGCCGACCTGATCCGTGGCCACCTCGAGCTGCACTCCCCGACCTCGGCCGACGAGCTGGTGGCCATCACCGGTGTTTCATCCACCCTGGTCCAGGTCGGCCTGGCCACGCTGGAGAACGAGGGTTCGGCCATCCAGGGTCGGTTCACCGAGGCGGCCCGTCGGAAGGGTGACGGTAGCCCCGCCCAGTGGTGCTCCCGGCGACTGCTGGCTCGCATGCATCGACGATCCCGGGCCTCCCGGCGCCGGGCCATCGATGCGGTCACCCCCGAGCAGTTCGTACGGTTCCTGACCCGATGGCAGCATGTGGCCCCCGGTTCCCAGGCCATGGGACCGGCGGGGCTGCAGCAGGTGGTCGAGCAGCTTCAGGGCTGGGAGGCGGCGGCTGCGGCCTGGGAGCCGGACATTCTGGCCGCTCGACTACGGAACTATCAACTGCCGTGGATGGACCGGCTCTGCCACGACGGCGAGATCCAGTGGCTGCGGCTTCGTCCTCGACTCTCGGCCGTCGACAGCGGTGATGGCTCGGAGCCTTCGAACCCCCGGGGCACCGGCATGTCCAAGGCCACGCCGGTCAGTGTGGTCTGTCGTCCTGATCTGCCATGGTTGCTGGCGGCAACCCGGGGTGACGGGGTTGCTGCGGTGCCCGAGGTCGGAGCGGTGGCCGAGATCGTTGCCGTGCTGGCCGAGCACGGACCTCGGTTCCTGACCGAACTGGCCGCCGACACCGGCCGACTGCTCACCGATGTGGAGAACGCCCTATGGGATGGTGTAGGCCGGGGGCTGTTCACCGCCGACGGGTTCGAGGCGGTGCGCAACCTCACCGCCGGCGCCGCCGCCCAACGCCAAGCCGCTCGCCGCATGCGGGCGGTGTCGAAGCTGCGGCGCAGCGGGGTCCGGGCCGCCCACGCCGCCGGCCGGTGGTCGCAGGTGCCCGAGGTATCGCCGGTGGAGGATCGGGATGAGCTGGCCGAGGCGGTGGCCGATCAGCTCCTGCAGCGATGGGGTGTGATCTTCTACGACCTGGCCGCCCACGAGAACCTGGCCCTGCCGTGGCGCGAGCTGCAATGGGCCTTGCGCCG
>JAHEJM010000093.1:13929-16196 GCA_024638815.1 Acidimicrobiales bacterium | reverse complement strand
GCCGAATTGGGGCATCACCGTGGCCTGAGCCCGCAACTTGGCCTGACCTTCGTCTTCCGGTAGTTCCTCCACTCGGGCCCGGAAGCGTTCCGTACGGTATTCGACGTCGATCTCGGGATTGGCCTTGAGGTTGTGATACCAATCGGGGTTGGTCGAGGCCCCGGCCTTGGAGGCGAAGACATACATGCCGTCGTCGGTGACCAGTGCCACCAGTGGGGTCTCCCGGAGCTCGCCCGACTTGGCTCCGATGGCGTGGAGAATGACCAGCGGTGCGTCACCGAATTGGGCCACCTTGCCCCCATTGGCCCGAAACTCGGCGATGACCTGCTGATTCCAATCATTCATGCTCATGGCAGTACCATAGGTCCGGTACCACCAAGACTGCTCGATGGTTGCGGGGGAAGGCGGAGATCGACATGACGGACCGGTCGGGAACGGCGGCGGAACAGGGGGCCACGAGGGGATCGTTGTGGTCGATGCTGGCTGTGGTGATGCTCGCCGCCCTGGTGCTCACCGCATGCGCCGCCGGGGTTAATACCGCGACCGATGTGCCGGCTGCCGATGGCGATGTGGCCGGCTTCTGGCTCGGGCTGTGGCACGGACTGATCGCCCCCATCACCTTCATCATCTCGCTGTTCTCCAACACCGTCGGTGTCTACGAGATCCACAACAACGGCGGCTGGTACGACTTCGGATTCCTGTTCGGAGCCAGCACAGCCCTTGGTGGGGGCGGGGCGGGAGCCCGTTCCCGCCGCTAGTCGGCGGGGGCGGCTCGTTCCACGCTGACCTGCCATGGCATACCGAATCGGTCCGTGACCATTCCGTAGAACGGCGTCCAGAACATCTCCCCGCCGGGCGTGCTGACGTCGCCGCCCTCGGACAGCTCGGCGAAAATGGTCTTCGCCCGATCGGCGTCGGTGGTCGAGTAGTGCACAACCATGGCATCAGGGGTTGAGACCTCGACGTTGAAGACGTCCGATCCCATGATCAGCTCATCGCCGCCGACCAGCGCCGCGTGCATGACAAGATGACGTTTCTCGTCGGGAATCCCGGAGTCCGGGGGCGCGTCGGTCCAATCCATGATCACCAGTTCGCCGCCGAAGATCTCCTGGTAGCGGGTGAAGGCTTCCCGGCAGTTGCCGTTGAAGTAGAGGTAAGGGTGAAAGGCCATCGTTCCTCCCGGGCGTTCGATGCGGTGGAGTTCAGTATCGGCTGGAGTCACGGCGGGCGCAAGGGGTCGGCTACTGGTAGGTGATGACGACGGGAAGAGGCTCGACCGCGTTGGTCTGGGCCGGGGTGGCCATGGGGATGTCCTCGTCGTAGAAGTTCTTCCACCCCCACCACAGGGTCTGCTCCGGGCCCACCGGGTGGCGGTGCAACTCGGCCCACGTCTCGTACTTGGTGCCCAGCGGACCCTGACCGTCGGCATGGATGACCACGGCCAGCTCCGGCGGGGTCCGTACCAGCTCCCGGTCGGGCAGCATCCGGCGCTTGAACTGATGGAGGACCAGGATCTTCTGGGGCAGGGCCTCCTCGTGCACCAGCTGAACCAGGTAGTCGACCACGGTGTTGATCTCGCCGGCGTCGACCGAGCCGATCTGGCGCATGTGCCGCTGGTCGGGTTTCAGTCGCCATTCCGGGTCGAGGGCGAGGCCGACATTGGGCATGCGGAGGAACTCCTCATACCGCTTGGCCTGGGTCAGGAAGTCGGTGCGGCCCGGCTGCAGGTCGAGGATGACGAATGCCCCGGCCTCCGTGGCGGCCTCGACCCAGGGTCGGATCTCGAACGGCAGTAGCCCTTTGGAGTAGTCACCGTCGTCGCCGGCGCCGGCGGTGGCCACGGTGACGATCAGTTCGAACGCAGGAATCACGGGTGGGCCGGCCCGGCCCGCAGGCATCGCCGCCTCGTACTCGGCGGCCAGCGCTTGGAGCTGCTCGATATTGGCCTCCGGGGGCCGCTCCCCGAGGGTGCCCAGAACCCCCGTGACCGGGCTGCCGTAGAAGGCGAGGATGCGGCGGCCGGGGAACACCTCGGTACCGCCGCCGGGGAGTTCGGTGCCGGTCGCTTCCAGGTCGAGCCGCCACTGCTCGGTCGGGTCCAGGGGTTGGGTCGTGGTGGTCGGTTCGGTCGTGGTCGACGGCTCGGTGGTGAGGGACGCCCTCTCGGTCGTGTCCTCCTCCGAGCCGACCGCCTGCGACGCGAGGCGCGGCTGATCGGATTCGGGTCCGATCGACTCGATCGTCTCCGACAGTCCACAGCCTGTCAG
>JAHEJM010000093.1:0-13829 GCA_024638815.1 Acidimicrobiales bacterium | reverse complement strand
ACTGGGATCGCATCCAGTGGAGAAAGGCGATGGCGGCTTGGTTGAGATCGTCGATCGGGTGGGTCTCCAGGTAGTACCGTTCCTTGCTCTCGGTTCGGGCCCCGGGAATGGTGGCCAGCTCGCCGGCATCAACCAGGTCGGTCACCACCGGCTCGTGGGCCAACGCCACACCCTGACCGGATCGGGCCAGCTCGATGGTGTGGAGGTAGGTCATCGACGTGTGGGTTCGGGGCCACGGATCGAGGGCGACGCCGACCTCGGCCAGCAGCTCCCGCCACCCCTCGCCGCCCCGAACATCGAGCAGAGTGGTCCGGGCCAGGTCGGTCAGATCCTCGATCCCAGCCGCCAAATGGGGATGGGCCACCGCCACCACCGGCTGGTCCGACCACACGACCTCGGCCCCCGGGGGCACTGTGCCGAAGTCGATCTGGATCGACGATCCGGTGGCAGCACGAGGCTCGGCCCAGTAGCTGGATGTCAGATCGAGTTCGACGGCGGGATGGGCTTGTAGAAAGGAATCGATCCGGGGCAGCAGCCAGCGCATGGTGAAGGTGCTGTTGGCCCGGATGACCAGGTGGTGATCGGCCGAACGGGCCCGGAACGGGGCCAGCCCCTTCTCGATGCGTTGCAGCCCGGTGTGGACGTCGGCGGCCAGGGCCCGGCCCTGCTCGGTGAGCTGGATGCCCCGCCCCACCCGCTCGAACAGCGGCCGACCCAGGATGCGTTCCAGCTGCCGGATCTGCTGGCTCACCGCCGACTGGCTGATCAGCAGCTCGGCCGCAGCCCGGGTGTAGCTGGAGTGGCGGGCCGCGGCGTCGAAGGTGCGCAACAGGTGCAGGGGCGGCTCGGGTGCCAGAGCTCTCATAATCAACACAGTAGCTGCACTAATGAGTTGCAGTAGGAGTCGGACTCTTGTCACCGGGCCGATCGCCGGGTTCCATAGGAGGATGGAGACCGAGGCGATCAGTGGCCACCCCATGCGCACCGTGACCTGGACCGAGATGGCAGAGGGAACAGCCGACGACTACGTCTACCTGGACGGTGTCTACCGTCGCCACGCCGCCGACCACATCGTCGACAACCTGCTCAACATGGTCCGTCTGTTGGAAGGCCCGAAACTGGGCTATCAGGTCGACCGGGCCCGCCACAGTCGCCAGTCCGCCACCCGGGCCCTGCGCAATGGCGAGCCGGTGGACATGGTTGTGGCCGCACTCTTGCACGACATCGGTGATGTTCTGGCCCCCGAGAACCACAGCGCCCTGGCCGCCGATGTCATCGCCCCCTATGTGGACGAGGAGATCACCTGGGTCATCCGCCACCACGGGGTGTTCCAGGGGTACTACTACTTCCACCACCTGGGCATGGACGGTGACGCCCGCGACCGCTACCGAAACTCCCCGTACTACGACCGGTGTGTCGATTTCTGCGCCAACTACGACCAGAACTGCTTCGACCCGGACCACGACGATCTCCCGCTGGAGGACTTCCGCCCCATGGTGGCCGAGGTCTTCTCCCGCCCGTCCCGACTCGGTGTGGAGACGGCCGACTAGTCCCCCGGATCCGGCCGACTCGAACCTTTCATCCCAACCCCGGGAGACCGGACGTCCGGACCCGGGTACCGAACCCGGAGGTTGCAGCCGTCATGGCCCGAACCGTCGCGCCCGCCAAATGGGCCTTCACCCCCACGCTCCCGCTGCGGACCGCCCCCATCGCCCGCCGACCCCTGGATCCGGTGGCGGTGGCCCGGCACATGGTCTCGGTCTGGCAGCCCCTGTCCAGCCGCGTGGTGATCCTGGCCACCTCGTTCATGGCCTGGATCTGGTTCTCGCCCACCGTGACCGAGGCGGCCACCATCAGTCCCGGATGGGTGGCCGAGGTCCTCATCCGCAACTACGTGGTGGTCCTGGGTTCGGCCGGGCTGACCCATCTCTGGCTCTACACCTGGCGCCGCCAGGGTGACGAACTGGGCTACTCCCGTCCGCCGGCCCGGAACAAGCGCATCTTCCTGTTCGGCGACCAGGTCAAGGACAACATGTTCCTCACCCTGGTCTTCGCCGTGCCCATCGGCACGGCGTGGGAGGTGGTCATGTGGTGGTCCTACGGCAACGGGTTCAACCTCTCCTCGAGCCTCTTCGGTCAGGATGGCCCACTCACCTGGTCGGGCGGGTGGGGTCACCGGCTCGGGTTCGTGGCTCTGCTGTTGATTGTGCCCGTGTACTCCAACAACCACTTCGGGGTGGTCCACTGGCTCCTTCACCGGGGACCCCTCTACCGCCACATCCACGCCGTGCACCACAAGAACGTCAATGTCGGGCCGTGGTCGGGGCTGGCCATGCATCCAGTCGAGCACGTCGCCCTGTTCGCCGATGTCTGGCTCTTCCTGCTCGTACCTTCCAGCCCACTGCACATGCTGTTCGCCGTCATGCACCATCACGTGGGGGCGCCACTGTCGCACACCGGCTTCGACGGGATCTATCTCGGACGGAGAGGACGGAACCGGGACGGAGCAGACGGGCGGGGACCCCGGCTCAAGCTGAGGGTGGGTGATTTCCACCACCAGCTCCATCACCGGTTCATCGAATGCAACTACGGCGGGCTGGAGTCACCGCTCGACGACTCACTCGGCGCCTTCCACGACGGCACCCCCGCCGGCGATCGTCGCATCGCCGAACGTCGCCGCCGCCTGGCCGCCGAACATCGCCGCCGCCCGGCCACGACAGGCCGGGCGCACTGACCGGCGAGGTGAAGGCAGCGGCCCGAGGGTTCTCCAGCCGCCGGCACTGTGCTCTCCGGTTACCGGGGTTTGACAAGCTCGATGGCGCCGGCAATGGTGTCGGCGCTTCGGGACAAGGCTTCTCGTTCGTCGTTGTCCAGCGGCACCTCGAGGATCTCGGCGACACCGGTCCCGTCCACGACGCTGGGCATGGACAATGCCAGCCCCGACAATCCGTATTCGCCGTCCAGCACTGCGCTGACCGGGAGAATGCGTCGAGCATCATTGAACACGGCGGCCAGGATCTCCGTGGTCGCCAGTCCGATGGCCCAGGTCGTGGCTCCCTTGCCCTCGATGATGTGATACGCGGCGTGCTTCACGTCTTCGGCGATCCTGTCCAAGTCGGCTCGTAGCAGGGCCCGCTCGGTCCCGGCTCCCCACTCCCGCAGCGGTACGTTGCCGATGGTGGCCGTACTCCAGAGCGGGAATTCGCTGTCGCCGTGCTCGCCGACGACGGAGGCATGGACGTTGCGGACATCGACTCGGCAGTGTTGGGCCAGGTGGATCTGCAGGCGGGACGAGTCGAGCACCGTACCGGAACCGAAGACCCGGGATCGATCGAGGCCGCTTTCCTGCCAGGCAACATGAGTGAGAACATCGACCGGGTTGGAGACAACGAGAATCGAGGCGTCGGGGGCCTGCTCACGAATTGTGGGCACGACGCTGCGCACGATCTCGCTGTTGCGGGCCACCAGGTCGAGACGCGACTCTCCGGCCCGCTGCTTCGCCCCGGCGGTGACCACCACGACGTTGGAGTTCCGCATGAGCGAGGGGTCGGAGCCGCCGGCCACCGTGGACGAACCGATGAACCGAAGCCCGTGCCGGATGTCGGACGCCTCGGCCTCCGCTTTGGCGAAGTCGAGATCGTAGAGGGCCACGTCCAGGGCCACGCCCTTGATCAGGGCGGCGAAGCCGATGGCCGCGCCCACCCCGCCCGCCCCGACGACGGAGACTTTGCGGGTTGCAGGTTTCATGTCTCCTCGCCGGCCTGGGATCGTTTGTACAGTGCCGTGTGCGGATCGAGTGAGAGGTTGCCGTACCATTCGCTGTCGCGCATCTCCTGCTCCAGCTGGGTACGCACGCCGTCGGGCTGATGGTCGATGTAGAGCACACCGTTCAGATGATCGAGCTCGTGTTGGAAGCACCGGGCCCGGAGCCCCTCGCCGTCGTAGGCGATGTCGTTGCCGTCGGCATCCTGGCCGGTCACCCGGCACCGGTTCAGCCGTGATGTCTCGGCACTGACGCCGGGCAGTGACAAACAGCCTTCCCAGCCCGGGAGCACCTCGGATCCCAGGGGCTCCACCACGGGGTTGATCACATGGCCGACCACACCGTCGTGGCAGTCGAACACGAATACCCGCTCGGTCCGCCCGATCTGGGTTGCCGCCAAACCCACACCGGTCTCGATGGCGTACATGGTCTCGAACAGCTGATCCACCAGGCGGCGGATGTTCTTGTCGAACACCGTGACCGGGGCGGTGGTGGTCCGCAGGACCGGGTTGTCCCACAGGGTGATGGGCTCGCAGGTTCGGCCCGGGAGCCTCAGGCTGAAGCGCCGCCCCGCCGACGATTGTTCGCTCATGACCGTGAACCCGTGGCCCCGTTCGGCCATGTCGATGGAGCCCAGTTGTACATGGACATCATGGTAGAGGTGGAACCGCAATGACCCGTCGACGACAGGACCTCGGACCCTTCAGTCGCACCGTGTGTGTCGGCCAGACTGAAATCATGGGTCGTCGTCCTGTCACTGTAATGGTCGCCGCCTCGGTGGTCGGAATCGGCGGGATCGCCGTTCTCGGCCTCCGTCAACGGTTCCGCCACGATGTCGACGGGGCCTGGCGTCGGCTGGACTCGATCGACCGCCGAATCGCCTCCACAGGGTTCGGGCCGGTCGAGTACTGTGAGCGCCGCATCGATGCGGCCACCGACGGTGAGGTCGGCCGGCCGGTACTGGTCAGTCACGGGATCTTCCACGGCTGCGACGGTGGGATGCTGTCGGTCGAGGACATGGTCACCGGCAGACTCGTCGTTTCCCCCTCCCGGTTCGGGTATCTCGGATCGGCCCTTCCCCACGACGCCTCGGTGATCGATCAGGCCGATGCCCTCGTCGACCTGATCGACGACCTCGAACTCGACACGATCGACGTGATCGGGATCTCGGCCGGTACCGGTGCTGCGGTACAGTTGGCGCTGCGCCGGCCGGAGCGGGTCGGCCATCTGATCATCAGCTCGGGGAACTGGCCGGGAAGCCCAACGGCCCGCACCCCGCCGCCGTGGGCCCGGATGTTCTACACCGACGCCGCCATGTGGTTGGTCAGGACGGCTTCGCCGTCGGCGTTCGCCCGACTGACCGGTGTGCCCCGAGGCTTGCCCCGGACCGACGCCGACGAGGCAATGATCACCGAGATGGGTGACAGCGTCTTCCCCGTGAAGCCTCGCCGGGCCGGGGCGATTTTCGACGCCTACGTGTCCAACCCCGACATTGAGCGCTACCGACTCGAGGACCTGGCCGTGCCCACCTTGATCATTCACGCTCGGGATGATCCGCTGGCCTCGTACCAGTCGGCCGAGGCGGCGGCTCGACGGATACCGGGTGCCACCCTGTTCCCGCTGGAATCGGGGGGCCATCTGCAGTTGGGGCAGACCGAACTGGTCCGGGAGCAGGTCGCACAGTTCCTACAGTCCTGATCGTCGGCGTCGGAGTGCACGGCCGCGGAGCGAAGGAGACGGCACAATGGACAGCACACTGGTTTGGATCCTGATCTCGGTCGGCGCTGTCGTGGGGGTGACCATGATCGTCGCCCTGGTCGTCGCGTCGAGACGGCGCGCCGGGCAGCATGCGAGCGGGGAATCGACACCTACGGGTGAGATGTCGCCCGAGCAGTGGATCAGCCTCGGCACGGTGTTCGCCGGGGCCGGAGTGGCGTTGACCTTGACCATCGGTCCGGCGATGCTGGGCATGGTCGCGCTGGGACTCGTGTATCTGATCATCGGGATCAAGAAACAGCGGGAGGCTGCTGCCGGTCGCTGATCGAGCCCATACGGTGGACCCGCTGACACCGCCGCACCGTCGGCACGACGATTGACACCAATCGCCTGTCGCTTTTGACGCCGGCTTGGGCCATACTCGGTAACCAGCGGGCATCGGAATGGGTCGCCGCGGGCGTCTGTACGCTCCGATCGTCCGTTGTCGGCCCGATCGGGCCGGACCGTGCAAGCCGAAGAGGGATCCGGCGTCCGATGAAGGGCAGTACTGCAAACAACGCCTCCGCCAGTCCTTCCGTAAACCACGCCACCGGTGCCGGGCTCAGCACGTTCGGTGGGGTCTTCACCCCCAGTGTGCTGACGATCCTGGGTCTCGTCCTGTTCCTGCGGCTCGGCTACGTCACCGGCACCGTCGGGCTCATCGAGATGCTCATCATCCTGGCCATTTCCACGGCTGTCTCGGTGTTGACCACGTTCTCCCTGGCGGCGTTGGCCACCAACCTCAAGGTCGGTGGGGGCGGCGTGTACTTCATCATCTCCCGCACCCTGGGCCCCGCATTCGGTGGTGCCATCGGCCTGTTGCTGTACGTGGCCATGTCCATCTCCATCGCCTTCTACGCCATCGGCCTGGGCGAGGCCATGGCCAGTGTGGTCGAGAACACCGACCCCCTCTTCCCCCGGCTGGTGGCGGCGGCGGCAATCGTCGTATTGCTCGGGCTGGCCTGGTTGGGGGCCGACATCGCCACCAAGTTCCAGTACGTGGTCATGGCTGCGCTGGTGGTGGCCATCATCGGCTACTTCGCCGGCGTGATCGGTGACCTCCAGCCCTCGCTGATCGCCGACAACCTCCGTCCACCCCCCGGCAGCGAGGGCAACCGAACGTTCTGGGTCGGGTTCGCCATCTTCTTCCCCGCCATCACCGGGTTCACCCAGGGCGTGGCCATGTCGGGTGACCTCAAGACCCCGTCCCGCAGTATCAGTGTGGGGACCTTCGGGGCCATCGCCGTGTCCACCGTCGTGTACCTGCTGGTCATCTTCACTCTGGTCATGACCGTGCCCCTGGCGGGGCTCGAGTCCAACACCACCATCATGCGGGAGCTCTCGCTCGCCCCATGGCTGATCGACGTCGGGGTCATCGCCGCCACCTTCTCGTCGGCCATCGCCTCCATCATGGGGGCACCCCGGACCCTGCAGCGCCTGGCCGCCGACCGCCTGGTCAAGCCACTCGAGATCTTCGCCGTCGGGGCCGGCCCGACCGACAATCCCCGCCGCGGCACCCTTCTCAGCGCCGGTATCGCCCTTGCCGCGGTGGCCCTGGGAGATCTGAACCTGGTGGCCCCGGTCATCTCCATGTTCTTCCTGGCCAGCTACGGCATGATCAACTACGCCACCTATTCCGAGGCCCGGGCCGCCAGCACGTCGTTCCGACCCAGCTTCAAGCTGTTCGACTGGCGGCTCAGCCTGGCCGGAACCCTGGCCTGTCTTGGAGCCATCGTGGCCATCAACCCCGTGGCCGGGGCTGTCGCCGGGGCCACCCTGCTTTGGCTCTACCGGTATCTGTCCCGCACCGTGCAGCAGGCCCGCTGGGTCGACAGCACGTCCGGGTTCTACGCCTCCAGCCTGCGGTCCCAGCTGCAGAATCTCAGCGCCCAAACCGAAACAACCCGGGATTGGCGGCCGTGCACGGTGGCCTTCGCCCCCCGGGACCCGGTGCGACGCCAGCGCCTCCGTCAGGTGGCGGGTTGGCTCGAAGGTGGTGTCGGATTCACCACCATTGCTCGAATCGTTCCCGGCAAGGGTCCGATGGCCCGCAGGATCGCCGGGCGAATCGACCTCGAACTCCAGCGGGAGCTGACCGATTGGGAACGTCGAGGCGACAGTGGTGAAACCAACGCCGCCGGCAGAGGCGTGGTGTATGGTCGGGTCGTCGCCGCCGAAACCCTGGATGCCGGGGTCAGCGCCATGTTGCAGGCCCACGGCATCGGGGCGCTGCGGGCCAATCTGGCCCTGACCAGCTGGTTCGATGCCGCCGACGGTGATCGGGAGAACGCCCCCGACCACGGCTCCATGATCCAGACCGCCATCCGGCACGGTTGCAGCGTCGGCATCGTCCACACCCCCGATGACAGCTGGGAGCGACTGCCCCGCCGCACCCGGCGGTTCGGCCCCGGAACCGCACCCACCATCTGTGTGTGGTGGTCGGACGATCACACCGGCCGGCTGATGACCATGTTGGCCTGGATGTGCACCCGGCAGTCCCGGTGGAGGGGTGCCCACATCGAGGTTCGGGTCGAACTGGAGGGATCCGGATCCAACGGGCTGACGGCCGGCGAATCACGGCAGGCCCAGGAGCGGGTGGCCGCCCTCATCGATGACGCCAGGCTGCCGGCCACCGTGGTCGGCACCGCCCCTCCGGCCGACTTCCACCGGCTGAGCCGACGAGCCGACCTGCTGTTCGCCCCGGCGCGTATTCGCCACGGCCAGGCTCTCGGTCCCGGCGATGTTCCCCTCGATGATCTGGTCGAGGGGTTGGGAGTGGCCGTGTTCGCCCACGCCGCCAACCCGTTCGAACTGGACGTGCAGCCCGACGACACCGATACCGCGGCGGTGGCGGCGGCCCACGACCGGGCCACCGCACTCAGCGCCCGGTCCGACGAGTTGAGCCAGAAGGCGGCCACGCTGCTGGTCAACGCCGAGCTTCTGCGCATCGATCACGAGTCCGGGGGTGCCGCCGACGCCGGGGCCGTGACCGCAGCTCACGAGGAGGCCAAACAGGCTCAGCGCACCTACGTCGACGCTCGAGCGCGGGCCGACGAGGCCTGGCGCCTGGTTCGTGAACTGGACCCGACCGCAGCCGAAACCCCCGGCGATCAGCACTGGATCGGTGGTGGCAGTGGCTCGTCCGGCCGGCCGTACACCCCGCTCAACATCCGCTGAGGTCCAACCGTCAGTACAGTAGGAACCATGTTGACGCTGGTGCGACGTGTGATGGCGGCCCTTGGTCTGGCTGGTCTGATCGCCACCCTCTTCCGGCTGAGGGGTAGCGGCGGTGTGCCGCCCCAGACCGGCGGCTGGCAGGAGCTGACCCCGGCCGAACTGGCTGATCTCAAGCCGCTACTCGTTCCGCCGCCGAGTTCGAACAATTGATGACGACGGCGACCGGTTCGGGCTTCGTCGCCGTCGTCGGGCTGGGCACAACCGGTACCCATATTGTCCGCACACTGACCGAGAACTCGACCGGACCGGCGCTGCGTCGCCTCCATCTCCACGACCGTGAGTCGGAGGCGGTGGCCCGGTCCCGACAGATTGCCGCCACCACCTCGACCACCATCAGCACCGGACCGCTGAACGCCCTCTCCGGCGAGCAACCGGATGTGGTCATTCTTGCCACCGATTGCGGCACTCATGCCGATGCCGCGTCGCAGGCCCTGACCAGGGGCAGTCACGTCGTATCGATCTCCGATGATCCCGACGAGGTTCTGGCCCTGTTGGCCTTCGACGAGCGAGCCGCCGGCCGGAACCTGAGCCTGGTGGTCGGAGCCGGCATGGCGCCCGGGTTGAGCTGCCTGCTGGCCCGGTTGGCCGGCGACGGTCTGGATCGGGTCGATGCCATCAACCTGGCCAAGGCCGGCACCGGCGGGCCGGCCTGCGCCCGCCGGCACCATCACGCACTCAAGCAGCCGGGGCGGGACTGGGTCGGCGGCGGATGGGAGCTGAGACGGGGAGGTTCGGGTCGGGATCTGGCGTGGTTTCCCGAACCCATCGGAGCCCGTGACTGCTATCGAGCGGCCTTGCCGGGTCCGATCCTGCTGCATCGCCAGTACCCGGACGCCCGTCGATTGTCGGCCCGGGTGTCGGCCACCCGCCGTGACCGGTTCACATCATGGCTGCCCATGTTGCGCAAACCCCACCAGGACGGGGGACCGGGCGCAATCCGGGCCGAGGTTCGAGGTGTGCGCGACGGGGCGGCGGAGACCGTCGTGTTGGCGGTCATGGCCCATCCCTCGGTGTCGGCCGGGGCTGTGGCCGCCAACGCAGCCCGAGCCGTGCTCGGCGGTCGGGCTCCGGTCGGCGCCCACGGGCTGGCCCGCTGGCCCGAACCGGGTCGGTTCCTGCAGGAACTCCATCCCTACGGGATCACGGTGTCGGCCTTCGGCGGTGGGCAGATGAACACCGGCCCGTGGCAGTTGACCGAACCGGTGGAGTCGCCGGGGGCGGGCGCCGACAACGGCTGAGACCGGTGCCGGTCGGCACCGGGGGCTCTCACCGGCGACCCGGCTTCAAGGTCGACCGAAGCAGGGCGTTTGTCTCATCGCGCCCGCCCCGACTCAAGTCGGTGGCCCGATGCGTCGACACAACTACAGGAGATTTCTCAGATTTGCGCTAAAGGTTTTCGCTCTTCGTGTCGAGACAACCCTTGTTGTGTCAATGGAGGACTACCGAAGGGTAAGACTAGGGTGAAGAAGGCTCCGACCAAGCGTGCCGATCAGGCCGAGCTCAATGCTCGAATCGAGGCGAACCTGCCACTGGTGAAGCACGTGGTGTACCAAGTGGCGGTCCACTTTCCCCGCCACGTCGACCGCGAGGAACTGGCTCGAGCCGGTGCGCTCGGCCTGGTCGAGGCGGCTCGACGTTATGACGAAAGCCGGGGGGTGCCGTTCGAACGATTCGCCGCCCAGCGGGTCCGGGGTGCCATCTTGGACTCGGTCCGGGCCGCCGACTGGGCCCCCCGTTCGGTACGGCTACTGGCCCGCCGCCTGGAGGCCACCGAGCAGCATCTGGCCACCGAGTTGGGCCGACTGCCCGATCTCGACGAGACGGCCGAGGCCATGGGTGTGACCAGGGACGAACTGGCCCGCCTGCGGGACCGGCTGTTCCGCTCCGTCGTCCTGGCTCTCGATCATGAGACCAGCGACGACTCCGACGAGGACCTGACCCTGGTCGACGTGCTCAGCGATGAGAGCGCGGTGGAGCCCTCGGAGGAACTCGAGACCCGGGAACTCCACACCTATCTCCGGGATGCGGTCAAGCTGCTACCGGAACGTCAGCGGCTGGTCATCGTCGGCTACTTCCTGGAGGGTCGTACCTCCAAGGAGTTGGCCCGCTTCCTGGGTGTGACCGAATCCCGGGTGTCCCAGCTCCGCAGTGAGGCCCTGCGCAACCTCAAGCTCGGTATCGAGGCTCAGTACGACGGCTCGACCTCCGACGACTCACCGTCGGGACGGGTGGCCAAGCGCCAGGCCGCCTATGTCGATGAGATCGGCGACGCCTCGGCGTGGAAGAATCGGCTCGACAGTTGGGACGACGCCTATGTTGTACCCGAGGAGCCGTTGCTGCCGGTTCGCCGAGTCGTCGCCGTGGGCTGAAGCCCCTACGGAGGGGGTTCAGAAGGCAGACGCCGCCTGCCAGCGCTCGAGCAGCGAGCTGTCACCGAACACCTCCAAGCGGCTTGGCGGGATACGTCCCCACAACAGCAGCAGGAGGTCGGAGGCGGTACCCCGGGCCGCCACGTCACATTTCTCGTGGGCATGCTCCCACAGGATGTGGTCCGCCTGGTAGTGCACCACCCACTCGCCGTCGTCGACATCGGTGGCGTGAAGGTGCACCGACTCGCCGGTCCCGGCCAGGGTGGTGAACTGCAGACGGTGGGGAGCGAAGACCTCCAGCACCTCGTCGATGCCGTCGACGGCCTGACGGGCGTCGATCGGGGTCGGTGACATCACCGCCGAGTCGGCATCCCAACGGTGCATCGACACCTCATGGCTTATGCGACGCAGCCACCACATGGCCGGTTGGGGCCCGGTCCAGGTCGGGTGGGTCTCGTCCAGATCCACTTGGTCCAATGTCTTGGCCAGTTCGGCGGCCCCGAGCGTCGCCCATTCGACCACCTCGGGACCGGGCGGCGGCTCCGGTACCGAGGCCCGGGATGGTGGGTTGTCGGGATCGGCCCGGAGGGCCAGGTCGGCGTAGCGAAACACCCAGCCGGTGTGGCCCACCACCGACTGCACCGTCCATCCTTCCAGGTGGGGAACCTCCAGGACCAGGTCGTCGACCGAGGTCTGGGACAGTTGGGCCGCCTCCACCTTGAACAGATGTCGATAATCCGCTGGGGTCAGCCTGCTCACCGTTTTCTCATCCTCCTGCTCACCGTGTTCCACTCGTCTGGTCGGATCGGTCGCGACCGATCGGGCCGTTGTTGCCGTCCAATGTAGTGGCCCGGTCCACGGCCGGTGCGTTGAGATGTCCTCGGCCCACAACACGGGGCCGGGTGTCCACGACTTTCCCCTACCACGGAAATCGTACACCGAGCTGATCGTCGACCCAGATGTCGAGCTCGTACCACCGGAGGTACAGCCATTTCGCCCGGGCCTCGGGGTCGCCGGGGATCTCGGATCGGGCGTGTACCCACCATCGGACGGTGACCGGTTGCTCCAGGGGCAGGCGTCGGCGCAGACCCCGCAATTCCGCCACCCCTTCCAGCCCGACGTGGCCCACCACCACCACGTCGGCATCGGGTTGTGCTTCCAACAGCTGGTTGAATCCGGCCGGTTTCGGGGGCAGCAGGCGGCGGAAACGCCGAGCCTGCTCCACCACGTCGAGGGAAACGCCGCCGTTGCCGGCCCGCCTTTCCAGTGAGGCCATGATTCGTTCCCGCGACCGGTCGCTGGCGTAGGTGCCTTCGGGGTAGATGACCATGGCCGCGCCGGGCAGGGCCGATTCGGCCATGGCCCGGATCCCGGCCAGGGCGTCGTCGGTGCTGCGACCCCGGGTCACGAATTCGTTGCCCAGCCGACCTCCGAACAATCCGATGGCGGGGTCCCACCGCAGCTCGTCCTTCAACACGTAGTGGGCGAAGCGACCCTGGTCCTGACACACCAGCGGTATGGGGACCACGGCGTCGACCATGCTGGCGTGGCGGCTGGCCAGCACGAACCGGCCCGACGGTAAACCCGAGATGTCACCGAAGTCGAGCTTCACCCCGAGCAGACGTCGGGCCCACGCCAGCAGCGACACCGCCCACCAGGTTTGGATGCGGCGATGCCGGTCCAGATCGAGGCGGCGGCCGAAGCCCCCGGTCAGCCACAACCACGCACCGGTGATCAGGGCCACCCACTGATGGACCATGTAGGCAATGGCGAACAGTCCCAGCCTCACGGTCGGAAAACGATGAAGCCGCCCTACCAGATCGGCCAGGGCGGCCAGTGGCACCCACAAAGGGATGGTGAGAATGGCGATCGGCAGACCGATGATGACGGCAATCCAGCTGGTCAGTTGTCGACCCTGTCGGCGGATTGCTCGCCTCACGTGACGCTCGGATGCCGTGGAACCCGGCGGAACCGGGTTGCCGTGGCTATCGCTCCTCTTTGAACACCACGTGCTTGCGTACCACGGGATCGTACTTCTTGAGCTCGATCCGCTCCCGGGTGTTCACCTTGTTCTTGCGGGTGACGTACATGAAACCGGTACCGGCCGTCGACCGCAGCTTGATGATGGGACGCTTGTCGCCTGCCTTTGCCATCAGACCTTCACTCCTTGCCGACGCAGGTCGGCGACAACCGACTCGATGCCGTTCTTGTTGATGGTCTTGATGCCCTTGGCACTCACGGTGAGCGTGATCCACCGTTTCTCGCTGGGCAGCCAGAACCGCTGACGCTGAATATTGGGATTCCAACGACGATTGGTGACTCGGTGGGAATGGGAAATGCTCTTACCGAATGACGGTTTACGCCCTGTCACCTGGCAGATCTTTGACATCGTGGAACCTCGACGAGCAGTGCAACCTGGTCATGGACCGGTGCGGTCAGTAGTGCGAACATCGACACGTCGGGGAACGCCGCAGGGCGCCCGACGTGGACCACTCAAGGCTAGCGACGAATTACGGCAGCCGAAACCCGAGCAGAGTTGCCGGAAACTGGACCTGATCGTGAACATCCAATCGACCAAGTGAAACTAGTGCAGCTCGTCGGGAGCGTCCAAGGGTGCGGGGGGAATGCGGACTCCGGGCCTCCACCGTTCCCGACTGGAGTGGGGGGCCAGGCGACCTGGCACCACCAGCAGACCGACGGTCACG
>JAHEJM010000092.1 GCA_024638815.1 Acidimicrobiales bacterium | reverse complement strand
GAGGCCCTGTCGGTCACCGGAGCGGGCTCCGGCGGCGGTCGGCCCATCGAGGGCACGGCCTGGGTGTTCGGCGACAACATCGACACCGACGTGATCGTGCCCGGCAAGTACCTGGTTCACGACCTGCCCGAGATCGCCAAGCACGTGATGGACGGCATCCGCCCCGGATTCGCCCACGAGATCTCGCCCGGCGACATCGTGGTCGGGGGTCGCAACTTCGGTAACGGCTCCAGTCGGGAGATGGCGCCTCGGGGTTTGCAGGCGGCCGGAGTCGGAGTCGTGGTGGCCCGCAGCTTCGCCCGCATCTTCTTTCGCAACTGCATCAATGTCGGCCTGGCCCCGGTCGAATGTGGCGACGCCGACCGCATCGAGGAGGGCCAACGGCTCTCCATCGACCTGGCCGCCGGCCGGATCACCGTGATCGACACCGCAGAGGTACTGGAGGCGGTGGCCCTGCCCGAGGAGATCGGTTCCATCCTGGCCGTGGGTGGTATGGAGAACTATCTGGCCGCCACCCTCGAGTCGGGCGGGGGGAAATCGGGTGTGGGCAATGCCGCCACGACGAAGGCGGGCACGACGAAACGGAGCGGAACATGACCACCCCGGCCGCCCGACTGCGCCGCCTGCTCGACAAGTCGCCCCCGATCGTGGCCCCCGGTGCCTTCAACGCCCTCTTCGCCCGGCTCATCGAGGACCAGGGCTTCCCCGCCGTCTATCTCAGCGGCGCCGGGGTGGCCAACTCCTTGCTGGGCCGGCCCGACCTCGGCATGGTGACCCAGAGCGAGATGGTGGCGGTGGCCGAGTATGTGTGCGACGCCGTCGACGTGCCCGTGATCTGCGACGGCGACACCGGCTACGGCGGCGTGCACAACGTGGCCCGCACCATCGCCCTCTACCAGCGGGCCGGGGTGGCCGCCATCCAGCTCGAGGATCAGGCTTTCCCCAAGAAGTGCGGCCACTTCGAAGACAAGACGGTGGTCGGCCCGGAGGAGATGGTCCAGCGCATCCTCGCCGCCAGGGACGCCCGCTCCGGTGACGACGGCATCCTGATCATCGCCCGAACCGACGCCCGGGCCCCGCTCGGTCTCGACGAGGCCCTGGATCGGGCTCACCGCTACGCCGAGGCCGGAGCCGACATCCTCTTCGTCGAGGCCCCGCAGACCACCGACGAGCTGGCCCGTGTCGGCACCGAGCTGGCCGGCCATCGGCTCATGGCCAACATGGTGGAGTTCGGCAAGACCCCGCTGCTGCCGGCCGACCGGCTGGGCGAGCTGGGCTTCCATCTCGTGATCTACCCCGGGGCCCTGACCCGGGCGCTGGTCCCGGTTGCCCGCCAGGTGCTGGACGATCTCGGGCGGGAGGGGTCGACCCTGTCCTGGCTGGACCGCATGGCCACCTTCCAGGAGGTCAACGAGGTGGTCGGCCTGCCCGAGGCCAATCAATGGGAGGCCGACGTGGCCCGGCGGGCCGCCGACGGTCCGCCGACAACACAGGGAGCCGAGCGATGAACAGCACGTCAGGGGTCGGTGAACCCGGGGTCAAAGCCATCCTGGGCTATGACATCGCCGAGGGGGTGCCGGTGGAGGAGTACGAGCGGTGGCTGGCCGACGTGCATTTCCCCGACCTGCTGGCCAATCCCCACCTCGACCGCCTGGTGGCCAACGATGTGGTCCAACCCATCACCGCCACCAGTGCCGGTACCGCCACTGGAGCTGCAGGGGGCGCACCGGCCACGTTCTACCGCATCGTGGAACTGCACTTCGCCGACCACGACGCCTACCGGCGCTACCTCGACTGGTTCGAGGCCAACCCCATCGACCCATCCCGGGGACCGGCCGGTCGCACCGAGTTCCGGTTCTACGTGTTGACCGACTCGAAGGTCATCGACCGCGACCGCCCCTACCAACGGCCGGTCGGCTGACCGGCATCCCGACCCAGCCAAGGAGTGACATGGAGTCCTCGGATCTCACCCCCCGCCAGTACTACGAGCACATCAAGGCGAACCCGAATCGAGTCCGGTTCGGGTTCGGGGCCAAGGCGGCCCTCGTCAACATCGATCTGCAGAACGCCTACACGAAGGTCGGCGAGTTCCCCACCGCCTATGAGACCGACCCCGATCAGCTCGACTGTGTCAACCAGCTGGTGGCCGCCACCCGGGCCCGGGGCTGGCCCGTGGTCTGGACCTATGTGGCCTACATGGAGTCGGGCGAGGACTGCGGGATTTGGGGGACCAGGACCGACACCGAGAATTCGCTGCAGAACATCAAGCGGGGTTCCCGCCGGGCCGAGCTGGACGACCGGCTCGACGTCGACCGGGTTCGGGACGTCATCTACGAAAAAAAGATGCCGTCGCCGTTCTTCGAGACCCCGCTGCAGAGCCTGCTGGTGTGGCACCAGGTCGACACCGTGATCATCACCGGCGGTTCCACCTCCGGTTGTGTGAGGGCCGGAGTGGTCGACTCGCTGTCCCGGGGCTACCGGACCATCGTCCCCGAGGAGTGTGTGGCCGACAAGCACGAGATCCCACACTTCGCCAACCTGTGCGACATCTCGCTCAAGTACGGCGATGTGGTGCCCTTCGCCGAGGTGCTCGACTTCCTGCAGACCGGAGGCGATGGTGAGTAGCTCGACCGGGACGCCCACCGGACCGATGCGTGAGCCGTTCTCCGAGCCGTCCGACCCGTGCCTCTACGAATACTGGCCGTGGGAAGGCAGACCCAAGTTGACCTGGCCCAACGGGGCTCGGGTGGCGTTCTGGGTGGCCCCCAACATCGAGTTCTACGAACTGCACCCCCAGCCCAATCCCACCCGCAAGGCCTGGCCCCGACCCGAGCCCGATGTGCTGAACTACTCGCTGCGGGACTACGGCAACCGGGTCGGCACGATGCGCATGATGGAGGCCATGGACCGCCACGGGGTGCGGGGAAGTGTGTCGCTCAACGTGGCCGTCTGCCAGCACCATCCGGAGCTGATCGAAGCCTGCCTGGAGCGCAACTGGGAGATCTTCTCCCACGGCATCTACAACACCCACTACTCCTACGGCATGACCGAGGCCCAGGAGCGGGCCGTGATCGAGGATTCGCTGGAGACGGTGGAGCGGGCCACCGGGCAGCGTCTTGCCGGCTACTTGGCCCCGGCGCTGACCCACACCGAGCGGACCATGGACCTGCTGGCCGAGTACGGCATCCTCTACACCTGCGATCTGTTCTGCGATGACCAGCCCCAGCCGGTCAACGTCCGTTCCGGTCGGCTCATCTCCATTCCCTACTCGCTGGAGATGAACGACATCATCGTCTACAACGTCAACCAGCAGTCACCCCGGCGCTACGCCGAGATGCTGAAGGCCAACTTCGATCAGCTCTATGCCGACGGGGCGGAGAACGGCACGGTGATGTGCATCCCGCTTCACCCCTACGCCGTCAGCCGGCCCCACCGGATCGACGCCTTCGAGGAGGCCATCGAGTACATCACCGGCCACGACGACGTGTGGGTCACCACGGGTCGGGAGATCGCCGAGTACTACTTCGAGCACCACTACGACACGGCGCTGGCCGCCATTGTCGACCACCAGGCCTCTAGTCGGGCCAGAGGTGCCGAGGGCGGGGAGGGGGCATAATGTCGGAACCTCACCCCTCCCTGCCCGATTCCTACATGCAGTTCGCCCACCGGGGCTACGGGATGGACCAGCGGTGGTACGAGTGGTCGATGCTGCACCGGCGGGAGCCGGTGGGCTGGCCCGACGGGGCCCGGGTTGCGGTGTGGGTCAACGTGGCCCTCGAGTTCTTCCCCCTCGACCAGCCGGTCCAGCCGTTCAAGGCGCCCGGTGGCATGGTCACCCCCTATCCCGATCTGCGCCACTACACCCTGCGGGACTACGGCAACCGGGTCGGTGTGTTCCGGGTGTTCCGCCTGCTCGACGGCCTGGGCATGAAGCCATCGGTCAGCTTCAATTCGAAGGTGGCCGAACGGTACCCCCGACTCATGGAAGAGGTGGTGTCCCGGGGCTGGGAAGTGGTGGCCAACGGCGTCGACATGGGGCGCCTCCACCACGGTGGGCTCGACGCCGACACCGAAGCCGCCATGATCGACGAGTCCTTGGATGTGTTGCGGTCGATGTCGGGCCGGCCGGTGACCGGCTGGCTCTCGCCGGCCCGATCGGAGTCGGGTAACACCCTGGATCTGCTGGCGGCCCGAGGCGTGGACTATGTGTGCGATTGGTGCAACGACGACATGCCGTTCCCGATGACCACGGCCAACGGTGTGCTCCACGCCATGCCCCTGAGTCATGAGCTCGACGATCAGACCGTCCAGCTCCACTACCAGCAGTCGGAGCACTCGTTCGTCGACCAGGTGTCGGATGCCATGGCCGTCGTCCACCGCGAAAGCTCGACCGACGACGGCCGAATCCTGTCACTGACCATCCATCCCTGGATGTCGGGCCAACCCCACCGCATCGGGGCCTTGGGCCGGGCATTGGAGAGCCTTGCCTCCCATGACGGGGTGTGGATGGCGTCGGGGGCCGACATCCTGGCCGCCTTCACCACCCGGTAATCGGACACGAGGCACACGGAACGTTGACGACTCTGCTGACGCCGAGGACACGACAATGACAACCGCTCCGACCATGATTCCGGAAACGCCGGCTGCCTGGATGGGGTCCGACCTGGCCGCCGCCCCCGAGCGCTGGACCCGTCGCTGGACCGGCGACCAGCTGGCGGAGCTCCTGACCCTGGCCCGTCGCCACCTCGACGACGATCTGACCACGCTCGACCTGGGTGACGAGGTGCCCGGGACCCTGCGAACGCTGGCCGCCGACATCCGCTCCGACCTGATCGACGGTCTGGGTTTCACCCTGCTCAAGGGTTACCCCGTGGGTGAGCTCGATCGTCGGGTCGAGGCCGTGGGATTCATGATCCTGGGCCGCCTACTCGGCACCCTACGGTCGCAGAACGCGGCCGGGCACCTGCTCGGCCACGTCAAGGACGTGGGCGGTGATCTCGGTGATCCCGGTACCCGTATTTATCAGACCAACGAGCGCCAGAGCTTCCACACCGATTCCGTCGACTGTGTCGGCCTGCTGTGTCGGACCACCGCAGTGTCGGGCGGGCGGTCCCAGCTGGCCAGTGCCGAAACCGCCTACCGGATCATGGCGGAGCGTCGCCCCGATCTGGCCCCGGTCATGTTCGAGCCCATCGCCACCGATCGGCGGGGCGAGATCCCCGAGGGGGCCGACCCCTGGTTCGAGATCCCGGTGTTGTCGTGGTACGAGGGGCGCCTCACCGTGCTCTATCAGCGGACCTACATCGCCTCGGCCTCCCGGTTCCCCGACGCCCCCCGACCCACGGCCAGGCAGCTCGAAGCCCTGGACGTGTGGGACGAGATCGTCAACGAACCCGAGGTCCACCTGACCATGGATCTGGAGCCGGGTGACATCCAGTTCGTGTACAACCACGCACTGCTCCACGATCGCACCGCCTTCGTCGACCATCCCGATCCGGTGAAACGCCGGCACCTGCTGCGGCTCTGGGTGTCGCTGCCCGGCGACCGTGCCCTGCCGGAGGTGTTCGCCCAGCGTTATGGCTCGGTCGAGCCCGGTGATCGGGGTGGCATCGTGCTCGGGGACACCCGGCTGTCGGTCCCCCTCGACGTCGACGGCTGAGCCGCCGCGACCCCTGACCTTCGGCCCCGACCCCTGACCGTTGCGCCGACCTGGGTGGACGCAGCCCGGCGTGAGGCTTGGCTCCCGCCTGGTCGATGATGCACGATGGTGAGGTGATCGCCGACGTGCACCGTCACCAGTTCGCCGCCGGGCAGGGCTATCTGAACACGGCGGTGGTCGGCCTGCCCCCACGGCGGGCCATGACCGTCATCCGCCGTCACCTGGAGGACTGGGAGGCCGGTCGCTGTGACCCGTACGCCTTCGACGCCGACGTCGATCGGGCCCGAGTCGCCTTCGCCCATCTGGTCGGCTGCCGATCCGACTGTGTGGGCATCATCAGTGCGGTGTCGGTGGCCAGCGGATTGGTGGCCTCCTCCCTACCCGATGGGGCGCGGGTGCTGTGCGCCGAGGAGGACTTCACGTCGGTGCTGTTCCCGTTCCTGGTCGACGACCGACTCGAGGTCGTCACCGTGCCCCTTGACCGGCTGCTGGAAACCATTGATCACGGCATCGATCTGGTGGCGGTGAGCGCAGTGCAATCGGCCGACGGCCGAGTCCTCGATCTCGGCGCTCTGGCTTCGACCGCCGCCGAATACGGGGTGAGGACCTATGTCGACGTCACGCAGGGCGCCGGTTGGCTGCCCATCGACGCCGAGCGATTCGATGTCACCGCCTGCGGTGGCTACAAGTGGTTGTGTGCCCCCCGTGGCACCGGCTTCGTGACCGTGTCCGACCGCTGCGACTGGCTCGTTCCCCGTCTGGCCGGTTGGTACGCCGGTGATGATCCGTGGACCTCGATCTATCGTCCACCCCTGCGTCTGGCCCACGACGCCCGACGGTTCAACCTTTCCCCGCCCTGGTTCGATGTCGCCGCCGCCGCCGAGTCGTTGGAAGTCCTGGTTGCCATCGGGGTCGAGGAACTCGGCTGCTGCAGCATCGAGTTGGCCAACCGATTCCGAGCTCACCTCGACCTGTCTCCCGGCAACAGCGCCATCGTGGCCGTCGACACCGACCGGGGTGACCGGTTGAGCGAGGCCGGTATCATCGCCTCCAGCCGGGCCGGCAAGGTCCGGCTGTCGTTCTACCTCTACAACGACGATGATGACGCCGACCTGGCCGCCGATGTTCTGGCCGGACGATGTGGCTAGGCAACGCCCGCAGCTCCTGACCAACCGCCAGGTCAACCTGCTGCTCGAGGTGCTGGTCGTGGCCGCCGCCGCCACCGGCCTGCTGTCGTGGGTCGTGCCCCTCGATTCGGCCCGGGCCGTGACCGTGGTCCATGCCGTGATCGGGCTGCTGATCGTGGTGATGGCACCGCTCAAGATCCGGGGTTCGGTACGGGCCGGGTTCAGGCGGCGCCGATCGACCCGCTGGGTGTCGGCCGGCTTCGGACTGATGGTGGTGGCCACAGTGATGTTGGGCCTGGCCCACGCCACCGGATTGTGGTTCGGGGTGGGTTACTGGAGCGCGTTGTGGACCCATACCCTGGCCGGCGCCGTCGTCATCCCGTTGTTGATCTGGCACATCACCACCCGCCCGGTCCAACCCTCGACCACCGATCTCACCCGGCGGGCCGTGCTCAGCACCGGAGCGGCCACGATCATCTCCGCCGCCGTGGTCGGAGCCCAGGAACTCTCGGTGGATGCCCTGGGTCTGGCCGGCGCCGAGCGGGTCGGTACCGGATCCCACGATGCCGGATCGTTCGATCCCGATTCCATGCCGGTGGTCCAATGGCTCAACGATTCGGTGCCGGCCGACACCGACGCCGAGGGCTGGTCGCTGGCGGTAACCGGGACAGCGGTCACGATTGCCGAGCTGTGGGCCATGGCCGGAACCGTCACTGCCCGCCTCGACTGCACCGGCGGCTGGTTCGCCGTACAGAACTGGGACGGGGTGCCGTTGTCGGCAATGCTGTCGACCCTGCTTCCGGCCGGAGTAACGGGGCGCAGCATCACCGTCACCTCGGCGACCGGCTATCGTCGCCGGTTCCCCCTGTCGGCCGCCGATCGGCTCCATCTGGCCGTCGGTTACGACGGCCGCCAGCTGCGCTCCGGTCACGGCGGTCCGGTCCGCCTGGTGGTTCCCGACCGGCGGGGTCCCCAGTGGGTCAAGTGGGTGGTCCGGGTCGAGGTGTCGTCGGTGCCGGCCTGGGCCCAATCGCCATTGCCCTTGAGCTGATCGGTCGATGGCGATGGTTCGACTCACTCCGCCCGCCTCGATCGGCCATACTGGTCACCTATCGCAAATGGAGGGGCCCGATTGGTTCCGATGCCCACTGCTTCGGGTGGCTCGATGATCGCTCTTGCTGCTCCTACCGCAGAGTCGAGACGGCTTGCCCCCGTTTTCTCGTTGCCTGCTCGTCTGGCTCGTCCGGCCGGACTGACCCGACGGGACACCGTCCCGGATCTGTTGCTGGCGTTCGGAAGCTTCCTGGCCTACGGGGTTCTCGATTGGCTGACCCGGGGAGCGGCCGTGCTCGACACCGGTCGGGCATCCGGACCTTCGCTGCTACTCGCCGCCATCTCGGCCAACCCGCAGTACTGGCTGGTGCTCGTCCTGCTGGTGGTTGCCGCGAACTGGCGGTATTCCCATCGGTTTCTGGTCCCGTGGTCGGCGCTGGACCGAGGCCTCGCGCTTCGGTGGCTGGTCGGCCCACTGATCGTGTTGGTGGCATGGCAGGGGTCGCTGTACCACTACAACTTCCTGCTCGACCGCAGCCATCTACTCGACCGGCTGCTCGTGGTTGCCTTGGCCCTGGGGGCACTTGTACGCCCGGCCTTGCTTCTTCCCTTCGCCCTGCAGAGCCGAGTGGTCGCCGCCCAATTCGTGCTTCCTTCCGGTATTCTCGCCGCTCAGAACATCGACGAGCTCCTCATCATCGTGGTGTTGGCCATAGCCGGCACTCATCTCGTCACCGTGGTCACGGGCCGAAACGACACAGCGGCGGTCATGCTGGTCGTCATTGCCGCCATTGCCACCCATTTCTTTGTTCCCGGTCGAGGCAAGCTCGCCTTGGGCTGGCTGGTCGAGGAGGACCTGGCCAATCTCGCCTCCAGTGGCCGCAACCTCGGATGGCTGGGTCAGACCGATGGATCCTTGTCTCGGTTCCTGGCGGGTGCCGCCGGCGCCTTGGGCTGGCCGGCCAGGGCGGCAACGCTGGTGCTCGAGCTGCTGGTTGCAGTGGCCGCCGCCACCTACCGCATGTTCAGATGGTGGATTCCGGTGGCCATCATGTTTCACCTCGTCAACTTCCTGTTCCTCGGATACTGGTTCTTGTCCTGGATCGTTCTCGAGTTCATCCTGCTGGTGATGTTGACTCGTCCCGGTTTGACGGATTGGCTCGACCGCAATCTGACGCCCGGCCGGGCCGCCATGACGGTGGCGGCCGTGGTCCTGGCCGGTCCGCTCCTGTTTCACCCACCGGGCCTGGCGTGGCTGGACAGCCCTGTTTCCTATGGCTACGAATTCGAAGGTGTCGGCCTGTCCGGCCGTCGCTACCACGTGCCCAATCGATCCCTGGCGCCGTTCGAACAGGAGATCACCTTCGGTGGCCTGGCCCTCGGATCGACTCGTCCCGTTACCGGGCCGTACGGCGTGGTTGATTCCGCTGCGCTGCTGCACGACGTTTCGGACCTGTCCGATGCCGGCACCGTGCTGGCTCGCGAGGAGCCGATAGGGGATGCCGACCGTCGCACCAGGCTCCGCTCCGAGGCGTTTCTGTCCGACTTCATGCGATGGGCCGAGCGGCGGTCGACCGGCAACGGGCTATCCGAGCTCGCCTCCGCCCTGGCACCGCCGTCCAAGTTCTGGACCGGGCGTCCGTCTCCCGACTACCGGTTCCAGGAGCCGCTGAGGCGGCTCGACGTCGTTCGTGTCGTCGGTGTCCGGCACGGGGATTCGCTCGAACGCCGGCCGGTACACGTCCTGACCCTCACGATGGAAGACGGCGGCCGGGTGAACGTCCATCATCCCGACGAGGAGTAGCCGGTTTCGAGTCTCGACCGGTAGCGGTCCGGAGTGCCGATTGCCGCCGATTGCCGCTGTCGGGCACCATGGATGCCGTGACCCGGACAAACGCCGCCGGCACCGCGGCCCTGATCGATCTCAGCCACACCATCACCGATGGGATGGAGACCTATCCCGGGTTGCCGACCCCGACCGTGCATACCCACCTGTCCCGGGAGGCGGCGGAGGAGGTCTACGGCCCGGGTATCACCTTTCATATCGGGCTGATCACGTTGTGCACGAATACGGGGACCTATCTCGATGTGCCCTTCCACCGCTATGTCGACGGCTATGATCTGGCCGGGCTCGACCTGGCCTCCGTGGCCCATGTTCCGGCCGCCTGTCTGGACCGCAGGGGCCGAACCGCCATCGATCTGGTCGACGACGAGCTGTCGGCGCTGGCCGGCCATGCCGTCCTGATTCGCACCGATCACTCCCGGCATTTCGGCACCGATGCCTACTTCCATGACCACCCTCACCTGACTGCGGCATCGGCCGAAGCCCTGGTTCGGGCCGGAGTGGCCTGTGTCGGTATCGACTCGCTCAACATCGATGGCACCGACACCGCCGGCCGGCCCGTACACAGCATCCTGCTGGCGGCCGGTGTTCCCATCGTCGAGCACCTGCGAGGCCTGGATCAGCTGCCGGAGCGAGGTTTCCGGTTCTCGGCCGTGCCACCCAAGATCGAAGGCGCCGGCACCTTCACGGTACGGGCCTACGCCCTGATGTGAGTCTCGGAAGAGTCCATGGTCGGGAATCGAGCCTCGTCGGCCGGCATTGACCCTGATTAGTGCGGGACCCTACGCTGGACGGCACCGCCCAGTTGTGGGTCGGATATCAGGACCAACATCGTGAAAACCCGATCGAAAGCCAACCCGGTCGACGATCTCCCGCCGATCGAGATCTTCGGCATCGACTCCGATGGCGAACTCGCACCGCTGGCCAAAGGAGTTGTGGTCGAGGCCGATGTGTGGCGGAACCTGGGGGAGGCTGCGGTCAAGAAGGCTCACCAGGCCGGCAACGTCAAGGCCCGACCCGGCCCCCGGATCGGGGGCACCGCCGATCGGGTCGACCGTGATGGCGGGCGGGAGGACATCGTGGTGCCGGTCCCGCTCAAACCCCACGTGGCCGGCCCGATGCTGACGACGCCGGACTTCTTCGCCCGCCCCGTGCCCCGACTGGCAGTCGATCCGGCCAGTCTCGAAGTCGACCACCGGGGCTACACGTGGCGGGCCGACGTCAGGTGCTGGCGGTTGGCTCGTAGCCGCCCGGCCACGCTGCGGGCCTACCCGTCGCCATCGGGCAACCTGACCATTCTGGAGCTCGTCCCGCTCCGCCCGGGGCGCATCCCCACCTCGTCCTTCATCCGGGCCGGGGTCAAGGCGGTCAACACGTTGGGCATGCGATTGTTGACCTCACAGCCCTCACAGCGCTGACCGGGCCTCGCAGCCAACCTCCACCCCTTGGAACTTTGAGCGCCGGCCGACCCCCACTCCCTGAACTTTGAGCGCCGGACGTCCCAACAACGGGTCGTTGAGCGCTCAAAGTTCCGATGAGAGCGGGGCCTGCTACTCGGGGTCGGCGAACGCCGGTTCGCGCTTTTCGAAGAAGGCCATGACCTGCTCGATCTGGTTGGGTGAACCGATGAGTTGGCCGATCTCGTTCCGTTCGGCGGCGAACCCGTCGGCCATTGACACCTTGGCCGCCTGGTTGAAGAGCCGCTTGGCCGCCCGAATGGCGTGGGGGGACTTGCCGGCAATGTCGCCGGCCAGCTCCAGGGCTGCGCCCAACGGGTCGTCACTGAGCCTGGTGGCCAGCCCCAACGCGGCCGCCTCGGTGCCCGACACCATCCGACCGGTGAAGGTCAGCTCCTTGGCCACGTCGAGGCCGACCAGGTTGATCAGGCTCTGGGTGCCGGTCATGTCGGGGATCAGGCCCCACCGGATCTCCAGCACTGCCATAGTGGCATCGGGGGCCACGATGCGGATGTCGGCCCCCAGGGCGAGCTGGATGCCACCGCCCAGGGCATGGCCGTGCACGGCGGCGATCACGGGAACCGGCATCGACGTCCACCCGTAGACCGCCTGCTGGGCCTTGTGGGTGATCCGGCCCTCGATGGGATCGGTGAGACTGCCGCCGGTCGAGCTCTGCCCCGGCTCCCGCTCACCGCTGCCCATCTGCTGGAAGCTGCCGAAATCGAGGCCGGCGCAGAATGATGTGCCGTTGCCGGACAGGACCACACATCGCAGCGAGGCGTCGGCGGCCAGCACGCCCGACACCTCGACCAGGGCGTCGAACATGGCCAGGTCGAGGGCGTTCATCTTGTCGGGGCGATTCAGCCTCACATCGGCCACGCCGCCGTCTCGCTCCACGGTGATACGTTCCGTCATCGCTTGCCCCTTCACTGGCGTTCGCCTGCGAATGTACCGTCCAGCGGGCCGGTGCAGCGAGTCGGGTCGAATGTGAGGAATGGTGACGAAACGGGGGATCCCGCCCTTCGAACGCCGCCCATGGCACCGGCGTCCTGTGGTGGGCGAGGCGATGGGGGGTACGAACCTCACCCGCCGCCCGGGCGTTCACCGAGCAACGGGCGAGGCGGGTCGCCGGACTCCCTCCTCACCCGGCGATCGTCCCTTATTCTTGTCGCAGCTTCGACGAGTTGTCCGCAAACCGCACAAGACGGGTAATGATATAGAAATCTAATGTATGTTGATGAACGGGCTCCATCCGGTTCAGCGAATGCGAACCCCCCCTTCGGGTGGAGCGAACGAACGGTTGGAAAGGTAGGCGACTGGCGATGCTCGAGCTGCGTGATACCTGGCTGCTCGAGGTGTTCGTGGCCGTCGTCGAGGGCGGATCCATGTCGGCGGCGGCCAAGACGAAACACATGTCGACACCCACCGTCAGCGAATCGATCGCCAAGCTCGAGAATCTCGTTGGCGAAAGCCTCCTGGTTCGCACCTCGAACGGCTGTCATCCCACCGAACGGGGCAGCCAGGTGCTGGCGGCCGCCTACGGATTGATCGGAGACGTCAACCGTCATCTGGCCACGATCAATCGGCCTACAACCAAGCCGTTGAGAGTCGGTTCGACCTTCGGCGTCCACAATTCACACCTGGCGCGACTGTCGGAGCGTTCGGACATCACGCTCCTCGGCGTATCCATCCCGATCAGCGATCCGGGGCAGGTTGTCGTGGACGACGGAGTCGACGTCGGCCTGGTGATGGGACCGACCAGGCACGATGGGAATCTGTGCCGGTATTACGCCTTCACCGAGCCTCGAATCGCCGTGTTCTCCCGTCACCTCATCGAACCTGAGGCCCGGTCGGTGAGCCTCGAGTTCCTTGACCAATTGATTTGGCCCTCGATGCCGGCCGACGCCGATCATGTCTACCTCGGGCCGTGGATCTGTGCCGACATTCGCCGCGGACCGCCCCCCCGGCAGGGCGCTGCGGTAGCCGATCTCCTGGCCATTCGGGACTGGATGGAGTCGACCCGTGACCACGAGAAGATGATCGTCACCACGCCGAGACTGGCCAAGTCGTTCGCCGATTTCAAGGGCTTGGCCACGCTGCCCATCGCCGATGTGCCGGGCTGGGATGTGGATGTCATCGCCAAGCCGCTGAATGCCGACAAAGCCAGGGAGCTGGCCCGGTTGTTGCGGGACAATCCACCGAGGGACGCCTACATCGACGAGACCAAGCTCACCCCTCTGGATTGAGGACCGGCAACTGCGCCGGTCAACCCTCATTCCACGTCCGAACATTGAGCGGCCGACGACCCCTTTCCGTGGAGCTTTGAGCGGCCCACGACCCGTTTGGGGGTCGTCCCAGGCTCAAAGTTCGAGCGGGGTGGGGTGGGGGTGGATCAGGCTGGGTCGGGCCATTGGGGGCAGGTGGCTGTGGGCTCCCGGTCACGGGGCCCGACCAGTTCCCACTCCTGCACGGTGAGGTTGCGGCCGGCAGCCTGGCAGGCGATGTCGTACCAGGTCTCGGTGGCCAGGTTCCACACTGCGGCCCCGTCGCCGAGGGAGGTCACGAGCTGGATCGGCTCGTCCTCGGCCCCATCGGCCGGGCGGAGCAGAATGGCCCGGTTGTCGTGGGGGAACTTGTCGCCGATCTGGCGACCAGTGTCGGCGTCGATCAGCCGGGGATTGTTGTTGTTGGTGGTCAGCCAGAGGTCCCGTACCTCGTCTACGAAGATCCCTGGATCGTCGCCGGACACGGGTTGCTCCGGTCCGACGGCCGTCCTCAACACGGCATAGGTCTCGGCGTCTCGTTCCTCGATGGCACCGTCACTTCGCACCACGAAGAGCCGGTCCGAGCCTCGTGGGACCCGAACGTGGAAAACCCCTCCATCGACCTGGAACGGAGGCTCGACGATCTCGCGCTTCTCCGTGTCAAAGGCCCAGATCTGACCTTGCGCCGAAGGCCGAGTGCCGACCAGCAGGCGACCCTCGTCGAGCAGAGCGTTAATGGAAATCGCCCCGCCGTCGGTCTCGAACTCGACAGGGCCGCCGACGACCTCGCCATCGGGCCAGGAACGGAACCAAATGCGGTGTTTGCCGTTGGGCAAACCGAAGACATCGGACAGATGTACGTTGTAGCTCAACGTCTGCTGGGCGTTGACCAGTGGGAAATGCGCATCGACTACCCAGTTGCCCAGGGGCTCGAGCGTGTGACGATCGATCGGTCGAACAGATGGGCCGTCGGGGCCAGCCATCCATTCGAGGACCACATCGGGATCGGGTGTTCGTTCGCCAAGTAGTTCGACGTAGCCCAGTTCCCGATCCGGGGCGAGATCCCTAAGCCGGTAGCCGGTGGAGGTTTGGTCGAAGATCTCGGTGGCACCGATTGCGAAGGTTGTTGCCGCAACGGTATTGCCGGTCGAGGCAATGGTGAGCAACTCGACATCGTCGCCCAGCGGTAGGCCCTCCTTCAGCAGCCCCGAACCATCGAGGGCGACAAGAGCAACACCGCCGTGCGTTCCGACCGCTACGGTCTTTCCGTTCTCGCTGACAGCGACGCTGGTCAAACGACCTTGGACCGGGGTTACCACATCATCGACAAGTTGACCGCTGTTCACGGCGAGTAGTCGCACGCCGCCATCATCGGTTGCGGCGTACAGCAGACCATTTCGCATCGTCACATCGACGGCGTTCTCGCTCACTGCGGTGCGGTTCAAGCCCTGCGCCAACCGGAGGTCCATCTCACCGGTGCTCGTGTCCAATGTGCCGATGTACTCGTTACCGGAGGTAAAGAAGTTCACGGTGCCGGCATCGTCCTCGGCGGGGAAGAGCCAGAGCACGGGAAGAACCACTGTAGGCAGAGCTCCGTTCGCCGCAGGCCCTGTCACCGGCTGCCGATGCTGCAGCTGCCTCGTGGTTCGATCCCAGCTGGCCAACTCGTTCGCACCACTGGACACCACGGTGTCGTCGGTGACGACCAGAGCGAGAATTCCACGTGCTGCAGTTCTGGTCAGGGCGGCTAGCCAGTTGTCACCGAGTTCAACCCCATCCGGCGGATTCCAGTCTCCCACATCATGAGCCGGCCAGTCGGCGATGACAGCCATGTCGATCAGCGACATCTCGTGGATGAAGCCATCGGCGTCCCCGGCGTAGAGCATCTCGCCCTCAGGGTCAAAGGCCAGGGAACGAACCTCGGCTCCCAGCCCGCCGATCGTCGAGACCGAAAGTCTGGTGCCGTTGGGTCTGAAAACCGTAGTCGAACCGCCACTCGTTGCCGCTGCGATGGCCCCGGTGGCAGCATGGTGGGCGGTAGCAGATTCGAAGGCGGATGTGTCGCCTATGGACAAGGAGTGGCTGACCTCATCCAGGACATCACCGGTCGTGGTGTCGAGGAGCTGAACCTTGTCGGCGGTGATGACGGCCAGCCGCTCGTCATCCACCCAGAACACCTTGCGCACCTCCTGGCCGGTGGCCCGGTGGCCGAGGAAGGAGTCGGTGGCGATCATGACCCGCTGGAGGCCCCCTAGGGTCTCGGGGTTGGGGGAGCGGCGGTAGGCCTCGGCCGCCACCAACAGGGCCAGGGATGGGTCGGATTCGGCGAGGGAGTCGGCGGTGCTGGCCAGGCGGGTCGACTCGGCCTCGAAAGCCGAGGCCTGGGCCGCGTTGCGCTGGACAACCGCCACGGCACCAGTGATGACCGACACCGCCAGGAGCACGGCGGCCACGGCCAGGGCGTTGCGAAGGCGGCGGCTGCGCTGTCGCTCCCGGTTTTGCTCAGCTTCCAGCCGTTCCCGCCCGGCATCCACATAGTGGCGCTCGGCTGCGCTCAGCCGCTCGGGATGATTGTCGGCCAGGGCCATGGCGGCGGCCAGCGGGGCACCACGCAACAGCTCGCCCTCGTCCTGACCCGATTCCTGCCAACGGGCGGCCGAACTCACCAGCCGGCCGACCACCCGCAGTTCGTCGGCATCCTCGGCGATCCAGTCGCTCAGCCGGGGCCAGGATGACAGCAGGGCTTCATGGGCCACCTCGACGGTTGGTTCTCGGGACTCCGCGTCACGATCCA
>JAHEJM010000091.1 GCA_024638815.1 Acidimicrobiales bacterium | reverse complement strand
CGTGCTGCCACCATTGCGGCAACCACAGAGGCACCCCGATATCGGCCAGGGGTCCTATACGTTGGCGAACGAAGTCCACCAGCGCCGCCCGGTCCAACGTCATCACGGCCGGAACCGCCTGTTCGCCCAGCGGTGCCAGTTCAGGGGCCACATGCACCGCCCGGCCCAGTGACGTCAGGGCGTCCTCCAGCGCCTCGGGCCCGAAGACGGCGGATCCGGCGAACACCTCGGCGATGGACACGACGATGGCGGTGTCGAGCGGGTCCTGGACCAGTACCTCCAGCGCCCACTCGTCGTCGTCTTCGTCGGGTGCCGGTTCGACGACGCGCAGACACACCCGGACCGAGCCGGGTATGGCCGCCCCCGACTGGACCCACTCCTCGACCTCGGCCACCAGCGCCCGCACCCGGTCGGCCGGGAGCGACGTCGACAGCCACGGATCGGTGGTAACCAGCGACCGCACCCAGGCCTCGGTCACCGTACGTCGTCCGGGGCGCGGTGGTAGGAGGGCGACGTTGCGGTCGACCAGCCGGGCCCGCATGAGCCGGTCGGTGGCCTCGGCCAGGTCGGCGGCCAGGTGCTGTTGGGCCTCGACCGAACCGTCGTCGAGTAGCCGGGACAGCCGGGGCCGATCCGACACCGCCGGCATCGGCCACCACCACGACCGGGCCCGGCCCCCCTCGGTCAGCGATGCCCCCGGCACCACCCGGCCGACGTCAACCAGGTAGGCAGCCAGCTCCTCGACCGCCGAGGCTTCCTCGGCCGGTTCTCCCACCGGTTCGTCCAGCGCCAATGCGTCGGTCATCGGACCACGAGGGTAGTCGGTGCTGACAAGGTGTCACACGGCGCCGCTATGGTGACACGCACAGGTTGAGGTCGGTCAATCGATTCGCCTCCCTGGTATCGAAGCGAAGGCTTCCAGTTGGAGGGGCTCGACGCCGGCCAGTGCAGAACCGCATGTCGTTGGCGTCTCCGAGCCCCACGGAATCCAGTCCCTGACGTCAGGGTCTGCTTCTTCACGACCAGGAGGCAATCATGTCTCGTTTCAGTTCATTTGGCCCGGAGCCGGAGGCCGCCGGGCCCGCCCGATTCTGTACCGGCGGCCTCGGGGAGCCGGTGGGGGTCGATGGCAACGGCTGCCCCACTGAACGTCTGACGATTGGCGATCTCGACGTCATCGTCCACTACGACGACATTCCGGAAACCGACAGAACCACCATCGACGGCATTCGATGTACAACGGCCTTGCGCACGGTCATCGACGTCGCCCCGGAGCTGGCCGATCACGACCTGAACCGGATTGTCGACGACTGTTTCCGGCGAGAGCTCTTCACCCTCGACGAGGCGTGGCGACGGCTGTCCGAACCCGACATGGCAACCCGCCCCGGCGCCCAACGGCTGCGCAGACTGCTTCCGCCTGCGTCCTGACCGATTGCCCGACCCGCTCCACGGTCCTCGCCTTTTGGTGATCCGGCGACACAGACCTGTGTCACACTGATCACATGGCGAATCTGACGGTCTCGATCGACGACGATGTTCTGCGGCGGGCTCGTCAGCGGGCGGCCGCCAACGGCACGTCGGTCAACCAGCTCGTCAGAGAATTTCTCGAGCAGTACGCCGGGGGCAGTGACTCGTCGGCCCGAAACCGCATCCTCACGTTCTCCAATGCCGCTCAGAGTTCCAGTGGTGATGCCGGGCGGACCTGGAGCCGTGACGAACTCGATCGTCACTGATCATCATCCTCAACACCGGACGAATGGCGCAGCACTTTCTCGACACCAACATCGTCGTTTACCTCCAGGACCGATCCGGCGAGGCCAAACGAGCAGGTGGGACGCTCTCATCGTCGAAGCCGCGGCCTCGGCTCGGTTGCAGCATCCTCCTGACCGAGGATCTGGCCGCCGGCTCAACCATCGGAGGCGTCGAGATGGTCAACCCCGTCGGCGGTGCCTGAGCAACATTGCCGCTACTCGAGTTCGAAGGTGTTGGCCCGCCGATCGAGCGCGAACTGCTTCGGGTGGTGCCGACGGTCGACGGCGGTCCTCGCCCCCCATCAAGAGGCGAGGCGGCGAGTCTGCAACGACAACCGTTCTGATCAGGGGCTCGAATCGGGCAGGGCAAGGGCGGCGCCCAACGTCGGGTACAGGGGCATGACGGGAACCAGGGCCGCCTGGAACGCACGGTGGATGTCGGGCTTGCCCGGCCAGACGGTGCCGATCGGTTGGTTGTCGGCGTCGAGTTGGTGGAACCACGAGCCGTACTCATGGTCGAGCAGGTAGGTGACCGCATAGTCCCACCACCGCCGGTACAGCTCGGCGTAGCGCTCCTGGCCGGTGTGGCGATGGAGCACGGCCGAAGCGGCGATGGCCTCGGCCGTCACCCAGTGGAAGCGGTCGGAGACGACCGGTTGACCGTCCCAATCGGTGGTGTGGACAAAGCCGGGCTTGTCATCGGGGGCCCAGCCGTCATCGGCCGCCCGGTCGAAGAGGGCACAGGCGGCGTCCACCAGCCAGCTGTTCTCGCTCGCCGGCAGCCCGTTGGCCAACTGGATCATCAAACGGGCCCACTCGAACCCGTGGCCCACGGTGGCGCCATAGGGCCGGAACGGATCGTCCGGTTCATCCTGGTTGAAGTCGAGGATCGGGCGCCACTCATGATCGAAATGCTCGGGAAGGCGCCAGTCATTGTCCTCGGCCCGACCGACCACGAATTCGGCGATTCCCAGCGCCCGCTCCAGCCACTGTCGTTCATCGCTCACCCCGGCGGCGGCCAGCATGGCCTCAACCGCACAGATGTTGGCCGTGATCCCCCGATAGGGGCCCAGGTCCTCGAATGCCGTGTCCCACCGGTCGAGGCACAGCCCGGTCGCCACCGACCAGAACCGGTCGAGCAGCACCTCGGTGGCCTCGTCGAACAACTCCACCGCTCCCTCCAGCCCGGCCTGGACCGCCGCCGATGCCGCCAGCACGACGAGGGCGTGGTCGTCGCACCGCTTCCCCTCGGCCGGCTCATCGTCGCCGACCGAGGGGTACCAACCGCCGTGGCGGTCGTCATGCAACGGCCCGGTCAGCCCCGACATGGCCCGGGCCGCCAGCGTGTCACAGCCGGGAACACCCAGCAGCGAACCGAGGGAATACACATAGGTCATCCGGGCCGTGATCCAGGTGTGTATCGAAGTCCCGTCGACCGGCGCGCCCCGGCCGTCCAACCAGAGGGCGCCGGTTCCCTCCCTGGGTGACTGCCGGGCGAACGACAGCAGGTCGACGGCGTGGGCCGCCAGCCAGTCCCGATGGGTGGCAGTGTCCAGCCAGTTGGTCATGGGTTGGCTCCCTCCCTGATTGGCGGGCTGTCCAGTGTTCGGTCCGGTGCTGACGAAGGGCTACTTCCGCGTCCACTGCCCGGGCCTCGATCGGGCTCATCGGCGAAGCGTACACTTGACAACATCGAGCCGGACTACCTCGAGAACCGGGTGAAGTGACAACCGCCCGACCCTGTGCCGGCGAATTGCGACTGGTCGACCAGTCGGCGTCGGCATTGGGACCGGCGGCTGTCCGAGATCCTGCCCGGTCAACCGGCCCGCTGGCGCTGCCGGCGGTCAGCAAGGTTGAAGGTCCTTTGTCGACCACTCCACGACACGTGGTCCGAGGTGGAGATCGTGGCAAATGCTTGGGCGAGCGGCAGACGCCAGAGCCGTGACGGTACGGCATACGGTCGACGGCTTTGAGTCCGACTCCAGGTCACGGGGTTGTCGATGCTGATCTCGGTGTTGACAGCGGCCAGCAGCTTGACGGCTGTGTTCTGGCCATGGACCAGGACGTCGGACCGGCCCTACCACCGGCGGTTACGCACTGCTTGGTTGATCGTGTACAGGTCGAAGTAGGCCGGATCGAATCCGGGTGGCAGGAAGTCGGCCAACTCGGATCGCCGGGGGTGGTGGCGGTTGCGCCTGGCCTCCAGCAGCTCCCGGTAGCCCCACACCCCGCCGCAGTCCTCGGGCGGTCCGGCCATGGCCCCGCCCAGCACGGCCCACGGGCCGTGTTCCTGCGACGCCCCGTCCAGCTGGAGTTCCTCCACGATGATGCCGTGCTCCCAGTTGTCGCCGAAGTCGTAGAGGTACATCAGCTGGCCGCCCGGTGTCAGCACGTCGGCCAGAGTGGTCGTCTCCTCGTCGGCGTCGTGGCCGGAGCCGAACCCGTCGTCGAAGCGAGGGCCGATTCGATAGCCGTCGATCTCGAAGTTGTGCAAATGGCAGTCATACCAGTCGAACGCCAGCTGCAGCGCCTCGTGCAGTTGAGCGAAGGTGGCACCCACCGGCAGCCGGAGACGTCGCCAGATCGCAGGCTTGGAACCCATCAGCGACACATACAGCACGAAGCAGGCGTCACCGCCGACGTCGCCCTCCAGTTCGATACCGGTGGGCCCCACCGCCGTCAGTGACCCAGGACCGCCGTGGTGGCCGTAACCGACGTCGAAGCCGCCCCGTCCCAAAGCGCCGAGGGCCGCTCCCGACAGACCGGAGCCGGCGAACAGACCGGCCAGCGACGACAGATCAATCGTTGCGCTCGAATGCCGGTACTCGTCGTTGAAGCCATAGCGTTCGAGCCCCAGGAGTTGGCGGAGTTGCCGGGCCTTGGCGGTGATGGTGGAGTGCGCCCCCGAAAGCAGGTCGGTCAGATCGGTGGCGTCCATGCCAAGCCGACCCCAGCCGCCGGGGATCTCGTTGAGCTGGGCCACGGCGTAGACCACACCCGAAGCCCACAGCTCGAGCCGACCACGACCGAACGGGCAATCCCGATGGCGGGCGCAGGCCGCGGTGAACCGTCGAACCAGGGTGACAAACTCCTCATCGAAGATGTCCACGGCCAGGCACGACGCCTCGTCGGCAATGGCGCCGGCCCGCTCGACCAGGGCCCCGGGAACACCGGTGGCGTTGAACGGCTCGCTCGACGACCGATCGGCTTGGCCGTCCCGGTCGGCGTTGAGGGCCGGCGGCTCGGCCAGAGCCACGGTTCCATCCACGTCCACGCCCGACCGAACGATGAGCCCGCCCATGAACAGGCGCTCCGAGCCCACCCGCGCACCGCTGGGTTCGGCCGCCGCTCCCACCGTGGTGCTGAACCGCTCGAGTCCACGATTCAGGGTGGTCAGGGCGGTGGCGAGGTCGATCGGTCGGTACGACGTGGGCGCCCCCGGTTCGGGCATGTTGCACACCTCGGTCAACCTCGACAGGATGACGGTGATGTCGTCGGCGCCCTGGACGGCCGTGACCATCGGGTCGTCGGCGGCGTGGTCGTGGAACGTGGTGAGCTTGGTCAAATAGGCCGGGCGGGGTTCGCCGTCGGCCGGCTTCGGGTAGCGCAGTTCGAACAGCAGGTCGAACGAGTCGTCGTGGTCGTAGAAGATCTGATACGCCGAGATCACTTCGGCGGTGTGGAAGTGACCGAGGAGGGGGCCGGGTTGAAAACCATGCTCGGCCAGGGCCTGTCGGGCCGGCTCGGCCAGTGGCCCCCCGATGAGCGACAGCGCATGGATGGCATCGATGGCGCTCTGGGAATCGGGAGGGTCCGGCCACTGCATCGGTACCTCCCGGGCCAGGTCGACCAGGGTCGCCACCAGTTGCCGGGATGACGCCGACAGCTCCCGCTCGGACGGTTCGGGGCCGATGTCGGCCGGTGAATCCGGGGGACCCAGGGCATAGGGCTCCCCGGCCGCCGACCGCAACATGGCCACCACGGCAGTGGCCGCCAGATCGGCGAACAGCGGAGAGCGGTGGGCCTCAGGATCGTCGAGGGCGGTCAAGATGATGTCGATGGCCTCGGCGAACGCCGGCCGTTCGGCCGGCTCGGCCCGTTGCCGGCCCGGGAACGCGATGACGTTGTCGGCGTCACCGAGGTCCAGTTGTTGCTGCGCCCTATCCTTCCGTCCGCTGCCGGAACCCATGATGACACCCCTCACTTCTCCTACGCCCGCTACCTGTCAGATAGCCAACACTACCGATATTCCGAGCGACCCTGCCCCCGTCGCAACTGCTTGTGCCCAGGTCCCGAATCTGGAGTCTTCGTCTACGACATGACATCCACTCCACATCGAGCCGGTCGACAATGCTGAGCGAGTTCCCGGGCCGCCGGCCCCTTTCCTGGTTCTTGCGAACCGGCGGCCGGGGGGTTCCGCCAGCTCGACGAAGACTGGCTCAACGTGAATCAGACCAAGACCAGCAGGCTGATGGGGGCGAGGAGGGCAACGAAGATGGTGAGGAAGGTTCGGGTGATGGACGCCAACAGCTGCCATGCCTGTCGATCACCTCTCAGGAGACGGACCACGAACCGGAGATGTCGAACAATCCAGGTGGTGAAGGCGCTGAAGGTGGCCAACAGCACCAATCCGGCAATGACTCCGATGCGGCGGATCAGGTCGAGCGGCCCGTCGATGAGACCTGCCAGGCCGGGAATGACCAACGAGTCGCCAGTGGCCGAGCCGGAGTCGTCGCCGCCCAAACCGAGGAAATCGCTGACGTTGTCCACCGCCGACCTCACGCCGGAAACCCGGCCCAGGTCGGCCCCGGCACACATGAACTCGGGTGCCGACACCTGGTCGACGATCAGATAGTTGCACCGGAACTGCTCGGTGAACGCCGAGCGGACCATCCAGAATGACAACCCGACGGCGATGACCGCCAACACCGTATTGACGGCGGTGGTGTTGGCCCAGAACTCCCGGAGAGGGGAGCGCACATCGGACACGGCGGTGGGATCCATGTCCGAATGGGACCACATTGGCGGTCCTGCCTGCAACCGGCGGCCTCCGAAGCGCTAACATTCGGACTGCCGGGCTCGAGCCGGCCCGCTGCAGGTCGGACCAGAGTGGCAGGTCCTCGCCAACGATCCGGGCAGCTGCGGCGACCGCCGATGGGACGCGCTCGTAGGTGGCCTTGGCGAACGACTGGCCCGACTCCGGGGTCTACCGGTACCGGACTGGACGGCCGACCCGTCGAGAACGCTGGAAAGCTGGTGGTTCCTCGCTCCCTACCGCTCCCTGCATGCGTCGGCCCTGGTCGGCACCCCCGCCCGAACTGGCCAACCGCGGCGTGTTCGTCCACCATTCATCGTTGGAGAGCGTGTAGTGCTCGACCGAGACTCCATAACATGCTTTCTCAACGAGCTGGCGGCTGACCTCGACGCCAGGGGGGTCCGAGGCGAGATGTTCATCGTCGGTGGCGCAGTCATGGCCTTGGCCTATGGTTCGCCATGAAGATCGCAGCCTCCCGAGTCGAACGCGATGTCGACGACATCGTCGCACTGTTCGAAATGTGCGGGTTCGCCTCGGTCGATGAAGCCCTCGATCACATCACCGCCATCTATCCGTCCTTGACGCTTGAACCCCGCGCCCAGTTCCTGCTGGAGGAGATGGCCTCCACCGCGACGTCGGACCGACGCCACTCCAACGGCGGGTGAAGAAAAGGGCGGTGCCGCCCTTGAACAGCTTCGAAGGGTGGATATAAGCATCTCAGTCGTCCGCCCCGCCAGGTCGGATTTGATCGGTGGACCTTGGGTTCTGCGGATACCGCATAACGCATGCTGTTTCCCCGCCGATAGGAGACGCATGACCGCCGTTCACACGCTCACACCCGTTTCCGTCACAGATGTCTGGCCCTGCGACGGGCAAGACTTCACACCCTGGCTGGCCGAACACCCCGACATACTGGCCGATGCGCTCCAGATGGACCTCGAGCTCGAGGGGGCCGGAGTGGCCTTCGGGTCGTTCTGCGCCGATCTCGTCTTCAAGGCCACCGACCGGGGTCGACGGGTCGTGGTGGAGAGTCTGTTGGGGCGGCCCGACACCGACGACCTCGGCAAGCTCATCAAGTACCCGACAGGAGTCGAGGACACCGGCTACGGCGTACTCATCGCCGAACGGCTGGGACCGAAGCACCGTTCGGCTCTCAACTGGCTGAACTCGGTGACCAAGGCCGATTCCGGGTTCTTCGGCATTGAACTCGAGGCGTTCCGGATCGAGAACTCGCCTCCTGCCATCAAGGTGTGTGTGGTGGTTGGGCCCGATGTCCGGGCGCGAACCGGCGGAATCTCGACCGCCTGGTCAACGGTGGGAGCGAAAAGGCCTGCACCTTCGTTGGTGGGCGGAGCGTCTTGACAAGTTCCGCCGGCACCTGCCGCAAGGCAGAGGACAGTTAGCCGACATCCGGCTTGTAACGGCGCAGCAGGCGTCGTCCCAGGCTGGTCTTGTGGACCTCGTCGGCCCCGTCGTAGATTCGGGCTCCCCGTTCGTGGCGGTACCAGTAGGCCAGGATGGTGTCGTCGGTGACGCCCAGCGCCCCGTGGACCTGGATGGCCCGGTCGACCGCCTCGAGCATGGTGTTGGCCACCACGAACTTGATGGCCGAGATCTCGTCGCGGGCCGCCTTGGCCCCCTCACGATCGATCCTCCACGCCGCATGCAGCACCTGCAGTCTGGCCCCTCGGATCTCGGCGTCGAGTTCGGCCCCCCAGTGCTGGATGACCTGGCGGTCGGCCAGTGTGTTCCCGTCCTCGTCGATGACCCGCTCGTTGGCTCGGGCGCACATCATTTCGAATGCCCGGGCGGCGATGCCCAGCCAGCGCATGCAGTGGTGGATGCGTCCGGGACCGAGCCGATCCTGGGCGATGGCGAAGCCGCTTCCCTCCGGCCCCAACAGGTTGGTCCTGGGCACTCGGCACGACTGGTAGATGACCTCGCCATGGCTGGCGTGACCCGACCCGGCGTGGCCCATGACACTGACATTGCGTACCAGGTTGAACCCCGGGGTGTCGGTGGGGACGATGATCATGCTGGCCCGCTGGTGGGGCGGGGCGTCGGGATCGGTGACGGCCATGACGATGGCGAAGGCCGCCCCGTCGGCCGAGGAGGTGAACCACTTCTGGCCGTTGATGATGTAGTCGTCGCCGTCGACTTCGGCCGTTGCAGCCAGCAGCACCGGGTTCGACCCTGCGGTCTCCGGTTCGGTCATCGAGAAACAGCTGCGGATCTCGCCCTCGATCAGGGGTCGCAGCCACCGTTCCTTCTGCTCCGGCGTGCCGTACTTGTGGAGGATCTCGATGTTGCCGGCGTCGGGGGCCTGGGTGCCGAACACGACCATGCCCAGTGGGCTGCGGCCCACCGCCTCGGCGAACAGGCCGTGATCGACCATCGACAGCCCCAACCCGCCGTACTCGACCGGGTGGTTGGGGGCCCATAGACCCATCTGTTTGACCTTTTCCTGGGCGGCGGCAACCCCGGCATCCAGCGTCTCGGGGTCGCCGTGGAGCATCTCCGCCTCCAGGGGAACTACCTCCTTGACCATGAACTCGTCGATCATGGCCAAGCGGACCGACATCTCCTCCGACACCTGAAAATCCATTGACGCACCTCCGGATCGGAGCGTAAACGACGGGCCAGGGCGGGGCAAAAAGGCTACGGTCTCCTGCCTTTCCAACGGCCTGCGCCCATCACCAACGATGGTTGCGGACGGCCTGGTTGACCGTGTAGAGGTCGAATCGTTTGGGGTCGTACCCGGCCGGCAGCCAGTCCATGATCTCGGCGTGGTCGGGATGGCGTCGATCCTTGCGGGCCTCCAGCAGCTCCCGGTAGCCCCACACCCCGCCGCAGTCCTCGGGCGGTCCGGCCATGGCGCCGTCGAGCACGGCCCACGGCCCATGGTCCCGGGACGCCCCGTCCAGCTGCAGCTCCTCGACCACGATCCTGTGCTCCCAGCTGTCGCCGTAGTCGTAGGTGTAGAGCACCTGGTCACCTGGGCTCAGCAGCTCGCCCAGGGTGGTCGTCGCCTCGTCGGCGTCACAGTCCAGGCCGAACTCCTCCTCCATCCGGGCCCCGACCCGGTACCCGTCGATATCGAAGTCGTGGAGGTGGTAGTCGAGCCAGCCGAAGGCCAGCTGCAGCACCCGGTGGAGATCGGCGAAGCTGGCGTCCACCGGTCCCCGGAGCCGGCGCCAGATCGCCGGTTTCGATCCCACCAGCGACACATACATTACAAAGCAGGCCCCGGCCCCCGGTCGGCTATTGGTCGGCCCGCCGACCGACACACCGGTCGGTCGGACCGCAGCCGGCCGACCGAACCCACCACCGACACCGAACCCACCACCGACACGGAACCCACCACCGACACCGAAGTCGCTCAAACCGGGGTCGTCCAAGCCGTCGTCGATGCCGAGATGCGACAGCATCGGCGCCGACGCACCGGAGGGACCGAAGAACAACAGGTCCGATCTGGAATGGAGGAACTCGTGGTCGACCTCGTGCCGCTCCAGCCCCAACAGCCGTCGCAGATCCCGGGCCTTGGCCACGATGGTGGAATGGGCTCCCGGCAACACGTCGGTCAGGTCCTCGGCGTCCATGCTCAGCGGACCCCACCCCCCGGGAATGTCGTTGAGTTGGGCCACGGCATACACGACCCCTGAGGCCCACAGGTCGAACCGGCCCCGGTCGAACGGGCACTCGGGCGCTCGGGCACAGTCGGCGGCGAACTGCCGAACCAGGGTGACGAACTCGTCATCGAACACGGTGAGGGCCAGGAGCGATGCCTCCTCCACGATGGCCTCGGTTCGCTCCCGCAGCTTCTCCGGGATGCCGGTGGCATCGAACGGTTCGAACATCTCTCCCGACCGGCTCCCGGCCGGAGCATCGCCACCTGAATGGGCCGCCGCCGTGTGGTGCCGGTACAGCGGCTCGATCTCGTCCAGGGCGTCCAGGGTCTCCTCGACGATTGCCGAGGGGAGAAATCCGGGGATCGGCTCGGTGGGTTCGGCATCGGTTCGGGACCAGGCGACGGTCAGGCGAACCAGGTCGGGCAGGACCGCCAGCGTGGTCGGGCTCAGCTCGAACTCGTGCCCTTGCGAGGCCCGGTTCAGGCAGGCCTCGGCCACCTCGGTCGTCCAGCGCCGAGGGTGGCCGGCCCGGTCGGCGGCAACGTCGATCATCTGGGGCACGGCCTCGGCCGCCGCCGACGACAGATCCGGGCGCCTGGTCTCGATCCAGTCGGTCAGCTGTCCGACCAGCATCGCCCGCTGGTCGTCGTCGACCTTCACCGACCCCGGGCGCAGCACCCGCCCGTGCCCCTTGCGGTACTCGGGCGCCCGGCGCAGCAGGCCGCCCATGAACAAGCGCTGAGTCCCGACGTCGGCTCCGTTGGGATCGGCGGCCGCTCCCATGGTGGTGTTGAACTTCATCAGCCCGGCATCCAGGGTGGCCAGGGCATCGGCGAGCTCAACCGGTTCGTGGTGGATCCGGGGACCGGTCGGATCGATCGATCGCTCCAACGTGGCCAGGGTCGCGAGCAGATCGCCCATGTCCTCGGCCCCGTGAACCGCAGTGGCGCTCGGCCCGTCGAGGGTGGCGAGATTCACCATGTAGGCCGGTCGCGGCTCATCGTCGGCCAGATTCGGATAACGCAGTTCGAACAGCAGCTCGAAGGCATCGCCGTGCTGGAAGGTGATGAGGTAGGGGGCGGTCACCTCGGCGGTGTCGAAGTGGATCATGTGGGGTCCGGGCTGGAGTTTGTGCTCCGCCATTGCCTTTCGGGCCGGTTCGGCCAGCGGACCCCCGGTCAGCGACAGGGCATGGATGACATCGACGGCGCTCTGGGCGTCGGGGGCGTCAGGCCACCGCATCGGCCTCCCCAGCGCCAGATCGGTCAGCGTCGCCACCATGGTCGAGCCGGCCGCCGCCAACTCCTCTTGGGTCGGTTCGGGGCCGATGTCGGCCGGTGAGTCCGGGGGGCCCAGGACATGAGGTTCGCCCGCTGCCGATCGCAGCAGAGCGACCACGGTGATCATGGACAGATCGGTCACCAGCGGCGACTCATAGGTCGACGGATCGGCGATCAGGCTCAGGATCGAATCGATGACCTCCATGAACGCCGGCTCGGCGGGCGGCTCGCCTTGGGAACGGTTTGGGAAGGGGATGACGTTGTCGCCCCCATCCCCACCCTGGCCCCGCTTCTTCCGGTTCTCGCCCCGGCGTTTGAAACCTGTCATCGGTCGGCCCCTCTTTTCAGTCCTTTGTTGGTTCGTGTCGTGTCAGTGGTGCGAAGGCAGCACGAGATCGGCCGAGACCCGCCGGCCGTCGAGTCGCTCCTCGAATCGGGTCAGGAAGCGCCGTCCGACCACCGCCCGGGCCGTGGCCTCGTCGCCGACGGCCAGCGCCTCGCTCGCGGCTTCGATGTCCTCGCCTTCAATGGCGAGGAAGCCGTGGAAGCTGCGATGGGTGGGGCCGGTCGGTAGGGGACGACCGAGCATCGTGGCGCCCCGCTCGACCCGGGCCGAGGCCCCCAGATGGTCCACGGTGATGGTCTCGCCGGTGAGCCGGTCGGTCACAGCTATCGACTTGTGGGTGGTGTCGGTCACAGTCACCAGGCGAAGCGGAGCCTGGAGCCAGGCGTCCAGTATGCGGCGGTCGGCGTCGCTGAGCACGGCCCGGCGCTGTTGCACATAGGCGGCCACACCACCCTGGCCGTAGAACACGGCGTCGCTGACGATGGGCGACCTCATCCATGTTCGGATCAGTTCCGTACCGTGCTCCCGCAGCCGGTGGCCGGGGGCGAAGACGTCTCGGCCCAGCGTCGTCTTCACCGCGTCGACCGCCATGTCGGACAACTCCCGGTGGGCGAACTCCTTCACCCGCTGATAGACCCAGCCCGCCCGGTCGCTTTGGCTCAGCAGGGCCTGGCCCCGGTGGCATGCCTTGTACTTGCGGCCCGATCCGCACGGGCATGGTCCATTGCGGGGATGAGACCGTGACAGCAGCTCGGCGGTGTCGCAGGTGGCCTCGAAGAAGGCTCCCCGGAACCAGTAGGGGTCGTCGCCATCGTCGCCGTCGTTGCCGATCAGGGCTTCGACCACATGGAACAGGGCGTGGGCCTCGGCCAGCTCGTCGGCGTCGGCCTTGAGCAGGGCCAAGTCCTGCACCATGGGCCCGTGGTCCTCGGTGAGCATCGGCTCGCCCTTCGGCCCGTCGACATCATGGGTCGACGGTCGGGCCAGGGCCTTGAGCGGGGGTTCGAGCACGGCCAGAGCCCGATCGGGTTGGCCATCGTCGATGAGCTTGGAGGCGGCGACCCAGGCCGCCCCGGCGTTGAACGCCGTCGGATCGGCTTCGGCCGCCTCGACAAGAGCGTTGAGGCCGGCGGTGTGATCGTCATCGAGTCGGGCCCATAGTTCCTCCCGCACAGCCCGGGCCACCACCGGCTCCTCCAGCCCCTCGACGGCCTGTGCCACACTGCCCCGTGACCCGTCGGCCAGGGCCTGCAGGATCTCCACCGCTGCCTCGGTTTGCATGTCTTCCAGGTCGTGGATCATGACCAGCCGGTTGCGAAGCTGACGTTGGTCGAAGGCGTGCCAGTCCACCGACCGGTCACCGACCCAGAAACCGTGCACACTGAGCTCGGCGGCGTCGAGAGCCCGGGCCACCGGCACCGGCGAGGCGGTGCGCCAGACGTCGGGTGCCGATGCGACGGCGGTGGCCAACACTTCCCCGGTGGTGAAGGTCGTTTGGTCGTCGTCGCCGGTCTCGGGGTCGGCTCCGTCGTCGGCGTCCTCGGCCACCAGGGTGGCGAAGGCGTCCCGAATGGTTGCCACCACCTCGTCGTCCACCGTCGGTTCGCCGCCCAGTGTCCGCCAAATGAGTTCACCGTCTCGCAGGGTGACGCCGACCCACCGGCCCTCGAGTCCGGCCAGCCAACCATCGGGGCCGACCACGTGGACGAAGCCCACCCCGTCGTGTACCCGCAGCGCCAGCGGCTCCGCCGCCCCCTCGAACCGGCTGGCGACGCCGTCGTCGAAGAACAGGCGGTCGAACAGGCTGAGGTCAGGCTGGGTGACGACCACGTCGCTCGTCGCAAGGGCCGGGTCGACCACGACGGCACACTCGATACCGTCCAGAGCCGGGCCCGAATCACCCTCGACGTCGAAGTCGTCATAGTGGTCGGTCATACAGCGCTCAGTCTAGGTACCTCGGCCGCCGGCCGAGTGCTCCGACGGGCTGCTGGATCTCCTTGCTGCGGCCGTGCTCACCGTCTTGGCCTTGGGCTGGGTGGTGAACCCGGGCCTCATCGGCATCCTGGCCGCATTCATCGTTCTGTACGGATGGAAGCTGGTCGACCGGGTCAAGGAGCGGATCACCTAGCCCCGGATCGGATACTTCCGGGAGACGGCCGACGAGCAGTCCACCGACGCCAGGGGCATGCTGCTGTTCATTGCCGGAGCCGTCGCCCTGATGGTGCTGGTGGTCTGGCTGGCAGGAGACGTGAGCGATTCCGCCGAGTGGCGACGCGCCGCGCCCCTGGTCTCGGGCATCAGCCTGACCGGCGGGTTCTGGTACGCCAGTGAGAAGTCGAGGTTGTTGCGCTACCGGCGGCTAGCCGCCCTGTCACTCTCTGATGGAGCAGACCGGTCTCACCAAAGGCAACCTCTCGTCGCATGCGGCCAAGCTGGAGGACGCCGGCTACATCGAGGTCGAAAAGACGTTCGTGGGCAAGATCCCGAGAACCGTGTACCGGCTGACATCCAGTGGTCGCGATGCCCTGGATCGGTATCGGGAACACATGACCACGGTGCTGGGATCGCTCGGCCAATCACACTGAACACACCGAGTGGATGGCCGGCGCCCCCGTTCCGTTCGAAGAGCTTCTCCAGGGTGGGGGTTCCGCCTCGGCCCGAATGCGGGCGGTGTGCCCACTCCGGTTCACGACTCGATGACGAGGTATTCGTTGGTGACGACGGGTCGGGTGTTCTCGACCACGAAGGAGGGGAGCGGCCCGCTGCCGCAGTACTGGTTGCAGGTGTAAGCGACGTCCCAGGTGATGCGGGAAGTCAACGTCCGGTCGCCGGTGCGGCTGGAATGCTCGGGGGTGAGGAAGCAGTCGGTGGTCTGATCCGGTCGGTCCGGGTCGAACGGTGTCCCGGTGTTGTCGCCGCAGTCGACGCTGTGGCCGTCGTCGTCTTCGAACTCGACCTGCACGGGGGTGGCGGTGACGGTGACGGTGGTGCCGAACAGGCTGGGTGAGGTGGCCGAGCGTGGTTGCCAGACCGTGTCGTCGATCCACAGCCAGGTGTCGAGTTGGGTGATCCAGGGGACGTCAGTGGTGCCGGCCGGGGCGGAGTCGCCGATCTGGACCGGTATGTCGACCGAGGCCCGGGTCCGGGCAATCAACCAGTCGAGGACCTGTTGTGGGGGCCGTTCGCCCACCGCCCAGGCCCCGAGGATGCCGGTGATACCGACGATGGGTGCCGCAGCGAGGACATCGGCGTCCTGGCGGCACACGACGAAGACCCAGTCCTCGTCGGGGTCGATGCCGATCTCGGCGTATTCGGAGTCGGTTCGTGCTTTGATGCCGGTGTGCTCCCGATAGCGGGCGTCGACCTCTCGTTTGGTCATGTCGTTCCAGCTGCACTTGCTCAACCACGACGGCGCCCCCGGCCCGGTCACGCTCTCGCCGGCCTGTGTCGCGGTCAATTGCACGCCAGAACGTCCATAGGGACTCACCTCAGGCGTGCCGTCGCTGTTTTCGAATCCGCCTGCGGACGCCGTCGTTGGGCAGCTCAGAGCTATCCCAAGCGCCAGAGCAGTAGCTACGAATAGTCGTTTGGGTCGCACAGTTCATCTCCGCCAACATAGAAATCACTGACGAACCACTGCTCGTTAACTTTCATATACAGTAGCTCGACGACTTCGTGTTCGTTGTCTGCTGGGATCAGGACCTCGTCTTCCGCCGAATACAGAACAGCTCGGTCCAAGTAACAGTCAGAAACCAATGCTGTTTCGCTATCGATAGCGATTTCGATCAGGTTTGAATCGCCGCCAGGGTTCACGAGGTATTCGCCCTTCGATTCGCGCGCCGTACGCGATTCGATTCCACGAGTAAGCAAGGGATCCATGGCGATAGCCTTCAGCTCATCTATCCGCTCTTCCAGCGGTGCTTCCCTTTCATCCCCCGCCGCGAAATCCACGACGTAGTACTCATGCAGCTCCCGAATTGCGGCATCGTCGTCGAGGGTGGTGGGGGTGCTCTCGGTCGTGGTTGACTCGGTGGTTGTCGTCGTCGATGCGGCTGTCGTGGTCGACTCTGTGGTGGTGGAGTCGACGGTGATCTCGTCGCCGGAGTCGCTGCAGCCGGCGGCCAGGGCACCCAGCGCCGCGAACCCTACGGCCGCGGCAACGACCACCGCCGTCAATGTCCGCCTG
>JAHEJM010000090.1 GCA_024638815.1 Acidimicrobiales bacterium | reverse complement strand
TCCCGGACCAGCAGTGTCCGGTCGACGGCCAGCGGCCGCCATCGGAAAGTGTTGAGGATCCGTCCCGGATAGCACTGGATGGACGAAACCGGCCAGGTGAAGAACGACCCGTACTCGGTGTCCTCCCCGATTGGATAGCTGAGCCGATCGATGGGGGCGGCGACGGCGGTGTGCCAGATGGTCTGCCCTTTGGGGGTGATCATGAAGCTGGACGGATCGATGACACCGCTGGTGAACGAGCGATGCACGTTGGGACAGTGATAACACTCGTTGTAGTTCTCGATGGCGAGCTTCCAGTTGGCGGCGAACTCGTGGCTTTGCCGGGCGGTCAACACCCGATCACCGGCGTCGGGGGCCAGCCGAAGCAGCTCGTTCTCGACACCGGGCGCGGTTTCGGCCAGCGCCACGGCATCGGCGTCGAGATTGACGAACACGAAGCCGGCCATCGTCTCCACCCGGACCCGGGGCACGCAGATCCCGCCCAGGACCGATGCCTCGATCCGACGGGCCCGCAGCAGTCGTCCACCGAGATCGTAGATCCAGGCGTGGTAGGGGCAAACGATGGCGCTCAGATGGGCGGCGTCGGCCGACACCAGCTCATGCCCTCGATGCTGGCAGACGTTGTAGAAGGCGCAGAGTTCGCCGTCGTCGTTGGCCACAACGATGCGTTCCCCACCGACAACCGCAGTGATGACGTCGCCGGGCTCCGCCAGTTGGGAGACGTGGCCGACCAACTGCCAGGTCCGGGCAAAGATCCGGTCCATCTCGGCGTCGAACAGCGCCGGGTCGGTGTAGAAGCGACCCTCGATGGCTCGCAGGCTCATGTCGGTCATGACGTCGCCCCGTTCATTGCTGTTTCCTGTTCATCGCATCACCTCGCTTGATCGTCTGTCGTTGCCTCGGACTCGGTGGCTCGGCCTGTGCTCAAGGGAGATCGGCCAGCGCCGCCACCAGCCGGTCCATGTGTTCCTTGACGTTCACGTCGCAACGCAGGAATCGCTTGTCCAGCCCCCGGAACGACACACTGCCATCCTTGACGATGACGCCTCGCTCCAACAATCCGTTGAACACGGAGGTCGAGTCGAGATCGGGGTCCAGGATCTCGACCAAGAAGAAGTTGGATCGGCTGCCGGGCACCATACGGAACCGATCGAACTCGGCGAATCGGTCCTGCACGTAGGCCCGGCCGGCCACGATGGTGTGGACGGTTCGCTCCACGTGCTCATGGTCGTCGAGGGCGGCGATGCCGCCGGCGATCTGGAGCTGACCCATGTTCCAGGTGGCCTTGACCGCCAACAGGGCATCGATCACGGGTTTGGGGGCCACACCGAATCCGATCCTCAGCCCGGCCAGGCCGAAGGCTTTGGAAAACGTACGGAGAACAGCCACGTGCTCGTAGTCCCGGGCCAGGTGGATGTAGCCGGGGGTGTCGGAGTAGTGGACATAGGCCTCGTCCAGCACCACCAGGGCCCGGGGCGCGGCTTCGATGATCCGCCGAACCTCGTCCTCGGTCAGCCAGGTGCCGGAGGGGCTGTGAGGGTTGGTGATGAACACGATCCGGGTTTCGTCGGTGACGTGCTCGATGTAGCCGTCGACGTCGAGGGCCATGGTCGCTCGATCGGTCGCGGCCTGGGCCAGTACCGGAACCCGACCCTCGGCCTCGGCGAACAGGTGGTAGATGGGAAAGCATGGTCCCGGCATCAGGATCCGCCCACCCGGCTCGGCGAAGGCCCGGATTATGAGGGAGATGATCTCGGTCTCCCCCGCCCCGCACACCACTTGCTCGGGCTCATAGTGGGAGACCTCGGCGATCTTGCGCCGCAACGGTTCGGCCGTCCACGAGGGGTACAGGTGCAGTGACCCCAGTAACTCGGTGACGGCCTCGACCGCCTTCGGCGAGGCCCCAAACGGATTCTCGGCCGACCCGAGCTTGGCGATTTCAGCCGGATCGATGCCGTAGCGCCGGGCCACATGGTCGACCGGTAGGCCGGGTACGTAGTACTCCGGGTCGACCAGTCCTGGATGGGCGATCTGCATGATTCGGTCTCCAAATGGTGTCGGTTCGAGTGTCGTGGTTCGCTGTTTGTGAGTCGAAACGGATGAGAAGCCCCGCTCAGTCGGTGTAGATGCCGGCCAAGCGGCGGTTGGCGTGGAAGTCGTCGATGGCGGCGGCGACATCGATCGTTGATTCGGCCACCACGAAGGCCAGCAGTGTCTCAAGCAGGGCGGTGGCGGCCACATTCGACGAAAAGGGCAGGGGGGAGTCATTGGGTACGACGAAGGCGTGGGTGGCCAACGGAATCAGGGGGGAGCCGTGACTGTCGGTGATGGCGACCACGGGGACGGAACGGCGGGTGGCCAGCTTGACCGCGGCCACGATCTCGACTCGATAGGGTTTGAAGGTCATGGCGATCAGGACATCGTGGTCATCCATCCTGGCCACACTGTCGATGGCCAGACCGACCACGGGAATGGCGGCCACGTTGTCAACCGCCATCGAGGCCACGTAGGCGAAGTTCTCGGCCAACGTCTTGGCCGTCCCCACCCCGAGCACGTTGGCCCGTCGGGCGCCGTCGATGAGGTCGGCGGCCGCCTTCAACTCGTCGGCATCGGCCGAGGCGAACAGTGCTTCCAGGTTGGCCATGGCGGCGCCGGCCATGTCGGCCAGCAGCGACCCGTGGCTGGCTCCCTGGCTGATGGCCTGGAGGAAACGGGCCCGGTCGGGGAACGACAGCGTCCCCTCGGCCGCGTACTGCCGGAAGGGGGCCCGGAAGTCCTCATAGTTGTCGAAGCCGACGGCCCGGGCCATGCGGACCAGGGTGTTGGGCTTCACCCCGGCGGCATCGGCCAGGCTGCGCATCGAGGTCACGGCGATGGCGCCCGGATTGTCGAGCACATAGTTGGCGGCCCGCCCGACCTGGGGCGGGAGCTGGTTCAGGGCCGAGGCCAGGGCGGTCAGGATAGGGGTCGGCTCCAGTGGTGGCAACGTGGTCACGGTGCAACCTCCCGGGACATCTCCGGTGAAGCCTGCAGAAGGGCGGCCTCGAAGCCGACGGTCGACAACCGCTCGGCTCCGGTGTCGGTGATCAGATACATGTCCTCCAGCTTCACCCCGGGACCACCGTGGTCGGAGGCGACGAAGCTCTCCACGGTCAGCACCATGCCCGGCACCACGACCCCGTCGTAGCCCAAGGCGTCCCAATCCTGGCGATAGGCGATGCGGGGATACTCGTCGGTCATCCCGATGCCATGGGCCAGGCAGGCGTAGCGCCGGGCCACGAACTCCTCGGGATGGCGAAAGGCCTTGTCGCTCAGCTCCTTGAACGACAGGCCGGGGCCCAGCAGGGCGGCGTTGTGATGGATCTCCTCGTGGGCCCGACGATACCGGTCCCGCTGGTCCCGGCTTGGCCGGTCACCGACCAGCCAGGTCCGGGAGATGTCGGCCGAGTAGCCGAAGGGGCCGACCATGTCGGTGTCCACCGCCACCAGGTCGCCGGCCTCGATCACCCTTTCCGAGGCCTGCTGATACCACGGGTTGGTTCGAGGCCCACTGGACAACATCCGCCCCTCGATCCAATCACCGTCGTTGGCGATGTTGACCTGGTGGAGCAGAGCGAAGACCTGGTTCTCCGTCATCCCGGGACGGGCCGTCTCCCGCATGGTGGCCAGCGCAAGCTCGGCCACAGCGACGGCGTGACGAAGACAGACGATCTCCTCGGCCGACTTGACCGATCGGGCCGCCTCCACCAGCGGTTCGGCGTCGATGACATCGAAGCCGGCGGCGGCCAACGCCAGGGTGACCTCCGGATTGACATGTTCCACCGCAACCCGGGCCCCGACCCCGACGGCGTCGATCACATCGGCCACAAACCGCTCCGTCTTGGGTGCCAGGTCGAGCCCGCCGTCGAAGCTGTTGAGTCCATGGGTCGGCCCGGAGTGATCAATGCCGGGATGGTCGCGGCCGTAGGCTCCGAACAGGGTCAGTGCGCCGTCGGCGGTGACGAACAACGTGTAGGTCTGGAGGTGGGATTGGAACAGTGCGTATTCCCGCCAGTCGGCCACATAGCGAAGGCTGACCGGGTTGATCAGCACGGCCAGATCGATCCGTTGGTCGGCCAACTGGTCGAGCAGTCGGCCCAGTCGGTAGGCGCGAAGGGCGGCCATGTCGATGGTGGGGCGAGAAAGCACGGGCACCGAATGGTCCGACCGGACGGGGCTGACGAACATGGTGATGCAACTGTACCACTTCTGAATCGATATGGTACAGTCGTGCGAAGTATGAGTTCGACACAGGATTCGACACGAGATTCGAGGCAGAGCTCCACCTCACCGGCCGGACCAACCGGAGCAACCGCCCCTCCCGATCGGGCACGGGTCGTGATCGTCGGCGGCGGCATCACCGGCGCCAGCCTCCTCTATCACCTGGCCAAGGAGGGCTGGACCGACACGGTGTTGGTGGAGAAGGCCGAGCTGACCTCCGGCTCGACCTGGCACGCCGCCGGTCAGGTCACCCACTCGGTATCCAGCTACACCCTGGCCACCTTCCGCAAGTACGGCTGTGAGCTCTACGCCTCCCTGGAGGACGAGACCGGGGTGGCCACCAGCTGGCACCGCAGCGGCAGCTTCCGGGTGGCCTACGAACCGCTCGAGGTCGACTGGCTGCGGGGCCAGCTCGGCCTGGCCGAGTACGTGGGCAACGAGATGCACTGGGTCGACAAGGGGTTCATCGCCGAGAAGCACCCGTTCTACGACGTGAACGAGATCGTCGGCGCCGTCTACACGCCGAACGACGGCCATGTCGATCCCAGCGGGGCCACCAACGCCCTGATTGCCGGAGCGAGGGCCGCCGGGGCCGGGGTCAGCCGTCGCAACCGGGTCCTGGCCATCCACCGTCGGCCGGACGGCGGCTTCGACGTGGCCACCGAGAGGGGCACGATCGAGGCCGAACACGTGGTCAACGCCGCCGGCTGCTACGCCCACCAGGTGGCCCGGATGGTGGGACTGTCGGTACCGATGGCCAACGCCCTCCACACCTACCTGCTGACCACCCCGGTTCCCGAGTTCGCTCAGCTCGACCACGAACTGCCGGTTGTGCGCGACGACTATCTCTCCGGCTATGTCCGCCAGGAGCAGGAGTCGGGCCTGATCGGCATCTACGAGCAAACGAACGCCGAGGCGGCCTGGCCCGAGGGGCCGGAATGGTCGCTGGAGAACCCTCTGTTCCCGGCCGACTACGACCGCATCGGCCTCTGGCTGGCCCGGGCCTTCGAGCGCTTCCCCATTCTCGAACCCCACGGCATCAAGCAGGTGATCCGGGGTGCCATCGCCCACACCCCCGACGGTGAACCGCTGCTCGGCCCGTCCGGAGTTCCCAATTTCTGGCAGCTGGTCGGCGTCCAGGTCGGTATTGCCGACGGCCCGGGCCTGGGCCGGGAGCTGGCCCGCTGGATGGTCCACGGCGAGACCGGGGTCAGCGTCCGGGGCTACGACGCCCGCCGGTTCGGCTTCGTGGCCCACGACGACGCCGTGCGCTACGGGCGGATCAAGGGCACCGAGGACTACGAGTACCGCCACCAGACCCCGGTGCCCGGCCTGGAGCACCCGGCCGAGCGGCCCTACCGCCCGTCGCCGCTGATCGAACGGTTCGCCCAACGGGGCGGGGTGTTCACCCAGGTCTACGGGTGGGAGCGACCGAAGTGGTTTCCGGGCGTGGCCGGCCTGCCCCGTACCGATGTCGTGGCTTTCGCCCACACCGACTGGTTCGACCCGGTCGGTGAAGAATGCCGGGCCGTGCGGGAGCGGGTTGGCATCCTCGACTCCACCGCCTTCGCCAAGTTCGAACTGGTCGGACCGGATGCGGTCGAGATTCTGGATCGGTTGACCACCAACTCCGTCCCGGCCCCGGGGCGGATCGGGCTGACCTACCTGCTGACCCCGACCGGTCGTATCGAGGGCGAGATGACGGTGACCCGACTGCCGGGCGACGAGCGGGAGGATCGCCTCTACCTGGTGTCGGCCGCCGTGGGTGAGCAAAAGGACCGGGAGTACTTCGACACCCACTGGCCGGCCGGGGCTCACGGCCGTCCGCTTGATGCCGAGCTGCGGGTGGTGTCGGGCGACCTCGGCGTGCTCACCCTGGCCGGCCCATCGAGCCGTGACCTCCTGGCCCGCTGCACCGACGCCGATCTGTCCAACGAGACCTTCGCCTGGCTCCGGGCCCGAAAGATCACGGTGGCCGGGGTCGACGTGCTGGCCCTCCGGGTCGGATTTGTCGGCGAACTCGGCTGGGAGCTCCACGCCCCGATCGACGAACTGGGTGTGATCTACGACGCCCTGTGGGAGGCGGGAACCGACCAGGGGGTGGCCAATGTCGGCAACCACGCCCTCGACTCGCTGCGCATGGAGAAGGGGTATCGCATCAGTCGGGATCTGACCCACGATGTCGGCCCCGACGAGGCCGGACTCGGCCCCTTCGTCAAGACCGACCATGTCGCCAAGGGTGACTTCGTGGGTCGAGCCGCCCTGCTGGCCCGCCGCCGCGCCGCCGAGTCGGGGGAACGCCCTCATCGGTGGCGACTCACCTACCTGGCGGTCGACACCGATCGGGCCGAGGTCCACGGCAGCGATGCCGTCTATGCCGTCGACGGCAGCGGTGCCCCCAGTGGGGGACCGGTCGGCCTGGTCACCACCGGGGCCTACGGCTACACCGTCGGCCACGGGCTGGCCTTTGCCTACCTCGCTCCCGAGCACGCCGAACCGGGCACCGAACTGTCGGTGCGGGTCCTGGGAGACTTCCGCCCGGCCCGGGTGCTGGGAGAGCCGGCCTACGATCCGTCAAGCCGGCGGCTCCGCATGTAGTCCGTGTGTAGTCCGTCCGTAGTATGTAGCAGGAGACGCTTCGGTGACGACCGACCTTCAGACCGTCCACCCCCGATACCGGGCCTATGCCGGATTCGTCACCACGCCCCGATACTTCGACGACAGTCCCCAACAGTTCCTCCAGGCCGCACCCACGGGCACCGGGATTCTGCAGCGGGTGATGCACGTTCCCGGTTACGAATGGGGGTTGGACGAGCGGGCTCGCAACTTCTCGCTGATGACCGAGGCGGCCGAGTGCCTGGCCCAGTCCCACTGCCAGGTCATCGGTCAGGTCGGCTCCAACTGGGTGCACTGCCAGGGCGCAACCGGACCGGTCGAGATCGAGGAGTTCTGCCGGCAGGTGTCCCAGCAGATCGGGGTACGGTTTCTGATGGCCGGCCACTGCCTGGTCGAGGCGCTACGGGCGATAGGGGCCAGGACCATCACCGTGGCCAACGGCTACTACCGGCCCGACTGGTCGGCCGGCATCAACGCCTACCTGAAGGCGGCCGGATTCGAGATCCTGTGGGCCGGCGACCTGATCGAACAGGGCCTGGTGGCCGACCACGACGAGAAGCTGCGAATCGAGGCCGAGACTCTCTGGGACTACCCGAACCATCTGATGGTGACCGCCGCCGTCGGCGCCCATGAGGCGGCTCCCCGGGCCGACGCCATCGTCCAGACCGGAGCCGGGTTCCGCATGCTTCAGGTGGTGGACACCGTTGAGGGCCTGACCGACACGCCGCTGATCGCCTCCGACTTCGCTCTGTACTGGGCCATGCTTCAGGAACTGGGGTTGTCGGCTGCTCCCGGCCATGGCCACCTACTGGCCACGCTGGGTGAAGGTGGTTGAACCGTTGGCCCGCCTGACCCCCGCCGATCTGCCCGCCCCGATTGTCGCCCTGTGGGCCGTACCCCGGTCGACGTCGACGGCCTTCGAGTGGATGATGCGACAGCGGGGCGACCTGGTCTGTTTCCACGAGCCGTTCGGCGAGGTGTGGTATCAGGGTGAGAACCCGTTGTGGCCCCGCTTCGATGCCGCCACATCGATACGCACCCCCGCTTTGACCTTCGAGTCACGCTGGGCCGAGCTGGTGACCGAAGCCCGGCAGGGGCCCGTCTTCATCAAGGACTTCCCCCACTACCTGGAATCGTTCTGGGACGATGCGTTCCTTGCCCATTTCACCCACTCGTTCCTCATCCGGGATCCCCTCAAGGCGTTGCTGTCGATGGAGTCGAAGTGGCCCGACTTCCACATCAAGGAGACAGGGTTCGCCGAGCAGCGTCAGTTGTTCGACCGGCTCTGGGCCCAGACCGGAACCCCTCCCCCGGTGATCGACTCCGACGACCTGCTGGAACGCCCGGCCGAAATCGTTGAGGCGTGGTGCGAGGCGGTCGGCCTACCCTTCGTGGCCGAGGCTCTGAGCTGGGAACCGGGACCGCGGGACGAGGTGAGCTGGTGGGACGGCGGAGTGTTCCACGCCACCCTTCGCCACTCCGACGGACTCAAACCTCAGCCCGACCGCCAGGTGTCGCTGGCCGATGCCCCGCCCCGGGTCCGTCATGTGTACGGGATCATGCGACCCCACTACGAGTCGCTGCGAGCCCATCGGATCCGGGTCTGATGGCCGAGGTCCGACGGTGAAGATCACCAGGATCTCGCTCTATCGAACCGGCCTGGCCGACGTCGACGGTTCCGACGGCGGGGAGCGGGCAACGCGATCAACACGGCCACCCCGATCCGCCGGTGGCCGATGGGAGGCTGCCTGTGTCGGACAAGCCGGGGCTCGGTGTCCGTCCCCGCCTCGACACCTGGGCGATCCGATCCCGTCCACCGGAGGCAAATGACCGAGTTTGCGGCAAACGGGCCACAGCGGATCTGTGTTACGGATCACCTTGACACCAAATCACCTTGACACCAAATCACCTTGACACCAAAGACTAACATCCTTAGTATAGATACTAATAGTATTAGTCAAATGGACCAGGAGTACGACAATGACAACGCAGCGACTCGACCTCTCGAGCGGCACGGTCGCCTTCGACGACAGTGGCGGACCGGGACCGCTCATCGTGATGCTTCCCGGCGCCGGCGACATTCGCCGCGAGTACCGGTTCCTGACGCCCGATCTCGTGGCCGGTGGCGCCCGTGTGGTCACGATGGATCTGCGGGGCCACGGCGAGTCGTCGGCCGACTGGCAATCCTACGGAGTGGCCGACACGGCCGGCGACCTTATCGCACTCCTCGATCATCTGGACTCGGGTCCCGCCACCATCGTGGCCACCTCGTTCGCACCGGCTGCCGCCATCTGGGCCACTGCCGAGCGGCCGGATCTCATTGGCCGCCTGGTGCTCATCAGCGCCCACCTCGAGACGGCGAAGATCTGGCAACGCCTCCCCCTCGACCTTCTGCTGCGAACACCTGTTGCCGGAAGGCTGTGGGCGAGCCAGTTCATCAAGTGGCATCCGGCGGCTCCGCCCGGCGATCTCGAGGAGTACGCCGCCGAGCTGGCGGCGATGATGACCGATCGGCAACGGCGCCGGGCGGTACGGGAAACGCTGACGGCTCACCGCCATGGCCTCGAGGAGCGCATCGCCCGAGTCGACGTCCCGACGCTGGTGGTCATGGGTGGCTCTGATTCCCACTTCGGTGATCCCGCTGCCGACGGCACGACAATTGCCGGGCAAACCGGGGGCACGTTGCAGATGGTCGCTGATGCCGGCCATTATCCACACGTCGAGTTCCCCGGCCAGGTTGCCACGGCGATCGCCGACTTCCTTGCCGCCACCCGGTCGTGACCGGACGCAAGGGACTTACCTCGGACGCCATCGTCGACGTGGCCAGCCGCGTCGTCGAGGCCGAGGGGACGTCGGCGCTGACACTGAGTCGGATCGCCCGAGAACTCGACGTCAAGCCCCCTTCGCTCTACAACCACGTCGACGGCCTCGACACGCTACGCCGCAAGGTGGCCATGAGGGCCATCGACGACCTCGCTGGCCGGCTCGGTGCGGCCGCCATGGGCCGGGCCGGGTGCGATGCCCTGCGTGCCGTCGCCGCAGAGTTCCGGGCCTACGCTGTGGCCCATCCCGGCCTGTACGGCCTGACGGTCCGGGCTGAGCCGGACGACGAGGAATACGCCACCGCGTCCTTGCGGCCGTTGGAGCCGGTTCTCGCCATACTGCGGGGGTACGACCTCGACGAGGACGACGCCATCCATGCCGCCCGGATGCTCCGGGCTGCGCTCCACGGGTTCGTGTCGCTCGAGAGCGTCGGCGGCTTCGGGCTCGACGTGGACGTCGACGAATCGTTCGCATGGCTTGTGGAGCACATGGCCAAGGCACTCGAGTTCTCCTCGGCGCGGGTTGAGGCAACAGATCGGCTCCGGTGACACCCATTCGAAGGCGATGCCCAAGGTGGGGGGCAGCCGTTCGATGCCCATCTCATTGGCGTCGACGGGAGGAGCCGACGGCGGCTTTCGACAGGCGATCGACCACCGCTTCGACCATGGATCCCCGGCTCGGGGCCACGACGAGCAGCCGTGACACACCACGGCGATCGGCCTCCCGAAGCGCGGAGTAGAGCTGACGGGCGTAGCCGGCGGCATCGGCCGGCAGGTGCCATGAAGGCCGGTGATGCACGGCGAAGGGGGCGATGACACCGGTGTCGGCCCCGGCATCCGAAGCCAGGTTGTCCAGGACCGAGGCCAGCTCGGCCGCGGGAACCAGGCCAACCTCGGCCCGGGGCGCATAGTGGGCCGCCAGCATGCCCGATGCCCGCCGCTCCCCGCCCCGACCGTCGATCACATCCTCACCGAGCACGGCCGCCAGCTCGACGACCGAGATGCCGCCGGGACGGAGCAGCTCCGGTCGAGGACCGGTCAGATCGATGATTGTCGATTCGACGCCGACCGGGCACGGTCCGCCATCGATCACCCCCACCCGGTCCAGCAGCTCCGCCGGCAGGTGGCTCAGATCGTCGACGACGTGATCGGCCGTGGTCGGACTGACCGCTCCGAACCGGTTGGCCGAGGGAGCGGCGACCGCCCCCGATCCGATGGCGGCGAACTCGGCCAGCAACTCGAGGGCTAGCGGATGATCGGGCACCCGTAGCCCGACCGTGCCACGACCGCCGACGGTTTCGTCGGCCACCGGAGGACCGGCGTCGGTCGGCTCGACACGGCGGTTGACGATGATGGTCAGCGGCCCGGGCCAGAACGCCCGGGCCAGACGATGGGCGCCGTCGGGGACATCGACGGCGAACCGGTCCAGACCCTCGGCCGATGCGGTGTGCACGATCAGGGGATGGTCGGGCGGTCGGCCCTTGACCCGAAAGATGTGGGCCACAGCCTCGGTGCTGGTGGCATCGGCCCCCAGCCCGTAGACGGTCTCGGTGGGGAAGGCCACCAACCGGCCCTCGGCCAGGGCCACTGCGGCATCATGAACGGTTGGGAATCGTCTCACCCGTGAAACAGCCTGACCCTGGGTTCAGACCCCGGCCGTCCCGCCGCCGACCACCATGTCGTCCCGGTAGAGGACAACCGACTGGCCGGCCGCCACCCGCTGCTGTGGCTCCTGCCATACCACCCGAATCGATGAGGCATCACCGTCGATCGGCTCCACCGTGGCTGATCGGGGGGCGCCGTGGGCCGAACACTGGACGGTGGACGCTCCGTACTCCGGCCCGGCCGACCACTGCACGGCCTCCACCCGCTGTTCGTCCACCAGCAACCGGTGGCGCTCCCCCACCGTCACCGTGGCCGATGCGTGATCGATGTCGACCACATACCGCCGGTTGGCATCACCGCCCAGGTTGAGACCGCGGCGCTGTCCCAATGTCACCATCTCCACCGAGTCGACCGTGCCGATCTCGACCCCGGTCTCGTCGACCAGGCGGGCCGGACGGAGCGGAATACGGTCGCCCAGGAACCGCTCCCGACCCCCGACCGAGTGGATGAAGCAGACGTCCTGGCTGTCGGGCTTGTCGGCGGTCCGCAAACCGAGGTCGGCGGCCAGCGCTCGGACGTCCGCCTTGGTCATGGCACCGACGGGAAACACCAGCCGGGCCAGCTGATCCTGGTCCAGCATGTGGAGCACATAGGACTGATCCTTGGCCCCATCGGCGCCCCGGCCCACCCGGCGCAAATCCGGCCGAGCCGGGTCGTCGACGATCCGGGCGTGGTGACCGGTGGCCACCATGTCGAAGCCGAGGGCGTCGGCCCGCCGGAAGAACCGGTCGAACTTGATGTGGCGGTTGCACTCCACGCACGGATTGGGGGTGCGTCCGGCCTGATGGTCGGCCACATAGGGGTCGACCACGAACCGGTCGAACTCATCGCCGAAGTTGAACACGTGATGGTCGATACCCAGCTGCTGGGCCACCCGGCGGGCATCGTCGACATCGGACACCGAACAGCAGCCGGAGTCGGAGTCGCCGCCCCACAGCTTGAGGGTCACCCCCACCACACGGTGGCCCTGGGCGACCAGGAGGGCGGCGGCGACCGACGAGTCGACACCACCGGACATGGCCACCACGACATCGTGGCGCTCGTTCACGTTCCGCTTGTCATCCAAGCCCTTGCCGCTCATGATCGGTCACCGTCCCGTTCCCGCTGCCGCAACCGTTCCACGGCCGGCCCGATGGTGGCGATGGCGGTCTCCACATCGTCGTCGGTGGTGTCATAGCCCAGCGACAGACGCAAGGAACCGAAGGCCAGGTCCCGGTCGAAACCCATGGCCGCCAACACATGGCTTGGTTCCATGGCTCCGCTGGAACACGACGACGCGGCCGAGGCCATGATGTCATGCTTCTCCAGTAGGAAGAGCAGGGCTTCGCTGGCGATCCCCTCGAAGCAGAGATGGCAGATGTTGGCCGTCTTGTGGCCTCGATCACCCGGTGAGCGGACGCCGGTCTCGACCACACCGTCGACCGAGGAGCAGATGGTGTCGGCCAACCGGTCGCGCCGAGCCGCCACCTCGGGCACGCGGGACGCCCGCTGGGCCGCGGTCTCGGTGGCGGCCACCGCCATGCCGGCGATACCGGCCACGTTGTGGGTGCCGCCCCGACGTCCGCGCTCCTGACCGCCGCCCTTGAGCAGCGGCACCAGGCTCCGGGCCCGATCCCGGACCACCAGTGCGCCGGTTCCCTTCGGTCCGCCGAATTTGTGGGCGCTGATGGACACGAGATCGTAGTCGGCGGTCACCGAAGCCACATCCAGCCAGCACAGGGCCTGGACGGCGTCGGTGTGGAGCAGGGTGTCGGGGGCAAGCTCGCGGACCAGCGCCGACACCTCGGCCAGGGGCTGGATGACGCCGGTTTCGTTGTTGGCGGCCATGATCGACACCACGGCGAGTTCGGTTCCATGGCTCCGGAGCACATCGGCAAGTTGATCGAGATCGATCCGACCGTCGCCACCGACGCCGACGGTGAGCCCACCGTGGTGCACCACCGGGTCCAGCACGGCGTGGTGTTCGATGGCCGAGCACACCGGTCGCTTGCCCGTGGCTTCCACCGCTCCGGTGATGGCGAGATTGTCGGCCTCGGTGCCACCGCTGGTGAACACGATCTGACCCGGTTCGGCGCCCAGGACCGCCGACACCGATTCCCGGGACTCGTCCACCACCTGGTTGGCGGCTCGGGCCAGGCGGTGGGCTCCCGACGGATTGCCGTAGGTGGCGGCCAACACCGAGGTCATGATGTCCAGCACCGAGGGCCGCAGCGGCGTGGTGGCGGCATTGTCGAGATAGTGGGCGCCGAGCGTGTCGGTCATGGCGAACCACCGCCTCCGCCGTCGTCGATGATCGCTTCGACCGGGCGGTGGAACACGGCGCCGGTGACAGCGATGATCACGTGCTCGTCACCGTCGAGCCTGGCCTCGCCGTCGACGATGAGGCTGTAGCGGCCGACATCGGTCCCCTCGAGCGTGACCGGGGGGTGTGCATCGGGCAGGGCCGGCCACAGCACGGTGACCGAGGGCCGCTGGCGGCAGTTGTGATGGCTGGTACGACCGACCTTGGCCCGAAGCTGTACCTGACCCTCGGCCGCTGCGATCTGGAACGGCAGATGGGCGGCGTGGGGTCGGCTGTCCATGACCGAGGACAGCAGGAAACCACCGCCTCGGGAGGCGATGTGGGCGGGAAGATCGGCAGGCTCCACACGAATGCTCATCACCTGTCATCCTACAAGGGTGGATTCACCCGCCCCCGGGGATCGGGCCCCGGACCAACCGCCCCGGGTGGCCGCGAAGTCGGCCGTGGCCCGATCGCTGGCCCTAAATCATGGGGCGGCCTACGGTGAGGCGTTCGCCGACGTCTACGACCGGTGGTATCACCAGGTGACCGACTCCGAGGCCACGGCCGAGTTCGTGGCCCGCCGGTCCCCGTCGGGGCTCGTCATCGAGCTCGGGGTCGGTACCGGTCGGCTGGCCCGACCACTGGTGGACCGAGGCCTGACCGTTGTCGGGATCGACACCTCGGGCCCGATGTTGGACGGCTGCCCCTCGTCGGTCCTCCGTATCCGGGCCGACATGACGCTGCTGCCGCTGGTTCCCACCCGTGGCACCGGGGCCCTCCAAGCCACCGCACTGTGCGGGTTCAACACGGTGTTCAACCTGCACACGGCCGAGGCCCAGATCAGCCTGTTCCAACAGCTCGCCCCGCTGGCCGACACCGTCATCGTCGAAACCCTCAAGGCCGAGCTGCTGGCCGATGCACCCGCCCGTTCCACCGGTGTCGGACACATCCTGCCCGACGGGGTGGTGGTGTCGTCGACCGTCGGCCAACGGGCCGACCAGCGCCTGATCGGACGCCATCTGGAGATTCTCGACGGTGGGGTTCGTGTCCGGCCGTGGATGCTGCGGTGGGTCACGGTGGATCAGCTCGATGCCATGGCCGCTCGCGCCGATTATCTCTGTTGCGAACGGTGGGGTTCGTGGACCGAGGAGGCGTTCGAAGCCCGGAGCCGGGCTTCGATCTCGGTCTACCGACGCACCGAGTCCCGGTGACATCGGCCCGCTTCCGATCCCCACTCTGCTCTAGGCTACGACCATGGCTGCCGTCCACGTCAGTATCGTCATCGATCGAACTCCGGACCAGGTGTGGAATTACGTCAAGGACATCTCATCCCACGTGGAATGGATGGCCGACGCCGAGGCCATACGTTTCCTCACCGAGACGACCTCGGGTGAGGGAACCCGCTTCGAGTGCGACACCAAGGTCGGACCGTTCCGCCTGACCGACGTGATGACGGTGACATCGTGGGAGGACAACCGGCGCATGGGGGTTCACCATGTGGGGGCGGTGACCGGCAAAGGAGCGTTCACCCTCCAACCGCTGGGCCCCGGCGCCACCGAGTTCTCGTGGACCGAGACATTGACGTTCCCGCTGTGGATGGGGGGTGTGGTGGGCGCGACCGCAGCCCGTCCGGTGCTGGCCGCCATCTGGCGTCGCAACCTCCGGAGGCTGAAGGCCGAGGTCGAGGCCCGTCAGCCAATCCCCGATCACTAGCGGGAGGCTCCGCCTCCCAGCCTCCGGCTGGTGGAGCCGTCTTCGTCGGCACTCATACCGAGATCTTGATGATTGGTTCCAAAGGGTTGGTGGTCGGCTGGTTCGGATTTCGGGTCAGTCGTGGCATGGATGGTGTGGTTGGCGAGGGTGTCCAGGCCAAGGTTCATGCCGTCCCGGGGCCGGGCTCCGGCCCGGGTCTATTCGGTTTTCAAGGTTCAGGTGTGGAGCGGCGCGAGTCTGCCGGTCAGGCCACGGCCTGTACGTGGTCGCGGTGTGGACGCCAACCCGAGTTTGGCTGAGTCAAACTCGCCTTCCGCTTGTTGTCGGGATCGCAGTATTGCCGGGCGCTGCCCGGCAAACCCGAGTTTGCCTTCGGCAAACGTCGAAGGATCTGCCGTGTCTGATTGGGCGAGTTTGCCGTCGGCAAACTCGTCGGGGGAGATGGGTTTCCCATCAATGCTCTCGCACCGATAGTCAGGGTCATCGCGGTCGATGTCGACGGCAGGGGTGTCGGGGTCCAAGTGCCGCTCCAAGAAGTTCTCCAGGATGTGCTGGCCGATCACGAGGTTGACCAGTGGGGTGGTGGTGGCCGACCCCGGTGCTTCGGCCCCGCCCACAATCAGGCTGACCAGGGCTTGGCCCCGCCGCCGGTTCGGTGTCTCTGCGGTTCGGTCGCCTTCGGATTGTTGGCGGAACAGCCGCTGCATCTCATCACCGAGCGCGGTGCCGACAGCAGCCGCCGACAGCGGGCCCAGGTGGAACCGGCCGTCGATGGACCCGTCGGTCTTTGGTGTTCCAGGTGCACGAGGTCTTCTTGACCTGTTCTTGCACCTCGTCAGTATCGGTGTGGTTGATCAACCAGACAGTGAGCCGGT
>JAHEJM010000089.1 GCA_024638815.1 Acidimicrobiales bacterium | reverse complement strand
ACCTGGCACGCATCCAGGGTCTGGCACCCGCAGCCGATACAGGCCGACAACTTGTCCCGCAGGGCGACCAGGGTGGCAATCTGCTGCTCCAGCCGGGGTCGCCACTGGGCGGCGAACTGCTCCCATTCCCGGCGGGTCGGCGCCCGATCATCGGGCAGGCCGGCCAGCGACTGCCGTATCTCGTCGAGGCTCAACCCCACGCTCTGGGCCGCTCGGATGAACGCCACCCGCCGCAGCACGTCCCGGGCGTAGCGGCGCTGACCACCGCCGGTGCGGCGGGACACGATCAGCCCCTTCGACTCATAGAACCGCAGCGTTGACGCGGCCACGCCGATGCGAGCCGCGGCCTGTCCCACCGTCAGCTCGCCGACCGGCTCCCTCCCGCCTGCGACCACGGCCTAGCCGCCGTGTCGACGCAAGATGGGCCCATCGGCCGAGTCCTCCACCGTCCAACCGGCCTGGGCCAGCCGGTCTCGAAGGGTGTCGGCGGTGGCGAAGTCCTTGGCCGCTCTGGCCTCCTGTCGCCGGTCGGCCAGGTCCTGGATCTCGCCCGGGACATCGGACGACTCGACTCGGAACTCCAGACCGAGCACTGCTGCCAGCTCCCGAGCCGTGGTCGCGGCGACGGCCGCCGAGTCGTCGTCACCACGATCGAGAGCCGAGTTGGCCTCCCGGACCTGGCGGAACAGCAGATCGGTGGCGCCGGCGGTGTCGAGGTCGTCCTCCATGACGGCCCGGAACCGATCCAGTACCGACCCATCGGCACGGCCCGACAAGCCGGCGGTCCGGCGGGCGAAGGCGTCGAGACGGCCGAGGGCGGCCTCGGCGTTGGTCATGGTCGTTTCGGTGACCTCGATCGGTGACCGGTAGTGTGACTGCAGCACCAACAGCCGGTAGGCCCGAGCATCGTACCGGTCCATGAGATCGAGCAGGTTGGTCACGTTGCCCAGCGACTTCGACATCTTCTCGCCCTCGAGTTCGACGAACCCGTGGTGCATCCAACGCCGGGCGAAACGCTTGTCCAGGGCGACGGCCTGAGCCCGCTCGTTCTCGTGGTGGGGAAAGGTCAGATCGAGCCCACCGGTATGAAGATCGAAGTCCTCGCCCAGAAGGTCGAGGCTCATGACCACGCACTCGGTGTGCCAGCCCGGGCGACCCTCACCCCAGGGGGACGGCCACGACGGCTCGCCGGGCTTGGCCAGCTTCCACAGGGCGAAGTCGGCCGGATGCTTCTTCTCGGCTCCGACCAACTCCCGCTCGCCACCACCGGCTCGAAGCTCGTCCAGGCTCTGATGGGCCAGCAGCCCATAGCCCTCCACCTGCTCCACCGACAGGTAGACGCCGTCGGAGGTCTGGTAGGCCCGGCCCCGGTCCACGAGGTCGGCGATCAGGTCGATCATCTGGCCCAGGTACTCGGTGGCGTGGGGGGTGAGATCGGGACGGGACACGTTCAACCGGTCCATGGCCTGCCACCAGACGCCCTCGCACTTGACGGCGATATCGGCCCAATCCCGGTTCTCCCGCTGGGCCCGATCGATGATCTTGTCGTCGATGTCGGTGATGTTGGAGGCGAAGGTCACCTCCAGACCCGACCAGGCCAGAAACCGTCGCAGTACGTCGTAGACAAGGGCATGGCGGCCGTGACCGAGATGGGGCGGCCCGTAGACGGTGGGACCGCAGACATAGATCGACACCTTGCCCTCGTCCCGAAGCTCGAGGGGTACGACCGATTGTCGAGCCGTGTCATAGATCCGCATCATGGACACCACACTACCCAACAGGAGCCGACCTGGGCCGCCGCTTTTCCGCCGACGAGTGTTGGCGGCACCCCGGCCACCGATGACCGGTGGGATCAGACGCCGGTCAGCAACCAGGTACCGCCGGTGGCCGACGAGTCCCCGTCGTCGTGTCGGATCACCCGATGCTGTCGTTCCAAGGCCAGAAGATGGGCGTACACCGAGTTGGCGGCGGCCCGCCAGAGCCGCTTGTCGACATCGGCGTACATCGTCGGTACCAGGTGCTTGATCGACGTCGGACCCTCGACCAGGGCGGCCACGATCTGCTTCTCCCGGCTCCGTCGATGCTCGATGAAGCTGCGCACGTAGTCCTTCGGATTCTCGATGGCCGGCCCGTGGGTGGGCCAATAGCGGACGGCGTCGCATCCGAGCAGCTTGCTCAGGCTGTTCATGTAGTCCAGCAGATCACCATCGGGGGGCGAGATCACCGAGGTGGCCCAACCCATCACATGGTCGCCGGTGAACAGCACCCGGTCGCCGTTGCCGTCGTCGACGAGCGAGAAACAGACGTGGTTCGAGGTATGGCCCGGAGTATGGACCACCTCCACCTGCCACCGGCCGTCGGTGTCGCCGATCAGCTCACCGTCGGTCACAACCTTGTCGGGCACGAAGTCGTGGTCAGGGCCCTCCCGCTTCAGCTCGTCCGGGGTGTTCTCCCAAGCGATACGGAACTCCTCGGCCTCCTCGGCGCTGAAGTGCTCATCGAAGGAGAGTTCGTCGAGCGGGTGGGCGTCGGGCACCGGCCCGTGGGGTCCGAAACCGTAGGTCGGAGCTCCGGTTCGGGCCTGGAGCTTGTCGACACCGGCGGTGTGGTCGGTGTGGGTGTGGGTGACGAGGATCCGTCCGATACGTTCACCCGGCTCGAGGGCGGCCTCGACGGCGTCGAGATGATCGTCCAGGCTGGGCCCGGGGTCGACCACGGCCACCGACCCCCGACCGATGAGGTAGACCCCGGTGCCGGTGAAGGTGAACGGGTTGGGGTTGTTGGCCACCACCCGCCGGATCAGCGGGCTGATATCCACCCGTTGTCCGTATCTCGGTTCGAACTCGGTATTGAAGGAAATACCCATAGGAAATGATCGTGCTGTTGCCGGCTATCTCCGGTCGTCGGCTGCCGCAGACACCTCGCCATCGGAGTCGACTTCGACCTGAAAGTCAAACCCCGGCACCGACCTTACCCGAGCGGGCCCGAAAGATCGGGGGCACCGGGAGCGAGAGCCTCCATGGCCGGGAAGAGCCAGTCGGGCGGGCGGGTGGGCCGACCGTCGAGATCCGTCACGGCGATGGTCACGTCACCGTCGATGAGCAGCTCGTCACCCCGGTACACCCGCTGTTTCCACACCGAACTGGCCCGCCGGTTCGTGGCCAGCTCGGTGGTGACCGTCAGGCGGTCACCGGCCCCGGCGGCGGCCACATAGCGAACCTCGATCTTGGTGATGACCAGCTGGAATCCACTTTCGGCAATGCCGACGATGGGAATACCGCACGCCTCGAGGGCCTCGGTACGGGCCACCTCGAGGTAGGTGATGTAGGCGGCATGGTTCACATGGTTGTAGGGATCGAGCTCGTTGAAGCGGACGGTCAGCTCGATGCGATGGGCCATAGCGGTCCACGGTAGTGAGCCTTCAGCCCGTCCGTTGCCGGTCGGGGCCAATAGACTTCGAGCCAGCAAGCACCACTCAGCCCCAAGGAGGCACCATGGCATTGGCCGTAGGCGACGACGCACCCGACTTCACCCTCAAGGACCAGGATGGCAACGAGCACACGCTGTCGTCGTATCGAGGTGACAAGCCGGTGGTGCTGGTCTTCGTGCCGTTCGCCTTCACCGGCGTATGCGAAGGTGAGCTGTGCCAGCTGAGCGAGAATCTCAACCAGTTCGACACCGCAGGGGCCCAATTGCTGGGCATCACCTGTGACCGCCAGTTCTCGATCAAGGCCTGGACCGAGCAGGCCGGCATCAACTTCCCGGTGCTGTCCGACGGCTGGCCCCACGGCGCCACCGCCCAGGCTTACGACTGCTTCAATCAGGATCTGGGCTGCGCCATGCGCCGCACCATCGTGATCGACTCCGGGGGCAAGGTGGCCAAGATCTTCGAGAGCGGCGGCCTGGGTGAACCCCGGGCGAAAGAGGAGTACGACGACGCCCTGGCCGAGCTGACCGCAGCCTGAGGGGCGGCCCGGTTTCAGACCCGACCGGAGGGGTCCGACGACCGATCCGGTCCCTGCCCCCCGGGTGGACCAACCGTCAGGGCAGGGGCCGACCTTCGGCCGCCTGGATGAGCCGGTAGACGTCGCTGCGATCGAGCCGAGCCCCCAGAGCCTCACCCATCGAGGCGATGCGCGCCGGGTTCTGGCTACCCATGATGGCCACTGGACGGGACGGGTGGGCGAGCACGAAGGCCACGGCCACCGAGGCCATCGACACTGCCTCTCGATGGGCGATGTCGGTCAGAGCCTCGGCCAACTCGTCGGGAACGCCCTGGCCGGAGGCCAGCCGACCCCCGCCCAGCGGACTCCACACCACGGGAACCATCCCGTGCTGCATGCAGCGGTCGAGAATCCCGTTGCGCAGAGGGCCCAGTTCGACCAGTGAGAATTCCGGCTGGTCCGACACCAACCGGAACGACAGGTGGGCCTGGAGGGCCTCGGTCTGGAACGGGCTGTAGTTCGAGACCCCGACCTCGCGGATCTTGCCGGCGGTTCGCAGCTCCGTGAGGGTGGCTGCCAGCTCCTCGGGATGGGTGTAGAAGTCGGGCCGATGGATCTGGTACAGGTCGACCACATCGACCTGTAGCCGGCGGAGGCTGGCCTCGCACGCCTCGATGAGGTAGTGACGTCCCGAGTTGTAGGGGGTTGGTGGCAGGATGCCGCCCTTGGTGGCCAGCACCATACGATCCCGGTACGACGGGTTGGCGGCCAGTACCCGTCCCAGCAGCTCCTCGTTCCGGCCGAAGCCGCTGCCGCCCCAGTCCAGGCCGTAGACGTCGGCATTGTCGACCAGATTCATGCCGACATCGAGGGCGGCTCCCAACACGGTGGCGGCCTCGGTCGGATCATCAAAGGTGAAACGCCAGCATCCGAAAGCCAACGGTCCGACCTCGAATGGTCCAAGATGCCGGGGCCCGGCGTCAACCAGGTTGTCTACATCGTTTTCCACCGCACCGACCCTAACGACCCGGCGACCCGGACGCCACCATGACCCCGGGGCGATGCGGTCAGCGTTGCTCGTCGCGGATGACCTGGACGTCGTGGGGATGGCTTTCCCGCAAACCGGCCGACGTGATCTTGGTCAGCCGGGTCTTGGTCCTCAGGTCGTCGAGGTTTGCGGCCCCGGCGTAGCCCATGCCGGAGCGCAGACCGCCCACCAGCTGGCCCACCAGTTCGGCCAGGGAGCCGGCGTAGCGGACCCGGGCCTCGATTCCCTCGGCCACGTGCTTGCCCTGGCTCTGGCCGGTTCCGTAGCGGTCGGCGGCCCGGCCCCGCATGGCGCCGGCCGAGCCCATACCCCGATAGGTCTTCCACATGGCGCCCTCGACCAGCTCAAGCTCGCCCGGGGCCTCGTCGACACCGGCCAGGGCGTTGCCCAACATGACGGCGTCGGCCCCGGCCACGAAGGCCTTGACGATGTCGCCGGACGTGACCACACCGCCGTCGGCGATGACGGGCACACCACGGGGTCGGGCGGCCAGTACACATTCATAAATGGCCGACAGCTGGGGCATTCCGGCCCCGGCCACAACCCGTGTGGTGCAGATCGAGCCGGCGCCGACCCCGACCTTGACCACGTCGGCCCCGGCCTCGATGAGAGCCGTCGTTCCCTCGGCGGTCACGACATTGCCGCCCACCACCATCAGCTCGGGCCATTTCTGCTTGAGCCCGGCCACGGTGTCGATCACGCCCCGGGTATGACCGTGGGCGGTGTCGATCACCACCAGGTCGACACCGGCGTCGACCAGAGCCTGGGTGCGGTCCAGGTAGTCGCTGACGCCGACGGCGGCCCCGACCCGGAGCCGACCGTTCTCGTCCACCGTGGCGTTCGGCTTCTCGATCCGCTTGTTGATGTCCTTGACCGTGATCAGACCGCTGAGACGACCGGTGTCATCGATCAGCGGTAGTTTCTCGATGCGATGCTTGTGCAGGATCTCCACCGCCGCCTCCAGCGAGGTCCCGACCGGGGCGGTGACCAGCGGGGCGGCGGTCATGAACTCGGTGACCGGACGGTCCTGTTCGGCCTCGGTGCAGAACCGCACGTCGCGGTTGGTCAGGATGCCGACCAGGCGATCCTCGTCGTCGACGATGGGGACTCCGGAGATGGAGTGGTGGGACATGATGCGCTCTGCATCGGCGAGGGTGGCCGTGGGCGGCAGGCTGATGGGAGAAGTGATCATGCCGGCCTGGGCCCGCTTGACCCGGTCTACCTGCTCGACCTGCTCGTCCACCGAGAGGTTGCGGTGGAGCACGCCGATGCCGCCCTCCCGGGCCATGGCGATGGCCAGTTCGGCCTCGGTCACCGTGTCCATGGCCGCCGACAGCAGCGGCACCTCCAGGGAGATGGCACCGAGTTTGGAACGGGTCGACACCTCGTGGGGCAGCACCTCGCTCCAGCCGGGAACGACGAGCACATCATCGAACGTCAGCGATTCGAATCCGGTGAGCAGATCGTGATTTCGGGGTTCCATGCGCTCTCCGTTCGGTCGGGTCCGACACTCACAGTAGGTTTGGTCAGGTGACGATCCGTGGATCCAGTCGCTGTTGCTCGAGGACGGTGGCGATGGCCTTGACGATCAGCCGGTGCTCGACCTCATGGACCCGGGTTTCGTAGGCATCCAGGCTCTCACCATGGCGAAACTCGATCTCCTCCCACACGATAGTCGGCCCGTCGTCCACACCTTCGTCGGGAACGTAGTGAACCATCACCCCACCGGAGGTGATGGCACCGTCCTGCCACGCCCTGTAGGCCCGCTCGATGGCATGGAGCCCGGGGAAGGCCCCCGGCTTCGCCGGATGGAGGTTGATGACGATATGGCGGCCGACGAACTCCTCGCTCAGCAAGCGATCCCAACCGGCCAGCACGACCAGATCGACCCCGACGGTTGCCACCTCGTAGGCCAGCTCGGCGTCGTAGCGTCGACGAGGCTCGGGGCCGGGAGCGCTGACCATGGTCGGGATGCCGGCCTCGGTTGCCCTGATCAGGGCGTAGGCCTCGGGGTTGTTGCTGACCACGACGGCGATCTCGGCCTGTAGTCCACCGGAGCGACAGGCATCGATGATGGACTGTAGATTCGAGCCGTTGCCCGAGACCAGAACGGCCAGCCGACCCCGTCGCTCCCCCGACGATCGTGCCGGCGGTGTGCGGTCGGCCGACACCATGTCAGCTGATGGCCACGTCTCGCCCCGACACCACGCGGCCGATGACCACGGTGGGTTCGGGGACGGCCTGCTGGAACGAGTCGAGATCGCCCTCCGATATCACCGCCACCATACCGATACCCAGGTTGAGGATCTGGTGGGCCTCGATCTTGTTGAGCCCCCCGAGATTGACCAGCAGCCGGAACAGCGGCGGCCAGGTCCAGGACGAGGAGTCGATGACGGCGCCACAGCCGTCGGGGAGCACCCTGGGGATGTTGTCGATCAGGCCACCACCGGTGATGTGGGCCAGCCCCAGGATCAGGTCGGCCTCCAGGGCCGCGGCCAACGGCTTCAGATAGCTGCGGTGGGTGGCCACCAGGGCCTCCCCCACCGACTCGCCATCACCACCGGGTAGCGGTTCGCTCAGGTCCATTTCCGAGATCACCTTGCGGGCCAGCGAGTAGCCGTTGGTGTGGAGACCCGATGACGCCAAGCCGACGAGCAGATTGCCGGGCCGGATGGTGGCCTTGGGCAACAATCGGGCCCGTTCCACCACGCCGACGATTGTGCCGGATACATCAACCGCTCCGGTGGCCAGCACATCGGGCATCTCGGCCGTCTCTCCGCCCAGCAGCACGCAGTGGGCGTCTCGACAGGCGGCCGCCATTCCATCGACGATACGTCCGACCAGCTCGGCGTCGAGCGACGCAGCGGCAATGGTGTCGAGGAAGAAGAGGGGTTTCGCCCCCTGGACCAGTACGTCATTGACGCTGTGGTTGACGATGTCGACCCCGATGGACTCCCAGGCATCGACCTGGGCCGCCACCAGGGTCTTGGTGCCGGCTCCGTCGGTACTGGCCACCAGCAGCGGGTCGTCGAAATGGGAGATCGAGGTGAGATCGAACACCCCGCCGAACGAACCGAGACCGGCCAGAACCCGCCCGTCATGGGTGCCGGTCACGGCCTTGGCGATGCGCTGGTTGACATCGGATGCGGTGGCGAAGGACACACCGGCCCGGGCGTAGGCATCCCGAGGGGCGTAGCGCCAGCCGATGTCCCGGCGGGCGAACAGCTGGTCGCCCACCATACGGTTGACCACGCTGTAGATCTTGGTCAGGGCCGAGGCCAGATCTTCACCCACCCCGGTGACCGAGATCACCCGTCCACCACAGCTGACGGCATTGCCCTCGTCGTCCAGCGTGGTCGATCCGTGGATGACGGTGACGTCGGCCGGCAGGGCCACGTCGGGAACGGGAACGGCCTCGGCCGGCGAGACCGGGTAGCCGCGGGCCGCCACCACCACAGTGGCCGCCGTTCGATCGAGATGCCTGCTCACCTCCACCTGGTCGAGCCGACCCTTGGCGGCACACCACATGACCTCGAGGGCGTCGCAGTCCAGGAGCGGTAGCAGTACCTGGGCCTCGGGATCGCCGAACCGGCAGTTGTACTCGATGAGGCGGGGCCCGTGCTCGGTGAGCATGATGCCGGCATAGATCACACCGATATAGGGCGTGCCGTCGGCGACCATGCCGTCGACCACGGGCTGGAGGAATCGGGCCGCCAGCTCGGCCTCCAGATCGGCCTTGGCCGGAACCGGGGCAAAAGCGCCCATGCCTCCGGTGTTGAGCCCGGTGTCGCCCTCCCCCACCCGCTTGTGATCCTGAGCCGTACCGAGGACGACCACGCGCGTCCCGTCCGACACTCCGAACAGGCTCAGCTCCTCACCCTCCAGTCGCTGCTCCAACACGATGGTGGCGCCGGCCTCGCCCATGGTTCGTTCGGCCAGCAGGTCGTAGACGGCTCGTTCCGTCTCGACCGCATCGGCGGGCATGATCACGCCCTTGCCCGATGCCAGGCCGTCGGCCTTGACCACCACCGGGGCGGCGAAGGCTTCGAACCAGTCCAGGGCGTCCGAGACGTCGGTGAAGGCTCGGCACTCGGGGCCGGGAATCCCGTGGCGGCCGGCGAACTCGCGAGCGAACGATTTGGAACCTTCGAGCCGGGCGGCAGCGGCATCCGGTCCGAAGCAGGCCACCTCGGCGGCCCGGACGGCGTCGGCCAGACCGGCCACCAGGGGCGCCTCGGGCCCGATGATCACCAGATCGACCTCGTTGTCGAGGCAGAACGAGATCACGGCACCGGGATCGCCGATATCGAGGCTCACGTTGTGCTCGGCGGTGCCGGCGTTGCCGGGAGCCACCATGAGCCGACCGAGGCGGGGCGAATCGGTTGCGGCGGCGGCGATGGCGTGCTCCCGGCCGCCCGAGCCGACCACCAGCACGTTGAGCGGTGCCCGGTCGTCCCACGACTGCCCCGCCTCCTCGGACTGTGGCCCCAATCGGTCTTGACTCATCCCAACACCCCGTCGAATCGTTTCTTCTCAGTGGCCAGTGACAGCTGGATGGGAATCGGATAACTGCCGGTGAAGCAGGCGTTGCAGTAGCCGTCGTCCCGACCCAACGCTTTCATCATGCTGAGAACCGGTAGGAAGCCCAGGCTGTCGGCTCCGATGTGGTCACAGATCTCGGGCACCCCAAGCTGGTGGGAAATCAACTCCTCGTAGGTGCCCATGTCAACCCCGAAGAAGCAGGGGTTGGTGATGGGCGGGCACGTGATCCGGACGTGGACCTCGGTGGCCCCGGCCTCCCGGATCAACCGGACCAGCGAACCCGACGTGGTTCCCCGAACGATCGAGTCGTCGACCATGACCACCCGGCGACCGGCGATGTTCGAGTCCAGCGTGTTGAACTTGAGGGCGACTCCCTGGCGCCGCAACTCGTCGGTCGGTTCGATGAAGGTCCGGCCGATGTAGCGGTTCTTCACGAACCCCTCGTTGTAGGGGATCCCGGACACGTTGGAATATCCGATGGCCGCAGGCATCGACGAATCGGGAACCGGGATGACCACATCGGCCTCCACCGGATGTTCCCGAGCCAGCTCCTCACCGAGATTCTGGCGGGCTTGATGGACCAACAGCCCGTCCCAGGTGGCGTCGGGCCGGGAGAAGTAGATGTGCTCGAACGTGCACCGGGCCAGCTTGTCCTTGGCCGGCAGGGCCCGATGGCCCCGGGCGATGGGGCCGCTCAGCACCACCACCTCGCCCGGTTCGACCTCCCGGATGTCGACGCAGCCCAGCGTCTGCAGCGCCCCGGTTTCGGAGGCCACGACGTTGCCGCCGGTGGGCAACTTGCCCATCGACAGCGGTCGGAATCCCCACGGATCGCGGGCGGCCAGAACCTTCGTTCCGCAGATGACGACCAGGCAGTAGGCGCCCTCCCAGTCGGGCATGACGTTGGCCAGCCGCTCTTCCCAGCTGTCACCGTCGGCCGCGGCCAACATGAGCGCCAACACCTCGGAATCGGACGAGGACTGGAGCCCGGCGCCCCGCTCCAACAGGCGGGTGCGGAGCCGGTCGGCATTGACCAGATTGCCGTTGTGGGCCACTCCGAGCGGACCGTGAATGGTCTCGACCAGATAGGGCTGAACATTTCGCTCACTGTTTGATCCAGTGGTGGAGTACCGGGTATGGCCGATGGCCATCGAGCCCACCAGGGGGTCAAGGGTGCCGGGCTGGAACACCTGGTTGACCAGACCCTGACCCTTGTGGAGTCGCACCGCCCGCCCGTCGGACACGGCGATACCTGCCGCCTCCTGGCCCCGATGCTGCAGGGCGTACAGACCGAAGAATGCGAGACGGGCGGCGTCGTCGTCTCGGGTCGAGATGGCGACCACCCCGCACTCCTCGCTCGGATGGTCGTCGCCACGATCGGGACCACCGGTGCAGTAGGAGGATTCGGTCATGACGACAAACCCACTCGATCGTGACCACGGTGGGCCATGGCGGCGGCGTGTGTCATCGCGAGCACTGTGTGCAAAACCGCGGGCTCATCGCGTTCATCGTAGTGGGTGGAAAGATCGATCACATGTTCGGGTGCCCGGTTTTCCCGTCCCGACGAGATGACATCGGTCATGGCTCTCCTCGATTGTTGGCCGTCAGGGTTTGCCGCCGTGTGATCTCGATTTGAGACTCTCGCCATGAGCCCACGATCCGAGACACGATCTCGACCTGCGACTCGAGCGGAAGCCCCACGCCTGCTGCCCTCAAGCCGGGAGGAAGGAGGCAACATTGCCCCGGATTCGCTCCTCGATCGGGCGCTCACCGGGCACGAAACGCCTCCCGGTGATGGCCTCGTAGAGATGAACGTAGCGTCGGGAGGTCTCGACCCACACCTCGGCTCCCAATTCGGGGGGCTCACCGTCGCCGACATAGCCGGCGGCTCGAAGGGCGAGACGAACCGGTTCCTTGTCGAAGCTCTCGGGGGTCAGGCCGGCAGCCAGGCGATCGTCCAGTGTCGAAGTCTCCCAGAAGCGGGACGAGTCGGGGGTATGGACCTCGTCGATGAGCAGCAGCTCGCCGTCGGGCGAGAGGCCGAATTCGTACTTGGTGTCGGCCAGTACGAAACCGGCATCGGCCGCCACCTCGACTCCTCGGGCGTACAGGGCGAGGGCGACCTTCTGGATGTCGGCCCACAGTCCGGCCTCCACCAGCCCGCGGGCCACCACCTCGTCACAGGAGACGGGCTGATCATGGCCACCCTTCTCGGCCTTGGTCGTCGGGGTGATGAGTGGCTCGTCAAACGGTCCATGAGGTTCAAGACCGTCGGGAAGCCGGTAGCCGTACATGGTCCGCTCGCCGTTCAGGTACCGGGGCAGGAGCGATGTCGAGGTACTTCCGGTCAGCCGACCTCGAACCACCACCTCGACCGGCAACGGTCGGGCGTCGACCACGACGACGGCGTTCGAATCGGGCACGTTGACGAGGTGATTGGCCACGATGTCGGCCGTGGCCTCGAACCACCAGACCGACAACTGATTGAGGACCTGACCCTTGTGTTCCACCACCCCGACAACCCGATCGAAGGCACTGAGCCGGTCGGTGGTGATCAGGAGTCGACGATTGCCGGGCAGAGGCCAGGCGTCACGCACCTTGCCCATGGTTCGACCCGGAAGGTCGAGCTCGACGGCCGTGATCGTCGCTCCTGTGCCCATGGCTCAATGATGGCCAGACCGCAGTTCGTTGCCGTCACCGACCGAGGACTTTGAACAAAAAATCCAGGCCGACTTCGGCCTGGACCTGTCCGTCGCCGTCGCCGTCAAGCGGCCAGCGCCTTCACCCCGGCGGTGAACAGGGCCAGGCAGCGGGCGCCGTTGGGACGGCGCCGATGGGGACTCTGTCGCTCCATGACGTGATCCTCCGGATGCGGCATCATGCCCAGTACCAGCCCCGAGGGATCGCAGATACCGGCCACATCGCCGGCCGATCCGTTGGGATTCAGGGGATACTGGCCGTCGGCCGGTGAACCGTCGGAGCGACAGTAGCGGAAGGCGACGAGATCGTCGTCGGCAAGCGCCCGACCGTTGTCGGACACATATCGGCCCTCGCCGTGAGCCACCGGGCACCAGATCGGATCCTCAAGTTCGGCCGTCCAGATCGAGTGAGCGGCCCCCGGTTGCAGGTACACCCAGCGGCACTCGAATCGCCCGCCGGCGTTCTCGATCAGGGCTCCCCTGGTGTCACCACCCGGGAGCAGGCCGGCGTACACCAGGGCCTGGAATCCGTTGCACACCCCGATGATGGGCATTTCCCGGGCCCGGGCCTCCTCCAGCTGGTCACGAAACCAGCCGTCGAGTTCCAATCCCAGGACCCGACCCGCCCCCAACGCATCGCCGTAGGAGAAGCCGCCGGGCAGGGCCAGGATCTGATAGTCCGAAAGCCTGGTCTCGCCCCGGCGAATGGCCTCCAGCGGATACTGGTGGGCCCGGGCACCGGCCAGCTCGAAGGCCTGAGCCATCTCGTCGTTGCGGTTCGTCCCGGGAGCGATCGGGATGAGCACCGAAGGCCGGACCCCGTTGCCGGCTCCACTTCCGGAGTTGGCGGCAGCAGTATCGGTCATAGCCTGATTCCTCCCACGCCGGAGTCGGCGATCGCCGGCCGGCCGGCCAGATGACCCCGGTAGGCCTCGGCGATCTCGTCGATGCTGACATCGAGCTGGGGACCGACCCGGAGCCGATCGCCGTCGGTCACCCAGCCGATCCGGCTGGCCGACGGCACGAGCTGGGCGAATCGGTCGGCGTCGTCCGGTGCCACCTCCACCAGGTAGCGGCCGGCCCCTTCCCCGAACAGTTCCCGGGGCCCGTGATCGGTGGCCACTGCCAGGGTCAGGCCTCGCCGACCGGCGAAGGCCCATTCGGCGGCGGCCACGGCCAAACCACCCTCGGCGATGTCGTGGGCGCTGTGAACCAGTCCTTCGACGATGGCCCGATGAACCTGACGATGTCGCTCGACGGCATCGGGATCGGGCGGAGGCACCGGACCTCCCCGGTCGGCACCCAGCACGGCATCGAGATGGGACCCACCGAGTTCCCCGTCTTCGGGACCGACCAGCCAGACGTCGTTGCCCACCTTGACCACACCGGTGGAGGGAACGACGTTGAGATCCTGAACCACGCCGACCGCAGTGATGATCAGAGTGGGGGTCACCGGATCGATGTGACCGTCGGCGTCGACGAACTCGTTGAACAACGAGTCCTTGCCCGAGACGAACGGTGCGCCGTGGGCGATGGCGGCGTCGTGGCAGCCACGGCAGGCGGCGACCAGCCCGGCCAGGGCTTCGGGCCGGGTCGGGTTGCCCCAGGCGAAGTTGTCGAGCAACGACAATCGGGTCGGATCGGCCCCGGCCACCACGGCGTTGCGAACCGCCTCGTCCACCGCAGCCCAGGCCATGGCCTCGGGGTCGTGCCGACCGAGCCCCACGGCGGCACCGATGCCGATGGCCAGCCCCCGGGTCTCATCGGTTCCCGGGGGAACCATGACCGTGCCGTCGGCCGGGCCGTCCAATTCGGGACCGCCGTAGGGCCGGACGACGGTCCCTCCCAACACCTCATGGTCATAGGTCCGGACCACGTCCTCGTTGGACCGGATCGAGGGGTGGGCCAGCAGGGCGAGCAGGGCGTCGTTCGCGCTCACCGTTTCCGGTACCGGCTCCGAACCGGGCCGGGGCGGTCGGCGATAGTCGACGCCGGGCGCCTCCAGCTCGAGCCGGGGACGCCCGTCGTGGAGGAATCGGCAATCGAGATCGACCACCGTCTGGGGCCCGTCCACCACCCGCAAGTGGCCGTCGCCGGTGAAACTGCCGATGACGGTGGCCTCCACTTCCCAGCGACGGGCCACCGCCAGCAGCGGCTCGGGATCCGACGTGGCCACCACCATGCGTTCCTGGGCCTCCGACAGCCACACCTCCCATGGGGCCAGACCCGGGTACTTGCGGGGGACGGTGGCCAGATCGACCATCGCTCCCAACTCGTCGGCCATCTCCCCCACCGCCGAGGACAGCCCGCCGGCACCACAGTCGGTGATGGCGTTGTACAGCCGGTGATCTCGGGCCACGAGAATCACGTCGATCAGACCTTTCTCCACCACCGGATCGCCGATCTGAACCGACGATCCGGCAACCTCGGCCGTGGTGGTGGTCATCGACTGCGACGAGAAGGTGGCGCCACCCACCCCGTCACGGCCGACCTTGCCCCCCAGTACCACAATGGCGTCACCGGCCTTGGGTTGGGTCGGATTCGAGCCCCTGGGCAGCAAGCCGATACAACCGGCGAACACCAGGGGGGTGGTGGTGTAGCCGGGATCGTGAAACACCGCCCCGGCCAGGTTCGGCACACCGATCTTGTTGCCATAGTCCCCGATCCCGGCGATCACGCCGGATCGGATCTGACTGGGGTGCAGGACCCCGGTGGGCAGGCTGTCGGAGGGGATATCTTCGGGTCCAAAGCACAGCACATCAGTGACGGCGATGGGCTTGGCCGACACCCCGAGTATGTCGCGGACCACTCCGCCGACCCCGGTGTTGGCACCGCCGAAGGGCTCCAGCGCGGAAGGGTGATTGTGGGTCTCGGCCTTGAGGGCCAGGTCGAATTCGTCGTCGAAGTGCACGATGCCGGCATTGTCGACGAAGGCGCTCTCCACCCAGGGGGCGTCGATCTGTTCGGTGGCGGCCCGCAGGTAGTCCGACAGGAGGCCGTCGATTCGGCCATCGGGAGTTGAGATCAGAGCACGGAAGGTCTTGTGCGAGCAATGCTCGGACCAGGTCTGGGCCAGCGTCTCCAGCTCACCGTCGGTTGGCGGTCGACCGATCCCGTCGAACCAGGCCTGGATGGCCGCCATCTCCTGCACCGACAGGCCGAGACGGCGTTCGGCCGACATCGCAGCCAACTCCTGGGCCGAAAGGCCACCCAGATTCACCGTCTGAACCGGTGGTGGCTGGGCCGTCTGGTCGACGTACGCCGGTGGCAGCACATCGAGCTGCCACCGCTCGATGACCTCGTTGTGAAGGACAAGGTTGGCCAGCCGGTGGATCTCGTCGGGGTTCAACCGTCCGTACACGAACCAACGATCGGCCACCGTGGCCTCCGAGACCGGCAGCCCCAAAGAGCCGGCGGCCCGCCGCAGCTCGGCCCCCTCCCGATCGGTCACCCCGGGGCGCAGGCCGGTCTCGATGACCGTGACCTGGCCCTGCCTGCTCGGTGGCTGGTGCTCTCCTCGAAGCATCCACCATTGCCCGACCGCATCGGTCAACAACCGGATGGCCAACTGCTCGACCTGATCGCCTTCGAGCGATCCCCGGACGTGGGCCAGGCGATAACGGACGATCTGATCGACGTCGATGCCGAACAAGCGGGCCTTCTCGATGGCGCTGTCAGGCCCGACCTCGGGCCGGCCCGGACCGATGACGATGGCGAAATCAGACTCCACTCCCACCCGAACAGGATGTCGTGTTCCGGCTCCAGATGACACACCATCGGCGATTTCCGAAAAAAACCCCGGAGTGGAGCCGACGCCGCGGCGGCCGATACTGGGGTCATGGGTAGCGAATTCGTGCTCGGCGTGGACCTGGACGGTGTCTGCGCCGACTACCGCCACGGGTTTCGCGACGTCGTGGCCGCCGACCGGGGAGTGGATCCCGCCACTTTGGAACCGCCGACCGATTGGGGCTACCACCACTGGGGGGTGGACCAGGCGGAGTTCATCCGTCTCCACAAGCTGGCAGTGACGGAGAAACGCATGTTCCAGAGCCTGCCGGTCATGGATGGCTGTCCCGACGCACTGTGGCGGCTGTCCGACGTCGGTGTATGGATCCGCATCATCACCCACCGGCTCTATGTCAACTGGGGTCACGCCGTCACCGTGTCCGACACGGTGACCTGGCTGGACGAGCACCGGATTCCCTACCGAGACATCTGCTTTCTCGGCGACAAACCCCAGGTGGGAGCCGACGCCTACATCGACGACGCCCCCCACAACATCGATGCGTTACGAGCCGCCGGCAACACCGTGATCGTCTTCGACCAGCCCTACAACAGATCGCTCGACGGACCTCGAGCCCACAGCTGGACCGAGGCCGAAGATCTGGTCCAGGATCTCGCCGCC
>JAHEJM010000207.1 GCA_024638815.1 Acidimicrobiales bacterium | reverse complement strand
CGGCAAGACCCTGGCCCACAACATCGTGGATACCAAGACGGGTGAAGTGCTGGCCAATGCCAATGACGAGATCACCGAGGAGCTGCTCGCGAATCTGCTGGACAACGGTGTCAAGAAGGTCGATACGCTTTTCACCAACGACCTCGATCACGGCCCGTTCGTTTCCTCGACCCTGCGGATCGACACGACGACCAACGAGCTCGAGGCCCAGGTCGAGATCTACCGGATGATGCGCCCGGGGGAGCCCCCGACCAAAGAGGCAGCCCAGAACCTGTTCAACAGCCTGTTCTTCAGTGCCGATCGTTACGATCTGTCGGCGGTGGGGCGCATGAAGTTCAACAAGCGTCTGAACCGGGAAGAGGTGACGGGCGAGGGCGTGCTTTCCAAGGAGGACATTGTCGACGTGCTCAAGGAGCTCATCGGCATACGCAACGGGCTGGGAACGGTGGACGACATCGATCATCTCGGCAACCGCCGCATCCGCTGTGTGGGTGAGATGGCAGAAAACCAGTTCCGGGTTGGCCTGGTGCGGGTGGAAAGGGCAGTCAAGGAGCGCCTGACCCTGGCCGAGTCCGAGGGACTCATGCCCCAGGAGATGATCAACGCGAAGCCGGTATCCGCTGCCATCAAGGAGTTTTTCGGTTCGAGCCAGCTTTCCCAGTTCATGGATCAGAACAACCCCCTGTCCGAAGTGACCCACAAGCGGCGCGTGTCCGCCCTGGGCCCCGGCGGTCTGGCGAGGGAGAGGGCGGGATTCGAGGTGCGCGACGTCCACCCGACCCATTACGGCAGGGTGTGCCCCATCGAGACCCCGGAAGGGCCGAATATCGGCCTCATCAACTCCCTGGCCGTTTATGCCAGGACCAACGATTACGGTTTTCTGGAAACCCCGTACCGCAAGGTGACGGACGGGCGGGTTACCAAGGAGATCCATTATCTCTCCGCCATCGAGGAGGGACGCTATGTCATCGCCCAGGCCAACACGGCCCTGGATGACAAAGGTGTGCTCATTGACGACCTCATCTCCTGCCGCCACCAGAACGAGTTCACCCTCTCTTCGCCCGATAAGATTGAGTACATGGACGTGTCGCCGAAGCAGATCGTTTCCGTGGCGGCATCCCTGATCCCGTTCCTGGAGCACGACGATGCCAACCGGGCGCTGATGGGTTCCAACATGCAGCGCCAGGCGGTACCGACCCTGCGCGCCGAGAAACCGCTGGTGGGAACCGGCATGGAACGCGCCGTCGCCGTGGATTCCGGTGTCACCGTGGTGGCGCTGCGCGGGGGCGAGGTCGAGTCAGTGGACTCCGGGCGCATCGTGGTCCGGGTCAATGACGACGAAACCGAGGCCGGCGAGGCCGGCGTGGACATCTACAACCTGACCAAGTACACCCGCTCCAACCAAAACACCTGCATCAACCAGCGTCCCCTGGTAAAGCCGGGAGAACTGGTGGCCCGCGGCGATGTCATGGCGGACGGCCCCTCCACCGACATGGGGGAACTGGCCCTGGGTCAGAACATGCGTGTCGCCTTCATGCCCTGGAACGGCTACAACTTCGAGGACTCCATCCTGGTGTCCGAGCGGGTGGTGAAGGAAGACCGGTTCACTACCATCCATATAGAAGAGCTTACCTGCATGGCGCGGGACACCAAGCTGGGCCCGGAAGAGATCACCGGCGATATACCCAACGTGGGTGAGGCCGCCCTGGCCAAGCTGGACGAGTCCGGTATCGTCTACGTGGGCGCTGAGGTGAAGGAGGGCGACATCCTGGTGGGCAAGGTGACCCCCAAGGGGGAAACCCAGCTGACACCTGAGGAAAAGCTGCTGCGCGCCATCTTCGGTGAGAAGGCCGCCGACGTGAAGGATACCTCCCTGCGCATCTCCTCGGGGATGTCGGGCACGGTGATTGACGTACAGGTTTTCACCCGCGACGGTGTGGAGAAGGACGCCCGCGCCATCGAGATCGAGAACGCCGAATTGCAGCGGGTCAAAAAAGACCTGGACGATCAGCTGCGCATCATGGAGGAGGATACCTTCCAGCGTGTGGAGAAACTGCTGACCGGCAAGCTGGCCGACGGCGGTCCCGCCGGCCTCAAGTCAGGCGTCAAGATAACCAAGACCTATCTGAGCGGACTGGAGCGGGACAAGTGGCTTGAGATCCGGCTGCGCAACGAGGAAGTGGCCGCCCAGTTGGAGGCCATTGCCGAGCAGATCAAGCAGCAGCGCGAGAGCTTCCGCGAGAAATTCGAGGTGAAGAGGCGCAAGCTCACCACGGGGGACGATCTCGCGCCCGGTGTACTGAAAATGGTGAAGGTGTACGTGGCGGTCAAGCGGCGTATCCAGCCGGGCGACAAGATGGCCGGGCGCCACGGAAACAAGGGTGTCATCTCCATCATACAACCGGTGGAAGACATGCCTTTCGATGCCAACGGCGACCCCGTCGACATCGTGCTCAATCCCCTGGGTGTGCCTTCCCGCATGAATGTGGGACAGGTTCTGGAGACCCATCTGGGCTGGGCGGCGAAGGGCATCGGCCGGAGGATAGGCGAGATGCTGGAGGCCCATACCAAGATCCAGCAGCTGCGCAAATACCTGGAGCAGGTCTACAACACCAGCGGCAGGCGCGAGGACATCAAGTCCTTCACCGACGAAGAGGTGGTGGAACTGGCGCGCAACCTGACAGCCGGCGTGCCAATGGCAACGCCGGTGTTCGACGGTGCCTCCGAAGAAGAGATCAAGGCCATGCTTGAGCTGGCGAATCTGCCCGAATCCGGTCAGACCACCATCTATGACGGGCGTACCGGAGACGCGTTCGACCGTCCGGTTACCGTCGGCTACATGTACATGCTGAAACTCAATCACCTGGTGGACGACAAGATGCACGCCCGCTCCACCGGACCGTACAGCCTGGTCACGCAGCAGCCGCTGGGCGGCAAGGCGCAGTTCGGCGGTCAGCGCTTCGGTGAGATGGAGGTGTGGGCCCTGGAGGCCTATGGCGCCTCCTACACGCTGCAGGAGATGCTCACGGTGAAGTCCGACGACGTCACCGGGCGCACCCGCATGTACAAAAACATCGTGGACGGGGATCATCGCATGGAGGCCGGCATGCCGGAATCCTTCAACGTGCTGGTCAAAGAAATACGTTCGCTCGGCATCAATATTGAATTGGACCGGGAGTAGGGTCTCAGCACCCCACAGCAGGAGACACGATCTTGAAAGATCTACTTAAGATTCTGAAGCAGCAGGGACAGACCGAGGATTTCGATTCCATCCGAATCGGTTTGTCCTCCCCCGACATGATTCGTTCCTGGTCGTATGGCGAGGTGAAGAAGCCTGAGACCATCAACTACCGGACCTTCAAACCGGAGCGTGACGGCCTCTTCTGCGCCAAGATATTCGGCCCGACCAGCGATTACGAGTGCCTCTGCGGCAAGTACAAGCGGCTGAAGCATCGCGGCGTGGTCTGTGAGAAGTGCGGCGTGGAAGTGACGCTCGCCAAGGTGCGCCGGGAGCGCATGGGCCACATCGAGCTGGCCAGCCCGGTGGCGCACATCTGGTTTTTGAAATCCCTGCCGTCGCGCATCGGCCTGCTTCTGGACATGACCCTGCGGGACATCGAACGGGTGCTCTATTTCGAGTCCTTTGTGGTGGTCGACCCCGGCATGATCCAGGAACTGGAACGCGGCCAGCTGCTCACCGACGAGCAGTATCTGGATGCCATCGAGAACCATGGCGATGAGTTCGATGCCCGCATGGGCGCGGAGGCCGTATACGAACTGCTGAAGACCATCGATCTGTCGCGGGAAATCACGAATCTCCGCGAAGAAATCCTCAACACCAACTCCGAGACCAAGCTCAAGAAGCTCACCAAGCGGCTGAAGCTGGTCGAGTCCCTGGATGAGTCCGGCAACCGTCCGGAGTGGATGGTGATGAAGGTGTTGCCGGTGCTGCCGCCGGAGCTGCGTCCCCTGGTGCCGCTGGACGGCGGCCGTTTTGCCACCTCGGATCTCAACGACCTGTACCGTCGCGTGATCAACCGGAACAACCGCCTGAAGCGGCTGCTGGATCTGAACGCGCCCGACATCATCGTGCGCAACGAAAAGCGTATGCTCCAGGAGTCGGTGGATGCGCTGCTGGACAACGGACGGCGGGGCCGTGCCATCACCGGCACCAACAAGCGGCCTCTGAAGTCGCTGGCGGACATGATCAAGGGTAAGCAGGGGCGTTTCAGGCAAAACCTGCTCGGCAAACGCGTCGACTACTCGGGTCGCTCCGTCATCGTGGTGGGCCCGACCCTGAAACTGCACCAGTGCGGCCTGCCCAAGAAGATGGCCCTGGAGCTTTTCAAGCCTTTCATTTTCTCCAAGCTTCAGCTGCGCGGACTGGCGACCACCATCAAGGCGGCCAAGAAGCTGGTGGAGCGGGGAACCGGCGAGGTCTGGGATATCCTCGAAGAGGTGATCCGGGAACACCCGGTCATGCTCAA
>JAHEJM010000206.1 GCA_024638815.1 Acidimicrobiales bacterium | reverse complement strand
CGCCGATGTCCGCAACGCCTGGTACGTGGCCGACCTACTACGATTCTTCGGCCCCGGCTCCGGCGCCCTGGTGAGCACGGCCGAGGCCTTGACCGAGCGAGACCTCTCGGACTGGTCCCCGTGGGTCGATCTGGTCGACCACCTCATCGCCTGGGACATCCCGGCACCCCCCGACTACCTGACCTACAAGCGGGACCTGTATACCGAGGTCCTGCCGGCGTGGGAGCCGTTCTTCGAGGACGGGGCCGGCGTCGACTATCGCCTCTGGTCATGGGGTGGGGTCGGCATCGACGACCGACCCTTCGATCAGACCGACTTGAGCTGCAACTGCATTCCCGCCGCCGACAATCCCGAAGTGACCGACGCCGCCGGCGGCGACTGGTACGACGACGACCGCATCGTGTTCGGCGTGGAGATCAATGGTGAGAGAAGGGCCTACCCCCGCAACATCATGGAGATCCGGGAGATGGTCAACGACACCCTCGGCGGTCGGGACATCGCCATGCCGTACTGCACGTTGTGCGGGTCGGCCCAGGTCTACCTGACCGATGAGCTGCCGGCGGGAGTGGACCGACCGGTCATGCGAACCTCGGGCCTGCTCAGCCGATCCAACAAGGTGATGTACGACCTCAACTCCTTCAGCGTGTTCGACACCTTCACCGGCGAGGCGCTGACCGGTCCACTGGCCGAGCTCGGACTGCAGCTGGAGCAGGCCGGCGTTGTCACCACCACCTGGGGAGAGTGGAAGGCGGAACACCCCGACACCACCATCCTGGCCCAGTCACTGGCCCTGGGCCGGGAGTCCGACCTGCTCACCAGCCGCGACGCCGACGGACCGATCTTCCCGGTCGGCGATGTCGACCCCCGCCTGCCGGTGCAGGAACCGGTGCTGGGGGTGATCACCGACTCGGGTCGGGCTGTGGCCTTCCCGGCCGACGAGGCCCGCCGGGTCCTGCTCGACGGCGGCGAGGTGAGCTTCGAGAACATCACCGTGGAGCTGTTCGGCGGTGGGATCCGGGCCGTGGACGGAGCCGGCGACGACAACGATGCCGGCGGCCATCAGGCGTTCTGGTTCGCCTGGTCCCAGTTCCATCCCACCACCGAGGTCTGGTCGCCGTAGCCTCCATGCCCGGCGGGGGCGCACTGGATTACCGGGTTACGGGGAGGCCTCCAGCCGGTAGACGACCACATTCTCGTCGGCCATCAACCGTCGATGATGGCGGTCGAGATGCTCGGCCAATTCCCGGTGGTAGTCGAGCACCCAGAACGCCGGCCAGGCGATGGCGAGGTAGGTGAAGCCCTGCCGACGCCGTTGTTCCACCGCGGCCACGGCATCGGCGGCCCGGATCGGGTACGAACCCTCGGGGGAGTCCATAGGTGCCAGGGGGGCACACGGTCGGCCGTCGAGTTCGGTGAGGGCCAGCTCCTCATCGTCGATGATGACGACCGACTCCCCCGTCGGGACGGTATCGGCAAGCGTGGCTCGAAACCCGTCGACCTGGCGCCGGTACCGGTTCATGGTGCGCCGGTCGTCGGCCCGGCCCAGCAGGGGCCCGACGACCGGAAGGCCGGCACCGGCGCCGGCGGTGTCGGCGGACAGCTCGTCCCTCTGGCGGATCGCCCACTCCCGCACCACTGCCAACAGGGGTCGAAGAGGGAGTCCGGGGGGGCGACGCCGGACCGACTCCAGGTGGCGGCCCAGCAAACGCCAGTGGGGGAAGCGATGGTTCCCACCGAGCTGCCGGGATGCCGAGCGGGAGTCCCCGGACAGGTTGTGGCCCATACGCTTGTCGTGTTCCTGATGGGCGAAAAGCGTCTCCGGCACCTCGATGAACCGGCCGTGCAGGGCAAGTTCGGCCACCAGGGCCCGATCGAAGTCGGGGATGGGGACGAGCAGGCCGGTGCGGGCCAAGATCTCGGTGCGCATGACGGCGAACATCTGGAGTGGGATGGGGTTACAGGGCCGCGCCATGGCGGCCCGGAACCGTTCCACCGGGTCGCTGGACCCCAACTCAGGCCGTTCGCCCCAGTCGGGGCGCATGATCGACCCGTCGACGGCGATGGAGCGGGCTCGGGTGTGGGCCAGCGCCGCCCGCGGTTCGGCATCGAGGGCGGCCACACATCGTTCCAGGTACGTCGGATCATGCAGGTCGTCGTCGGCCGCCCACTTGAACAGCTCGGTCCGACACTGGGCGAAGGCGGCGTTGAAATTGCCGGCGGCACCGCTGTTGGCCGACCGGAGTACCAGACGGACCCGGCGATCCCGGGCCATCAGCCGGGCGCAGATATCGGCGGTGCCGTCGGTCGACCCGTCGTCGCAAATGACCAGCTCGAAGTCGGTGTAGGTCTGGTCCAGGACGGCGGTGGCCGCCGCCTCCAGGAACCGCTCTCCGTTGTGGACCGGCAAGCCAATGGTCAGCCGTGGTGTCTCAGCCATCGTCGAGCCGGTATATCACGATTCGGCTGTTGTCGACCACGGTCCGGTACCGGTCCAGATGATCCCGCAACCCGTGATAGAAGTCGAGCCACCAGAAGGACGGCCAGGCCACGGCGGCCACCGTCGCCCCCTCGGCCCGGGCTCGCTCCAGGTCGGCGACCGACGCCTCGTCATCGGTCGGGGGTCCGCTGTAGTGGCCATCGGTTTGGGGTACCGGCCACAGCTTCCGCTTTTCGGCCGGCGAACCGTGGTCGGCGGTGAGGTGATAGAGGAGGTCGGGGCCGATGACGGCCACGATTTCGTCCGTTGCCGTGACGGCCAGGAGATCGTCGACGGCCAGATCCAACCGCTCCGACGCCGGGAGGTTGATGGCAGGGAGGGCATCGGCCGTGTACTGGCTGCGCAACCGCCCCAGCCGGCGAAGCCGGTCGGCCAGCCACCGCCGATAGGCACCGTCGGCGGCCCGCTCGGAGGCCAGCAACATGGCCGCGGCGTCCATGCGTTCGGCCACCATTCCCACCGCCGCCGCCCCGCCGTCTGTGTCGTGGTGAATTTGACCGGGGTGCATGCGGATCCGGGCCAAGGGCCGGGGGACCCGGACCAGCTCGTGACCGGCGGCCAGTCGGAACTGGTAGTTGAAGACGATGTCGTGGATCATGTGCACCGGGTCGAACCCGCCGACGGCCCGCAGCACGTCGGTTCGCATGACCATGGCCGAACTGTCGACAATGGCATTGTCGCCCCGCACCACGGCCTCCAGATAATCCAGTCCGGGGAATGCACCGTCGGCCAGACCGGAGGATCGCGAGGCAAAGGCGACGTCGTCGTCATCGATCGCCTCCACATCGGTGAAGGCGGCCGAAGCACGGTCATGGTGGTCCAGGGCGTCCACGGTGGCGGCCAGGAACCCGGGATGCCACAGATCGTCGTCCTGTAGGAAGGCCACATAGGGGGAGCGTACGGCGGCCAGGGCGCGGGACCAGTTGCGGAAGAAGCCGAGGTTCTCGCCGGTTTTGCGGTAGTGGATGCGGGGATCGTCGAAACCGGCCACGACTGCGGCTGTGTCATCAGGCGAGGCGTTGTCGTGGACGAGCACCGTCATGCGGCCCGATGCCGGACCGAACCGCTCCTGGGCCAAGACCGATTCGAGGCACCGTGCCAGCAGACCGCTGCGGTTGTAGGTCGGAATCACCACCGTGACCGTGGCCGTGTCCAAGCTGCTCATGAGTTCTCCTCCACCGGGTTCGCCCCATCACCGTTGATGCCATCGCCGTTGATGCCATCGCCGTTGATGCCATCGCCGTTGATGCCATCGCCGTTGTTGCCATCACCGTTGTTGCCATCACCGTTGTTGCCATCGCCCCGACACTCCTCGCCCGAGGTCGAACCCCCGTCCCGAAGATCGATGTCGGGCCAGAAGAACTCCGACCACGACGGCGGCGATGGGGGAGGTGGCGGTTCCTCCCGAACCACGAAGCCGGTGTCGGCGGCTCCGGGCGACGACTCGTCCAGGGCTCGCAGCCGCAGGGATGGACCATCGGGCCGCCCTATTTGGATCCGATGATCGCCGGCCACCATCCACATCGAGCCGAGTCGAGCCCCGAGCTGGTCGTAGCAGCCGTTGATCGAGGCATCCTTGACCACCCATCCCAGCGAGGTCCAGCTCACATGGAAATGGGTCCGGGAGATCGTCGGTTCGGCGATGCGGACACGGGCCGTGGATCGACGCCCGACATCGACCGGCCCGTCATCGGGGGCGAAGTAGTGCACGTCACCGCCCAGCGTGATCTCGAGCAGACGGCGGCCCGGCTGCACCATGGTGGTGGCGATCGGATCGACACCGGCTCCGGCGGTGGCCAACTCGGCCGGGTCGAATCGAGCGCCGACGGTGGCTGCCACCCGGGAACGGCGCGTGCGGAATCGCGGGGAGAACTCGGTGATGTCGACCACCCGATCCACCCGCTCCAACACCGAATCCCGATGCGACACCACCAACGTCGTCCGCCCCCGAACCAACACCGCCAACGCATCCAACACCTCACCCTCCACCCCCGCAT
>JAHEJM010000205.1 GCA_024638815.1 Acidimicrobiales bacterium | reverse complement strand
GGCGGCCTGAACGACGGGCCCGATTCCCGGGCTCCCGGCAGACCGGCGAAGTCCAATTACCATCCACCCACAAACCATCCGGAACATCAGGAGAATCCATGACCGACAGCAAGCCTCAAATGCCCGAATGGGGTGCCCTCACCTCGAGCGAATACCAGTCCAATGAGAAGTGGTGGCCGAACCAGCTGAACCTTCGGATCCTCCACCAGAGCCACCCCCATTCCAGTCCGTTCCCGGCCGACTTCGACTACGCCCGGGAAGTGGCGAACATCGACTTCGACGAGCTGACCCGTGACGTCGACGCCATCATGACCGACTCGAAGGACTGGTGGCCGGCCGACTGGGGTCACTACGGCGGCTTCTTCATCCGCATGAGCTGGCACGCTGCCGGTACCTACCGTGTACAGGACGGCCGTGGCGGTGCCGGCACCGGTGCTCAGCGCTTCGCCCCGCTCAACTCCTGGCCCGACAACGGCAACCTGGACAAGGCCCGCCGCCTCCTGGCCCCGATCAAGCAGAAGTACGGCAAGGCCATCTCCTGGGCCGATCTGTTCGTCTTCGTCGGCAATCGGGCCATGGAGACCATGGGCTTCAAGACCTTCGGCTTCTCGTTCGGCCGGGCCGACATCTGGGCCCCGGAGGACGACGTCTACTGGGGTCCGGAGAACGTGTGGCTGGACGACAAGGATGAGCGCTACACCGGCACGTTCGAGGAGGGCAATCGGGTCCTCGACAGCCCGCTGGGCGCAGTCCAGATGGGTCTGATCTACGTCAACCCCGAGGGCCCCAACGGCATCCCCGATGCTCTCAAGTCGGCCATGGACATCCGCGAGACCTTCGGCCGGATGGCCATGAACGACGAGGAGACGGTTGCCCTCACCGTCGGTGGTCACACCTTCGGCAAGATGCACGGCAATGCGACGGAGGAGGCGGTCGGCGCCGAGCCCGAAGGCGCCGGACTGGCCGAACAGGGCTTCGGCTGGGTCAACACCCACGAGACCGGACTGGGTCAGTTCACCATGACCTCCGGCCTCGAAGGGGCCTGGACCCCGACCCCGACCCAATGGGACAACAAGTACCTGGAGACCATCTTCTCCCACGAGTGGGAATTGGTGCAGTCGCCGGCCGGGGCCAACCAGTGGCAGCCCAAGGAGGTAAAGGAAGGCTTCATGGTGCCGCCGGTGGAACCCGGTGCGCCGGAGACCAAGCCCACCATGTCGACCGCCGACATGGCCATGATCACCGATCCGGCCTACCTGGAGATCTCCAAGCGGTTCTACGAGAACCCCGACCAGTTGGCCGACGCCTTCGCCCGGGCCTGGTTCAAGCTGCTCCATCGTGACATGGGCCCGGCCATTCGTTACGTTGGCCCCCAGGTCCCGGACGAGAAGCTGGTGTGGCAGGACAACGTGCCGGCCCATCAGGGTGCGATGATCGGTGACGCCGAGATCGCCGAGCTGAAGTCCACCATCCTCGACTCCGGACTGAGTACGGCCCAGCTGGTGAAGACGGCGTGGGCCTCGGCCTCGACCTACCGTCGCACCGACTACCGCGGTGGCGCCGACGGGGCCCGCATTCGTCTCGAGCCCCAGGCCGGCTGGGACGTCAACATCCAGTCCGGTGTCGGCGCGGTGATCGCCAAGCTGGAGGAGATCCAGGGCGAGTTCAACGCCAAGGGTGGACCCCAGGTGTCGCTGGCCGACCTGATCGTACTCGGCGGCACTGCGGCGGTGGAGGCCGCGGCCAAGGCCGCCGGTCACGACATCACCGTGCCCTTCACCCCGGGTCGGACCGATGCCGATCAGGAGAGCACCGATGTCGAGTCGTTCGCTTGGCTCGAGCCCATGGCCGACGGCTTCCGCAACTATGTCGGCAAGGAGGGCCCGGTCCCGACCGAGCACCTACTCATCGACAAGGCCTTCATGCTGAACCTGTCGGCCCCGGAAATGGCCGCCCTGGTCGGCGGTCTGCGGGTTCTGGGCAACAACACCGGCGAGGCAGCTCACGGCGTGCTCACCGACCGTCCCGGTCAGCTGACCAACGACTTCTTCACCAACCTGATGACCATGGACATCAAGTGGTCCGCGGTCGGTGAGGCCGAGGACGTGTTCGAGGGCCGGGATCGCATTTCCGGTGACGTCAAGTGGACCGGTACCAGGGTCGACCTGGTGTTCGGCTCCAACAGCCAGCTCCGAGCCCTGTCCGAGGAGTTCGCCTCCGACGCAGGCGGCGAGGACCTGATGCTGGACAACTTCATCTCCGGCTGGGTCAAGGTCATGGAGAACGACCGCTTCGATCTCGATCGCTGAGACCGAACGTCCTCAACAGCACACAGAACTGACGGTGGGGCGTCGCCAGTAGCGGCGCCCCACCGGCGCGTCTGTGATTGAATTGATCCATGAGCCGCCGGGTCTTCGTCAGCTACAGCACCAAGGACTCGGCTCTGGCCAACGAACTCAGCCGGTATCTGACCGGTGCCGGCTGGGATGTGTGGATGGATGTCGCCAAGATCGCGGGAGCCGAGGATTGGAGCGCGGCGCTGGCCGGTGGGCTTCGTTCCACCGACGCCGTGGTCGCCCTCGTCACCGTCAACTCGATGCAGAGCAAGTGGGTCCGGCGGGAGATACTCGCCGCCGACCGAGCCGACATTCCGATCCTGCCGGTCCGCGTGGGCAACCCGATGATTCCAGACCGATTGGCACTGGTTCTGAACGAACTCCAACGAATCGATCTGAACGAGCTGGATCAAGGCTCGCTTCACCGGATCGAGGGCGACCTCATCAACATTCTCCAGCGACGGGTACCCCGGAGTCACCGACGACGGGCGTCGGGCCGGATGGCTGTCGGGACCGTGTTGGCCACCGTCGGTTCCATCGGCATCGTTGTTGCTTTCGGGATCTTCTTCTATTTCGGCTACCAGTGGATCCTGACCTCGCAGGAGTCGCTCAACACGTTCGACTCGGGCTCGTTCGAGTCGAGATCGGACCAGAGTCTCCAGGGCTGGCTTCGAGCTGTCGCCGCCTTCCCGGTGTTCTTCGTCTCGGCCATCCTTGCCGCCATCGGCACCGGGTTGCGTCGATCGGCCGAACGCAAACGGGTCTGAACAACTCGAGACCCGTCCTGCTGAAACCGGCGGACGCCCCAGCCCTGGCGAGGCTCACACGTGGTGGCGACGGAAGCTTCGATACCGGTTGTCCGAGTACACGCGACGTTCACCCTCGTAGGCATCCAGTTCCGTGCTGAGGTGGAACGATTGGGCATCGCAGGTCAGTCGGCTTTCGGTCACGGTGCGAATTGACCAACCACCTCGCTCCAGGCTGCGCACCCACCGGGTTCGACCTGTGGCCGAGGTGACATCGTCATCGACGAACGAGTACCACTCCCCGGCCGAACGCTGCAACACCATGTCGATATCATCGAGCCGGTATGTTCCCTGGTCGTCGACAACTTCGAGGGTGGAGATGTCCCGGGCCAGGTCGCGAATCACCCGCCACTCGTGCCGCTCCTTGGTGAGCCGGTGCTGGGTGCCCGTCAATGACGAAGCCGGCTCTTCGAAGCCGATGGCCTCGTCCCGATGGGGTCGCACCGGGAGCACCAGCCGGCTTGCACTGGTGTTGACGGTCAGCCGAACCGGTTCGGGCGGTGGCCAGGCCAGGGGGAAGTACGACGTCGACAACGACACCCGGAGGCGATGGCCTGCGGGGAAGTGCTGGGCGACGCCGTTGAGTGGCACGGATACCCGATACTGGCGGTCGGGGTCCATGGGTTTCGGTGTGGCGTGGCCGTCACGATGGGTCAGGTTGAGCAGACCATAGGTAACCCGGGTCGCTTTGTCGTCGGGCTGCACGTCGCTCAGGCGCACGGCGATCATCGCCACCGGCCGATCGGTCTGCACCGTCAGCTCCACCACCGGCGCCCCCAGTATCTCCAGCGGCTCGTCAAACGGTTCGCTGGTGAAGACGAGCGAACCTCCATCCTCCTCCCGCTGGTCGTGGGGCAGGTCGGGAATGGCGCTGTAGGAGCACCACTTTCCGGCGAAGAGGCCGACACTCAATGGCGAGGAAATGCTGGGCTCATGATCGACCGGATCGGGATCGGGCTGTAATCGTTCTCGACCGAGGTGGAGCACGCGTTCGTCGATCTTGGGTGACGGCCAGGTCTCCTCACTCACCCAGTGTCCGTGGCGCTGGTGGTAGAAGGTGGACGGTGGCATCGAATCGAGCATCCAGACTCGCAGCATGGGCTCGGCCGTCACCCCCGTCTCGATTCCCTTCAGCCATTGGTCCCACCACCGCAACGACTCCTGGAGGAAGCCGATGGCCGGTCCCGGTATCCCCAGGTGGGGATACATGTGGCTCCACGGCCCGATGATGCCCAGCCGGGGACCGGGCAGATGCTCCAACAGCCGGAACACGGCGTTGGAGTAGCCGTCGGCCCAACCGCTGATGGCCATGACCGGAACCTGGATCCGGGAGAAGTCCTGGCAGATCGAACCGTGCTCCCAATAC
>JAHEJM010000088.1 GCA_024638815.1 Acidimicrobiales bacterium | reverse complement strand
TCGGTGAGTTCGGCCAGGATGTCGTCGTTGTCGGGCCGCCAGGCCATCCCCCTGGCCAGGGAGGCCACATGGGCATCGATCAGTTCGTAGCCGGCCATGGTGCCCCTCCGATCACGAGGCGGACGGCGGTGGTGAACTCCTCCCAGCCGTTGCGCTTCTCCTCCAGTGCCCTGCCCCCGGCGGGAGTCAGGCGATAGGTCTTGCGCCGCCTGCCGTTGGCCGTGGTCCAGTCGGCGTCGAGCAGACCTGCCCGTTCCAACCGATGCAATGCCGGGTAGACGGTTCCCTCCGGCAGATCGAAACCACCATTGCTGCGTTCCCGAAGTCGGGAGATGACGGCATAGCCGTGGGCCGGCCCCTCGGCCACGACCGAGAGCAACAGCAGATCCAGATGCCCTTTGAGTTCCTGATCCTTCATACCCAGGAACGCTATACTATGTTTAGCTAGGCGTCAAGGCTGGACGCCGGTCGACACCCCGACATCCGTTGGCGAAAGCGGGTGAAACCGGTCAATAGTGACCGCTTTTGCCCGATTTCGACCGGGTTGGGTGGGGGTTGGGCGGGTCGGGTCGACCGGGTTGGGGTTGGGGTTGGGTGGTGGGTTGGGCTAGCGGGGGGGGGATCAGACCTTCAGCCGGCGGAGAGGAGGCACGGTGGTCGGGGGTTGTTTGCGGGGCGGCAGGGTCTCGAGCAGCTCGGCGGTGGCCGCCGCCACCTTGGACACCGCGGCTTCGAACGCCTCACTGGTGGCATCGGAAGGGTGGCGGATGCCGCTGATCTTGCGCACGTACTGGCGGGAGCCGGCCTCGATCTCCTCGGCCGTGGCCGGGGGCTCGAGTCCACGGAGAATGGTGATGTTGCGACACATGGTTCCAGTCTGCCCCGTCGTCGCCTCGGTGTCAGGCCTGCCGACTCACCGCCGCTCGGTGTCAGCCCTGTCGACTCACCGCCGGCTCGGTGTCAGCCCTGCCCACTCTCCGCCGGCTCGGTCGGCGCCCCTGTCGACTCCTCGCCCGGCAGCGGGCGATTGAGCAGGGTCAGGGCCAGCATGGCGACCGGAATGATCATCAGCCAGAGGTTGGCGGTGCGGTAGCTGCCGGTCCACTCCTGAACCACGGCCAGGGTCACCGGCCCCAGAGCCGAGCCACCGACGTTGGTCACGGTGAGCAGCCCCTGGATCGAACCGATGTGGTCCACTCCGAAGTAGCCGGGCAGCATGGTGGACAGTGTCGAGCGGACCATGCCGCCGATCGAGCCCAGCAGCACGGCATAGAGGATGACCATCGCTCCCTGGTCCAGGCCGGCGGCGACCAGGTGGACGACCACCAGCAACAGCATGGAGAAGGCCGGCACATAGCGCACCCCGACCTGGTCCAGCACCAGACCGGTGGCGATGGCGGCCACCGACGATCCGATGATCTGGGGCAGGAACATGGCCGCGGCCTGACCCGACGACAGACCGGCCTCGCCCAGCAGGTCGATCTGGTGGAAGTTGAGCCCGGTGATCAGCATGCCACTGGCGATCCCGATGGCGGCCAGAATCCAGAACTGCAGGGTCGAGGCCGCCTCCCGCCTGGTGAAGGAACGGGTGTCGACCAAGACGGGGCGAGGCCGCCGGAACAGCCGGGTGAGCAGACCGGCTACCCCGCGGCCGGTGGAAGGGTCGACGGCCGGACCGGCCGGCTGGTCCTCGGGCCGGAGACCGTCCGGGACCTGGCCGATGTCGGACGGTCGGTCGATCAGACCAAACCGGGCGATGGGGATGACGGTCACCGCCACCGCGGCGGCGGCGATCAACCAGGCCGTGCGCCACGACGTGAAGCCGATGACGGCGTTCAGTGCCACCGGAAGCAGGGCCATGAGGGCCCCGGCCACGGTGGTCAGGAGGCCCATGGCCATGCCCCGACGGCGGCTGAACCAGAGGGCCACCGTCACCGTGGAGATCATCGACAGCGACCCCTGACCGAACATGCGGATGCCGGCGAACCCGACCATCAGCCAGAGAAGCCCGTTCACCCCAGACATGACGACCAGGGCTCCGGTGAAGGCCAGACCGACCAGCGTCTGGGCCAGCCGCACCCCCCGCTCGTCGACGAAGCGACCGACGAACGGCATGGCGGCGGCCCCGGTCAACGTGCCGACCAGGTAGGCGGTGCTGACGGCCGAGCGGCTGATCGACAGCGCCTCGACCATGGGGTCGATGAAGACCGACACCCCGATGGTCTGGCCGGGGCCGGTCATGGCCGAGGTGACGATGGCCAGGGCCAGCATCCGCCACCCGGCGAAGCCCTTGCTGGGTTCGGCGGTGGCGGCGTGACCGGTGGAGACGGCGGCTGGTTGCACCAATCCAGGCTAGAACCCGGTTCCGTAGACTGGCGATATGACAGTGTTCGATCCGGTTGCCGCCGTCGACGAGCTGGCCAAAGGCCTCGAGGCCGAAGCCGACCCGGAACGGGCCGAGAACATGGCCCGGTACATGAAGAACCATTTCGTGTTCTTCGGGGTCCAGTCACCGGTGGTCCGGGCCCTGACCAAACCGGTGCTGACCGAGGCCAAGACGGCCACCGCCGACCAGGTGGTCGAGTTCGCCCACGAATGCTGGCGTCGGGACCAGAGGGAGTTCCAGTATGCCGGTGCGCTCATGACCCGGAAGTGGGCCGGCAAGCTGGGGCCCGAGCACCTGCCCGACGTCGAGACCCTCATCACCACAAAGTCGTGGTGGGACACTGTGGACACGTTGGCGGCCCACACCGTGGGCCCCATGGTCCGGGCCCACCCCGAGCCGGCCGCCACCATGGACCGGTGGATCGAGAGCGAGAACCTGTGGCTGGCCCGAACCGCCATCCTCCATCAGCTCGGGTACAAGGAGGCCACCGACGGCGAGCGGCTGTTCCGCTACTGCTCGATGCGGGCCGAGGACCGCGAGTTCTTCATACGCAAGGCCATCGGCTGGGCCCTACGACAGTACGCCCGGGTCGAGCCCGACGCCGTCCGCCGCTTCGTGACCGACAACGAGGACCGGCTGTCGGGCCTGTCCAAACGGGAGGCGCTCAAACACCTGAACCGGTGAAGGAACAGTGAATGGGACGGTGACTGGGACGATGAATGGAACGGTGACCGGAGCGGCCCCGGATCCGGCGGCTGCGGCTGCGGCAGCTAGAGATCGAATTCGTAGAGCCAGCCGTCGGGCAGCATGGTGAGCCGGTTGCGGGGTCCGGGAATGGCCACCAGATCCGGCGGTTCGGCCCCGGTCTCGTTGTCGGCGCCCGGAGGGGCCAGCAGCATCGCCTGGTGACGGCCGGCGTCGTCGTAGGCGGCGTCACCGGCCCAGGCCAGGGTCAGCGGCCTGCGTCGCAGCGGGCGGGTGCGGAACTCTCGAGACGGGTTGGCCCGGGCCCAGTCGAGGGCCTGGGCCACCTTGTCGTGGCGGCCGAGTTGCCACAGGGTGACCCAGGTCGGAGGAGCCAGCTCGATCTCGCCGGCCCGGTGCTTGTCCAGTGCCCGTGACGGAACCAGCCACTCGTCGTCGTGGATCTCACCGTGGTCGATGGCCACGTCACCACCGGGGGCGTCGACGGCGAAGAACCAGGTGGAGAACCGGCGCACCGGCCCCTTGCGGGCCATGACCGGCAGGGGTGGCGGCACCCAGTACGACCAGTCGATCAACGACTCGTTGTCCACGCCCAGCCCGGTCTCCTCCCGGACCTCCCGGGCCGCCGCCCGCCGGGTTGCGGCCAGATGGTGATCATCGTGGTCGTGCTCGTCGTCATCATCGACCCGGCCACCGGGGAACACCCACATCCCGCCGAAGGCGATGGTGGAGTTCCGGCGCACCATCAGCACCTCGAGGCCGTCGTCACCGTCTCTCAGCAGCAGAACCGTGGCCGCCGGGATGAGTTCGGCGTCGTCGCTCATCGTCTCAACCTAGTGACCGATGGGAACCGGTACCAAGCCACACCGATCCCCGCACCGACCCGCTATGAACCCTGCGACGAAACACATGGCCGTTCTGGGCTGGCTGGCGCTGGGATTGGCCCTGGCGTTGGCCGGCCTGGTGGTCGATCCGACCGACGGTGCCGACGCCTCCCCCATCGGTTCCGGAGGTCGCCTCCAGTCGACGGCGGTCATGGCCGAGGCCGACGATCGTGCCGCCTTCGTCGCCGCCTGGAGGCGATGGGAGACCGGCGAGCATGCGGTATCCGGTGTCCTCGTACGGCGCAGCGGCGCCAAGGAGACCGAGGTCCGGTACCGGGAGGCCCGTCTTGGCCGTCGCTGGATCCAGCAGATCGGTCCGTCCGTGGTGCTGGCCGACGATCAGGGAGGGCGGGTTTGCCACCAGGACCGGACCGGACAATTCCTGTGCACCACCATGGCCGAATCGGACCCGCCCCGCCGCAACGTGGCGTCGACCGCCACGACATCGACCGACAACTCGGCGGCCGGCACCGGGTTCGGGGCCGACGACGACGCTCCGGACGACACCGCGGCCGACCACACCGTGACCGACGACACGACCTCGGCCGACGACACCATGGCCGATGACACGACCGCGGCCGACGACACCATGGCCGGCTACACCGTGGCCGCCATGGATCACATCACCGTGATGCGGACCGTGGTCGGCGCCGAACCCGCTCGGCCCGGTTCGTGCTGGGAGGCCAGGGTGAACCCGAACCCCCAAACCGGGAAGGTGATCACGGACCGCCGGTGGGGTGTGCGCTCGTGGTTCTGTTTCGACACCGAAACCGGGGCACTCATGCTGCGGCACACGATCACGGGCGAATCGACCGACACCGCGGTTGCCCGGATCGTCTCCGGCGAGGTCACCGAACTCGATCTGGCACCTTCCCCCACTCTCGCCGCCGTTCGGGCCGGGACGAGGGGCTGAACAGGAGGCGCCGGCGTCAGCTCTTGGGAAAGAGCTGTGGCGATGCGTGTGGAGGAGGACGCCTCCTGTCCAGTTCCCAAGTGTTCCGGTGAGGGTGATGTCCACCGGTGCTTGTTGCATCGTCGGATATCCTGAAATTCTTGAGCGAATTTCTCGGCGAAGACACCCTCGTGCTGTTGATGCTCGCCGTCGGCGGGGCACTTGTGATCGGAACCGGCGCCGCCCTGATCAGACCCAAGGAAGACGTGGGCGAGGACGAACTGGCCCAACCACCGCTCGTACGATCGCTCATTCAGATCGCCATCGGGCTGTTCGTGGTGATCTGGGCTCTGGCCACCCTGGTGGGCTGAGCAACCGGAGCAGGCCGTGGCTGGGCAGGTCCGCCCAGCCGACGTGATTCAAGATCGGGACCGATCCCGTCGACGACCTCGAGGAAGGAAAGGATCTGCGGGAATGGATTCACCGATAACAACCGACGCTGCGACGTCGCTCGACACACTCCTCGTTCACCATCGAGACCGGCGGCGCCGGCTCGCCACCATCGAGCGCAGCACCACGGTGGACCACGACGACACGGCGGAGCGCCACAGCACGGCCGACCACGACGCCACGGCGAAGGGCGATCCCAGCGCCGGGCGCGACGCCGGATCGATTCCGGGTGACGACGAGTCGACACTGTCCCGCATCATCGAGGTCCGCAACGGGCAACGAACCGTGGGCCGAGCCCATGGCCGCCTCCTGCAGACGTCACTGATCTTCCAGGCCTTGCTGGTACTGGCCACGGTCCTCGCCATCGTGGCCATCGTGCAATACCGGGCCGCGGGCGCCACCGGTTCGCCCGACGCCCAGCCGCCGTCGGTCCTGGTCCAGGTCGGCGAGTAGGCCAATCACCCTGTAGCCCCGAACTTTGAGCCGCCAACGACCCTCTGGCGGGTCGCCCCAGGCTCAAAGTTCGCTCCGGAGGAGTCGTCAGGGTTACAAAGTCCCCGGGGAGGATGTTCGACTAGAAATCGGCTTGGGGTTCGGAGTCCGGCGGTGGGCCGCCCGAGGGAATGGAGCGGGCCATGTTGTCGAACCGGGTGTACTGGCCCCGGAACGCCATCCGGACCCGGCCCGTGGGCCCGTTGCGGTGCTTGGCCACGATGACCTCGGCGATTCCCTTGTCCGGGGACTGGTCGTCGTAGACCTCATCTCGATACAGGAACATCACGACGTCGGCATCCTGCTCGAGGCTGTTGTGGGCCACCACCCCATTGGCCACAAAATTGTGGACGTCGGCAATCGTGGCATCGAACACCGGCTGCACACCGAGGGGCTCGATCGACGTGATCCGGTCCCAGTGAAGATCCGATGTGGCGAGGTCGACCAGTTCGTCGTCGGACAGGATCACCGGGTTCGGCTCGATGGTTCGTAGGATCTCGATTGCTTCGGGCACCACCGAACCCCGCTGTCCATGACAGCCGATCTCGGTCATGAACCGCAATAAGTCGGGCTGACCTTGAACTCGAACCTGGTAACCCTTGCGGTACCCGGCCTTGCGGGCCACCGACACCGTCGACCGGATCTCGAACCGAAGCAAGAGTCGCTGCACACCGAGTGCCAGGTCACGGGATGTTGTGGAGTAGTAGCAGCGGACCAGCGGGCCTCGACGGTTGCGCGACACCGTGATCGAACCATCGGTCGACCACAGGTGCGAGAGGAAGAGCGCAATCTGCTTGGTCGAAAGCCGATGAACCTCCTCGGGGATGGTCTTTTCGTACGAGCGCTTGCCCCACACACCGAGGGTCTCGAGCCAGTCCCGGATCGGATGGTGCCGACCGTTGGTCAATCGATGCGGAGACGGAACCCACAGCTGCACCGCCCCCGTTCGCTTCGCCGTGCCGGCACCCTCGAAGGTCGCCTCACAACCGAAGTGACGGACGGCCGAACACACCGCTTCCAGGTTCGCCTCGTCGACCGACGCATACTTCACCGCCTTCACCACCGAACCGTCGCCGAGGAGGTGGGCCAGCAGGACAACCTCGTCGTCGGGCCACTCATCGGGCTGACCCGGCTCGGGCAGCAATCGTGGCGTGGCCACGAACTCCCCGGCCGCCAGCTCCGCCAGCGGTGTCCAACCTCCGATAGTCAAGAACCGGTGGCAGCCGGTGGCATCGACGGTTCGACCGGAGGCCAGTGAGAGCCGGTAGACCATCTTCCTTCCGGACGTGAACGTCTTGAGCAGGCGTCGCCCCACGACCCGGAAGCGGTCGTCAACAGCGAGGACGTCGGGGGTGTCCTGGCTCAGGAGCAGATCGCCGAGTGTGCGCTCCGATCCGTCAGCCATGAGCAGCCGGGTGCCGGCGGGCATGCACCCCGACTCTCTCAGATCCGACAGCATGGGCCGCTTGTCCACTCGCTGCTCCAGCTGACGGTTGAGCTGGGCCAGGGCCACCACCGGAGCCTCCAGCTCACGAGCCAGGATCTTGAGTCCACGACTGATCTCCGACACCTCGACCTGGCGGCTCTCGGCATTGGACCGGCCGGTCATGAGCTGGATGTAGTCGACGATGACCATGCCCAGATCACCGACCCGGCTCTGGAGCCGCCGGGCCTTGGCCCGGATCTCCATGACCGAGGTGTGGGGGTTGTCGTCGATGTAGATGGGGGCCTCGGCCAGGCGGCCGACGGCGTGGCTTATCCGGGTCCACTCCGCCTCGCCGATCTTGCCGGTCCGGATCCGGCTGGAGTCGACCAGTGCCTCGGAGCACAGGATGCGCTGGGACAGTTCGAGTTGGCTCATCTCCAGGTTGAAGATGAGTACCGGCTTCTGATCCTTCATGGCCGCATTGGCCGCCATGCCGAGCGAGAACGCGGTTTTCCCCATGGCCGGGCGAGCCCCGATCACATACATGGAGTTGGGCTGGAGCCCCGACAGCAACTCGTCGAGGTCGACATAACCGGTGCTGACACCGGTGATCGACTCACCCCGCTCGTACAGCATCTCCAACCGGTCGAGGTTGGCCGACAGCAGGTCCTTGATCTCGGACGTGGTGTTGGTGACCCGACGCTGGGCCACCTCGAACATGCGGGCCTCGGCGTCGTCGATGGCCTTCACCACATCGTCGGGCACCCCGTAGGCGGTCTCGGCGATCTCGTTGCTGACCGTGATGAGCCGCCGCAACATGGCGTGCTCCTCCACGATCTTGGCGTAGTGACCGGCGTTGCTGATGGCCGGGGTGTTGGCCTGAAGGTCCAGCAGGAGGGTGGGTCCCCCGATCTCGTCCAGCAGTCCGGCCCGCTGCAGCTCCTCGGCCACGGTGACGGCGTCGACCGGTTGGCCCGCTCCGTAGAGACCCATGACGGCGTCGTAGACGTGGCCGTGGGCCGGCTTGTAGAAGTGATCGGGATCGAGGTTCTCGACCACCTCGGCGATGGCCTCCCGGGACAACAGCATGGCTCCCAACACCGATTCCTCGGCCCGGAGATTATGCGGGGGTACCCGTCCCGGGGTGTTCCGTTCCGACAACCGCTCAGCCACCGGTCACCGCCCCGTCACCGTGCTCAGTTGTGTCCTGCTCCCTGATCATTCTCTCCCTGTCCCATGTCGCGCCGGGCAACGGTGGCCGACGATCAGTCGTCGACGGACGCACCGGTGGCCCATCCCGATCGACCATCCTGGCCCAGATCAGCTGTGGGTCGCTAGACCCAAAACTTGTGGATATAGGGGGGATATCTGCGGAAAACGGCGCCGGCGTCGGTCGCAGGCCGGGGGTATTTCCACAGAAGAACCCCGACTTATCCACAGATCTTGGCGTTGCTGGTATTGGGTGTCGATGCAACATGACGAATGGATAACAGAAGGCCACCAGGCCGGTGTGGAGAACGACCACACGGATCGAGGGCAACTTTCGCCCTGAATGGCAGCCTACTTACGCTCTGTGACAGTGAACGCGCCGATCGTGAACCTGTACCCGTTCTGGTCCCAATGTCCCCCACCGGTCGAAATCGCCCCGGCTGCCGCCACCTGTATCAACACCGTCTGGGGATGATGACGACGGCTCGACGCGCAATCCACAGGACCTGTGGACAACCTGACAGTTGGGTAAAAATCACCAACCGGGCGCCACCGACACACGATGACACCCGGTTGGTTGTTGACGGTCGAAAATCGGCACGTGGGAGCCGGCTCGCCCCGTTCGTTACTCCTGCTCGACCACGCTGACGGTGACGGGGAACTCCACCTCGGCGTGGGGCTTGACCGTGACCAGATGGCTGCCGATGGACCGAATCGGTTCCTCGACATCCACCATCTTCCGGTCGAGGTCGACACCGGCCTGAGCCTGGATGGCGGCCGCGATGTCGGCCGCCGTGACCGATCCGAACAGCTTGCCCTCGGCGCCGGCCCGAGCCGGAATCTCGATGGCCCGCGATACCAGGATCTTGGCGATCTCCTCGGCCGCCTCCCGCTCCTTGGCGTTCTTCAGCCGCCACGAGCGCTTCATGGCCTCGGCCTGGGACTCGACCCCGGAGCCGGCCTGCTGGGCCAGACCTTTGGGAATCAACGAGTTCCGGGCATAGCCGTCGGCCACCTCGACGAGATCGCCCCGGCTGCCGAGCCCGGCCACAGATTCGTGCAATACGACTCGCATCGCCTAGGCCTCCACCGTCTCTTCCACCGTCTCGGTGGTTTCCTCTACCGTTTCCTTGTTCTGATCATCGGCGTCGGACCGGGCGCTGTCGGCGCGATCCCGGCTGTCGCCCCTATCCCGGCTGTCGCTGCGATCGCCTCTGTCACCCCGATCCCGGCTGTCGCTGCGATCGCCTCTGTCGCCCCTATCCCCTCTGTCGTCGCGATCGCCACGGCGGCCCCGACCCTCACCGTCGTCGCGGCGACCGCCCCGACGCTGGGTCGTGACCCGGCTGGTGTAGGGCATGAGACCCATCTCCCGGGCGTTCTTGATGGCCCGGGCCACCTCACGTTGCTGCTGGGAGTCGTTGCCGGTGACCCGGCGACCGCGGATCTTGGCCCGGTCGGACATGAACCGCTTCAGCAGCTCCACGTCCTTGTAGTCGACGTAGGTCACGCCCTCGGTGTTGAGGACACTCACCTTCTTCTTTGTCCTTCGACCGGTGTCCTTGGGCTTGATTCGTTTGCGGGAGTTTCCTTTTGCCATGACTAGAACGGCTCCTCATCGGGGTTGTAGGGGGCCGGCTGGGTGTTGCCGCCACCGGACGGGCGGCCACCACCGCTGCCGCCGCCACCGCCGCCTCCACCATCGAAACGTTGATTCTTCAGCACCTCGGCCGTGGCCCAGCGAAGTGAGACGGCCACGTCATCGGCCACGATCTCCACCTTGGACCGCTTGTCGCCGTCCTGGGTTTCCCAGCTGCGCTGATCGAGCCGGCCGGTAACGGTGATCCGGGTTCCCTTGGCCACGGACTCGGCCACGTTCTCGGCCAGGGTGGACCAGCAGGTGATGTCGAAGAAGGACACAGCCTCCTCCCACTCGTTCGTCTGTCGGTTCTGCCACCGGCGGTTGACGGCCACACCGAAGTTGGCCACGGCCTGCCCCGACGGGGTGAACCGGAGCTCGGGCTCCCGGGTGGCATTGCCGGTGACGGTGACGTTGTTGTCGATTGCCATGAGTATCTCCTCAGGCGGTCACGCCGGCCAGGCCTCGACGAGATGCCTCGTCGAGGGGCAGGCGGATGAACTTGTGGCGGATCACTTCATCCGCGAGCCGCAAGACGCGGTCGACCTCGTTCAAGGCGTTGGGAGCGACGAACTCCAAGACGACGTAGAAGCCCTCGTTCATCTTGTCGATCTCGTAGGCGAAGGAACGAAGGCCCCACTTGTCGAGCTTCTCGAGCGAGCCACCGGCCTCTTTGGCCATGGCTTCCAGTCGATTGATGAAGGTCTGAACGGCCGATTCCTCGGTTTCGGACCGGAAGATGACCATCAATTCATATGCCCTCATGCGGGCTGTTACCTCCCTACGGACCCGGCGCTGCCGGGGCCCCCGAGATCTTCGGGGGCAGGGTTGGCGGTGGGCATCGGGGCCGCACCACCTGTCTGCTGCGTTGGCCCGAAGGAAGGGCCGGGATCCTCCCCGGATCCATCAGGTCAACGCGGCGCAGCTCAAGGGTAGCGGCCGGCCGATCAGGACCCACCCGACAACGGCCGGCGCTCGCCACCCACCCGGTGTGTCGAGATGTTGCCGGACGGGTGGCTCCGACGACCCCGCCGCTAGTCGGGAACGAGAAAGCGGTGCGAACGGGCGGCCATATCGAGCCAGAGCCGGCGGTCGACCCGCAGTCCTCCGGCGACGGCGGCCCGTCGCCGCCGTTCGATCTCCGACCGGGAAACCATGATCCGGCGATGCCGGCCCTCGATCGGACCTCTGCATCGAGCGACCACCACGGCCGGTCGGCCGGTGGTGCGGTGGGCCATGTCGGCCTGACCGGGACCAACCGGGCCGGAGCCCGACCGATTGAGCTCGAGCACGTCGGGCCGGAGTGGAGGTGGCGGGTCGAAGCCCTCGACCAGGCAGACACCGTCGGGGCGAACCACGGACCAGCCGATGCAGCGGCCGTCGCCGTCGACACCGACCGCCGTCACGTCGACAGCACCGTTGACCGCCAGAAGCACACCGACCGCGCCCGGATGCCACGAGATGCCCTCCATGCGCAGCACCTCGGGGCCACCCTCGGTGGCCACGGCCAGTGCCATGCGGTGGGACCGGACCAGGACCCCGATGTCCTCGGCCTCGGTCACCACCGCGACGCCGCCGTCCACGTTCACCGTAGGAGCCGGTGCCACGGCCTCAATCCGGTCGAGCAGCAGCAGTGAGCACCGCAGTGCGTCGAGCCCGACACCAAAGCAGACCTCGGCCCGGGCGGTAGCCTCGGCCGCCGTTCGGGCGTTCCCCGGTTCCACTCCGGCGGCCCGAAGTGACCATTCGGCCGCCTCACGAACCTCCCGCACGGCGATTCGGACCGCCGTTGCCGGGCCTGGCACCGAGCCGGCGGACCCCTCGACCGGCGGCCCGGAGCCGCCGATCATGACCGGTCGGTCCCGGCCTTGTCGCCGGAAAAGACCTCGGCGAACAGTCGAAGCCAGTTGCCGCCCAGGATCTTGGCCACGGCGTCGCCGTCCAAGCCGACCCGACCCAGGCCCTCGGCCAGCGAGGGGAAATCCTCGGGTGATTGGTACCAGTCGGGCCACCGGGGCCAGGTCGGGGCGGGGGCCGAGGGGTCCGGCGGCTGCCATCGACCGTTGCGGAGGTAGGCCAGGTAGTCGTCGCCCCAGCCTCGGACCGAATCGGAACCGAGGGCGACATGGTCGATGCCGATCTGGTCGGCCAGATCGGCCACCATGCGGCAGAAGTCGTCCCGGGTGGCAAACGACTCCACGATGTTGGGGTAGAGGCAACAGCCCACCACCCCGCCCCGACCGGCCACCGCCTTCATCACATCGTCCGGTTTGTTCCGGGGCGAGGGGAAGAACCACAGGGGGTTGGAATGGGTGATGGCCACCGGAGCGGCCGAGGCGTCAACCGCGTCGCGGCAGGTCCGATACCCGACATGGGACAGGTCGACCACCATGCCCACCCGGTTCATCTCGGCCACGATCCGACGACCGAACCGGGTCAACCCGGAATCGACCGGGTCGTAGCAGGCCCCGCCCACCAGGTTCTGGATGTTGTAAGTGAGCTGGGCCACCCGCACCCCCAGCCGGTGGAACACCTCGACCATGGTGTAGTCGTCGCCGAACGGGGAGGTGTTCTGGAACCCGAGGAACACCCCGAGCCGGCCGTCCCGGCGGCAGGCGGTCACGTCATCGACGGTCAGGGCCAGGGTGGCCACGTCGGCATTGACCCGCAACAGCTCGTAGAGCCGACCGATGATGCCCATCGTCTCCAACGGCCCCTCCCACACCGCACAGGTGGCGTTGACGGCATCGACCCCGCCCCGCAGGTTCTCCTCGAACACCGCCCGACTCCAGTTCGAGATCTGCAATCCGTCGACGAAGAGGGGGCGGTCTGGTTTCATCATGTGTCCTCGGTGGAATCGTTGCCGTGATCGGGCTTGACGGCGAACATCCAGTCGTCGTCGAGACCGGCCGCCACCTCGTCGGCTCGGGGCGCCCCCGAAAACAAGGTGACCCGCAGCCAGTCCGTGGATTGGGGGCTGAAGTTCTCCATCCCGTATATGGCCAGCTGCAGCCGCTGAAGATCGAGCGGCAGGAACCGCCGGTCACAGGCGTTGACCCGGGGTTCGCCGTAGCGCAGCCCGACCACGGTGGACAGCCGGTCCAGAGCCAGTGTGTGCCGGGGGTGCTCGATGGCGAACTTCCACACCGGCTCGTCGGCGGGAACGGTTCGTAGGCTTCGGGCCAGGGCCGCCATCATCGGAGCCACCCCGACCATGACCTCGGTTTCCTCGCCTCGGTCAACACCCCGGCGACCCCGGCGCGGTTCCTGGCTGTCGGCCGACATGTACCAGAACCAGTGCGTGGCGTCGTCAGAGTCCAGGTCGAATCGAGCGAGCCAGCGGTACTCGTCGGTCATGACGGCGAGCAGCCGGCCGCAGTCGCCGGGCAGCGGCGACGACACCACCTCGTCCACCACCAGCAACTCCTCCAGGACGGTGTCGAGCGAGTCGTCCAACTCGACCACGATCGACTCGACCACGGCTCCGACCTCGGCATGCAGTGCCTCGGCCCGGGCCAGCAGGTCGGCGGTTGTGTTTCCCGGACTCGTTGCCGGCTCCGGGTTGTCCGAACTCGAACGGCTCGGCGGCTCCGATCGTGGCGCTGCGCCATCCGGCGAACGCTCGTCGACCGACCGGTCGGCTCGAAGGGCACGGAGACCGGCGGCGATATCGGGGCCGCTCGGGTAGGGGGCGGTCGACAGGCCGGGGCGCTGCTCGAAGTGGGTGATTGCCCGAGACAACAGGACGTCGATCCGGCGGGCTCCGGCCGCGGTGGCGGCCACATCGGCGGCCACCGCATTGGCCCGGGCCAGTTCCCGGATGGTGACCCAGCGGTCGAACACCACCGGGTGGCGAAACACATAGGGCACCAGGCCAAGTCCGGTGGCGTTGCCCAGTCCGAAGAACCGCCGCCACTCGGCGTTGAGGGCCACGGCCCGATCCGACCGCCGTCGGGCGCAGTGCTCGACCAGATCGAGACCGAACTCCCGGACCAGCCAGGCCGTCAACATCTGGGCCCGGTACGGAACCTGAAGCGGGTGGCGGCGGTGGCCATCGGCCCGGTCGCCGTCGAAGTCGAGCAAGCCGAGTTTGCCGTTGCCGTAGAACGCCGTGCTGCGCATGAGGTAGGCGTCGTCACCGACCCGGCCGGGATCGGGCTGACGGCCTGCGGCCAGGCTCTCGACCACGGTCTCGAAGTACCGGGCGCTGCGGTTGGCCCGACCCCAGATCAAGGTGTCGCCATCGGCCCGACCATCCTCCTGGGCCGTCACGTTGGCCCGCAGTTGGGCCAAGCGCTCAGCGTCGAGCACTCCCCGACACAGGGCGGCCGTGACGTCCCAATCCCGGGCGATGACCCGGTCGGTTCGCTCACTCTCGTCCAGAACCTGGGAAAAAACCACCAGCCGCAGGCCGTCTCCGGCCCCGGCCCGGTCCCGATGGTCTGATCGCCCACCATCGAGATCGACCCGGTACACGGCTTCGCCTCGACCGTCGGCATCGATGTCGAACCGTTCCCGTTCCACCCGCCACCGGCCACGGGCCGCCGCCCGTATCAGGGAGCGGGCAAAGCTGTGGCGGTTGGCCCGGGCCGCGCCCATTACGGCGGGCGAGACGGCGACATCGGCCGGACGGAGTTGGCGCTCCAAGGCCCTTACGCCCTCACCGTCCACCGGGTCCCGGTCTGGAGCTGTGAGCGGCTGGTGTGTCATCGGGTGTCCAGTGATCGGCAACGCGCTGTTGGATGCGGGGCCCGGCGGCCACATGGTACAACACCGCGACCGCAGGGAGCCCACAGCGAACCTCGGCCCGGTGTGATGGAAGCCTAGTTTGCGGTGGCAGCTCCGTCGTTCGAGTCGTCTTTCGACGTGTCGCCCGAGTACAGCACCCGTTGGGGGAACGGGATCTCGATGTCGTGGCTGCGGAAGGCGACGTCGACGGCCTGGGCCACTTCATTGCGGGTCCTCCACAGCTCGGCGATGGAGGGCTCGTGCCAGAACCGCACCGCCAGATCGATGCTGGATTCACCGAAACTGTGAACCAGGGCCTCGGCAGCCGGGCTCTCGAGTACGCCGTCGACGTCGGCTGCGGCAGCCGCCGCCACCGAGGTGGCCAGGGCCAGATCGGTGCCGTAGGCGACGCCGACATCGACCGTGGTCCGGCGTAGACCGTGGGTGGTGTGGTTGATGATCGGGTCCTTGATGACCGAGGCCGACGGTAGGCGCACGGTTTCACCGTCCGGGGTGCGGATGGTGACGCTTCGGGCGTCGACCGCGGTGACGGTTCCCTCGTAGCCGAGAGACTCGATCTCGTCCCCGGTGGTGAACGGCCGTCGGACCTGCAGGATAATGCCGGCCACGAAGTTCTCGAGAATGTCCTGGAGAGCGAAGGCGAGAGCGATACCGGCGATGCCGAGGGCACCGAGCAGCGGGCCGATGGCCACCTCCAGCCAATCCAGGGCGTAGATGAGGCCGAAGGTGGCCACGATGTAGGCACCGATGCGGCCGAACAGGTTGCCCAGGAAATCATCGGTCCGGGTCCGGGCGATTGCACGCTCGATTGCCCAACGGACCAGCCGGGCCACGAGAAGCGAACCAAGGAATATGGCGGCGGCAATGACATAGTCCCAGGGCCCGATGTTGGTGGCTTGAATGGCTTCGGCCAGGTCGGAGACGGGATCGTCAGGCAGGCCCTGGGCGGGAACGGTCAACAGAAGAAGCATCGGTTCGTACCGGACGGTTTGGTGGGAACGGGGCGGATGGTCATAGTTTGGCGTCCCCCGACCGAGGCTAGCGCAAACGTGGCTTGCGACTGGACTGGCCGATGACGATGGCGGCCAGTGCACCCAGAACCACGGCGGTGCCCAGCATCTGCATGGCCGTGAGCGGCTCGCCCAGCAGGGCCCAGGCCAGCACCGAGGCGGCAACCGGAATGAACAGGGTGAAGGTGGAGCCGATCCACAGCGGAATGCGGACCAATGACCAGTTCATCAGGCTGTGCCCCACCACCCCGGCTACGAACGTCATGATCAGCAACAGCACGAGATCCCTGCCGGTGGGAGGTGACAGGTCCTGACCGAGGCCGACGGCCAGGGGCAGATTGAGGGCGCCGGCCCAGAACGCCGAGCCGGCGGTGAACTCGGTGGGGGTGACCACGCCCCGGGATTGGCGGGAGGCGATGAAATAGGCGCTCCAGGAGAACAGGGCGCCGAAGGCCAGAAGATCGCCGCGCAGGCTTGACACCGCCGAGTCGGCGGCGGCCAGAACCACGATACCCACACCGGCCAGGGCCACCAGTGACCACACGGCGTCCCGACCTCGGATGCGCTCACCGAAGAATCGGGCCGCCACCACCCCGACCACGATGGGTTGCAGGGCCCCGATCAGGGTGGCGTTCATGACCGACGTCGTCTTGATGGCGGTGAAGAAGAAGGCGACGTCGAGAGCCAGGGCTCCTCCTCCGAACAGGGTCTTGACCAAAACCCGGGGCGTCAGGGGTGCCTTCCGCACTGCCATCCACAGCGCCACGGCGGCGAAGTAGAGCAGGAACCGGTAGACGGCAATGGAGATCCCGCCCATGGAGATGGCCTTGGCCAGCACGCTCACCGACCCCCAGGCGGTCACGGCCAGAGCCGCCCCCATCAAACCCCGGGTCGAGGCGACGTCGCCTCCCGGGTGGTGGTCGCCACCCTTGGCGTCCGGCCCGTCGCCGGCCTGGCCCGTCTCCTCGGTCAGCATCGGCGCCCATCGTCCCACAGGGCCGG
>JAHEJM010000017.1:25647-54555 GCA_024638815.1 Acidimicrobiales bacterium | reverse complement strand
TTCAGGTAGTGCGCGTCGGCCACCGCCGCGACGTCTACCGGGACCGTTGACGCTCACAACACGCTCGCCGACCAACCCAAAGCCGGCAATCTCGGACGCGCTCGGGCGAGGCCGACAGTGGTGCCAACGGGCATCGGTCACCCCGGTCGATAATGTACCCCACCAACCACCGACGATCACCCGAGGACGGCACTTATCCCGTGCGCGGGAACACCCGTGATCAGTTCGTGGCGTGAGCCGTAGACGGCTGACGAGGAGACGACCTGCCGGCAAGCGAGAAACCAGCCCCGATTGCAGCGACGAGGGTCCCGAATCGGGTGAAGATCGGACCACGAAGCCTGCCAATCGGAGTCGGCTGATATGAGTCAAATTGCCAGTCGATCGGGCGTCTCTGCTCTGAACGTCGGACCACACTGCATCGTAGGCGCCACCAGCAGTCCTTGCTGAAGCCAACTACTCACATGGGCTCGAAACCGAAGTCGTTGGTGATCGGCTTGGGAACCGACGATTGCCGGAGATGTCTCTCCACGCCGATGGTCGCAAGGAGTGTTGAGTCCGGCGCCTGCCTGGTGCGCTGGCACCACATGACGGTGTGCCGGTACCGTTCGGGTCGGGCGAAAGAGGAACCGACGTCTTGCGTTGGGACGTTTGATCAAGCCTTCCTGGCGATGATCTGCATTGGCGCCAAGACCCCGGCGGCGACGAGCGGAAGGAGGTTTGCGAACATCTCCGAGAACTGCGGTCCCATCAAATGGCCCAGGTGGACCGGAGGCGGATCGGCCTGCTGGGCGGCAATCGCCTGCCGCACCAAGGGACGCCGATCAGTGATTGCAGCCTGGACGAAGCCGGCTTCCTGCAGCGCTCGGACGTACTCTTCGGGCGAGGCCACGAACGAGTGATCGGCCGACGAAGCCCAGGGTGTCGGAAAGGCGATGTCCCCCTCTCCGACCCGCATGATGTCATAGACCGCAGCGGTACCGCCGGCCCGGAGCACTCGGGCAACCTCGTTCATCAACGTGCTCTTGTCCGCGATGTTCATACCGACATGCAGGAGCGTCGCCACGTCGGCCGAGTCATCGTCCAACGGCAGGTCCAGCGCATTGCCGGCCTCGAATCGTGCCCGACTGTCGAGACCCAGCGCAGCCGTCAGCCGGACGGCGACGTCGACGAACTCGGGCGTGAGATCGACACCCACGACGGTGCAGCCCCAGCCGGCGATCACCCGAGCTGCGCCTCCGATGCCGCACCCTACGTCGACGACCGACGAGCCCGGCCGGAGGCCGACATCGGCCAGCAACGCATCGGTGGCAGATCGACCCCCCAGATGGAACTCGTCGACGCCGGCCAGCAGGTCGGTGTCGATCTCCCCGATGGATAGCCCAGCCGCCTCGAACGCTCCGACGATCCGATCGAACAGACCTGAACTCCCGTAGTGGCCGGCAATTTCGGACATCGATTGCACCCTAGTTTCGCTTCGTGGCTTGGATGTTCACAATTGAGTCAAGTTTCGACGACGTTTAGCCGGAGGCCAAACTCAAGCCGTCTTCGGCCGTCGGCAGGAGCACGGTCTCGCCGTACTAGCTCATCGTCCGGTGTCGGTCGATGGTCCAGGGCTCGATCCCCAGGACGGGTGCATGACAACGGTGACCAACGCCCCCGTCCGAAGCTTCGGCGACTTTCGATATTGCAATATTGTTCTTACTTTTTAGCATTGTTGAGCTTGCTGATCATGGCCGGGTTCGAACGGATCGTGCTCGACGAGAAGTCGAGGGTGATTGACATGTCGGTCAAAGCCCGGGGGTTCCCGGACTGGATGAAACGAGCCTTACTGATCGAAGCCAGAGCCATGATGCAGTTTGGCCTTGCTTCGCAAGGCCATACCGCCTCTCCACACCTGAACCTTGAGAATCGAATAGACTGAACGACGTGCTGAGTTGATCCACCGGTCCCTGTTCGTTCTCCGTTCCGGAGAGTTCTCGCAGTGAGGTGTCGTGTCCGCTCAGCTCGTCGTCGACAATGTGTCGTTCTCCTATGGCCCGACGCTCGTGCTCAACGGTGTCAGCGCCACCGTCGGGCCCGGTGACCGAATAGGCGTGATCGGCCCCAACGGTTCGGGCAAGTCCACACTCCTGTCGCTCATGGCCGGCCATCTGACCCCGGACAAGGGCCGGATCACCACCATCCCCGCCGATGCCGGTGTCGGGCTCGTGACCCAACAGCTCGATGACGGGCCGGGCGAGTCGGTGGAACAACTCCTGGCCCGCCGCAGCGGTCTGACCGCCGTCAACAACGAGTTCGAGGCGGCAACCCGGGCACTGTCCCACGGCGAACCGGGGGCAGCCGACCGGTACGACCGGGCACTGGCCCGCTACGTGGCCACCAAACCCGAGTCCACCGAAGCCCGCTTCGACGCCGCCCTGGTCGCCGTCGGTCTGGACGGACTGGACCGGGATCGGCCAACAACCCAACTGTCCGGTGGCCAGCGGACGAAGCTGAACCTGGCTTCGATGAACCTCAGCGTGCACGACATCCTCCTCCTGGACGAACCGACCAACGACCTCGATCTGGACGGCCTGGAACGACTACAGCAGCTGGTCGCCGATCGGTCGGCAGGTCTTGTGGTCATCAGCCACGACCGGGCCTTCCTCGAAGCAACGATCACCTCTGTTCTGGAACTCGACGGCCACGACCATGCGGCCACCCTGTATCACGGCGGATTCGACGCCTGGCAGACGGAGCGCCGACGGGCCCGTGAACGCCACGAGCAGCAGTACCAGGACTATGTGTCGGCCAAGACCCAGATCGAGCAGCGGATCGACCGCACCCAGCGGTGGTCAACGAGCGGGGCCAACCGGGCCCGGCGGGCGTCCCGGGTCGACGAGCCGGATCGCAACATCCGGGCGGCCAAGATCCGAGGCGCCGAGGACCTGGGATCGAAGGCGAGCCAAGCCGAACGGGCCCTGAACCGGCTCGACGCGGTTGACAAACCGTTCGAGCCCTGGGTACTACGACTTCGCTTCGCCCCCGCTCCCCGCAGCGCCGAACGCGTCGCCGCCCTGCAAGGTGCCGTGGTCAGGCGGGGCGGCTTCACCGTCGGCCCCGTCGACCTGGAGATCGCGTGGGGAGACCGGGTGCTGATCACCGGGTCCAACGGCTCGGGCAAGACCACCTTGCTCGGCCTGCTGCTCGGCGATCTGGCTCCTGAGGCCGGAACCGCTCACCTGGCCGCCAACGCCAGGGTGGGCCGCACGGACCAGCATCGGCGGCCGTTCGCCCAGGCATCGACGTTACTGGCCGGCTTCATGGAGGCGACGGGCACGACCGAACCGGAGGCTCGCAGTCAGCTGGCCAAACTCGGGCTGGGGGTTGAGCACCTCCGGAGGCCGGCCGACCAGCTGTCACCGGGGGAACAAACAAGGGCACTACTGGCGGTGTTCGCCATCACGGGCTGCAACCTGCTGGTCCTGGACGAGCCGAGCAATCACCTCGACCTGGAGGCCATCGAGGAACTGGAGGCCGCCCTTGACCACTTCGCCGGCACCGTCATCCTGGTCAGCCATGACCGGCGACTGATCGAGAATGTCCGTGACATCACCCACCGGGTGGAGATGGAACACATCAGCCGAAGCCGTTGATCTCGGCGATGTTGGCCACCGCGTCACCCTGATTGACCAGGGCCCGGTGGGTTCGGCCCACCACGATCCCGCCGGACCGGGCCTTGATCCGGCCCAGACGACGACCGAAGGGATCGTGGAGCGAGGCGATCACCTGACCCCTGGCCACCTCGTCCCCCAACTCGGTCTCCAGGTGAAGTACGCCGCTACGGGGTGACCGGGTCCACTTGGTCCCGGTGGCCATCAGGGTCTTCGGCGTCCGGCCTGGTCGGGGCGGGATCATGCCGATGTGGGCCAGGCAGCGAAGCACGCCGGCGGTACCGACCTCGATGGAACGAGGATCGAAACGATTGGCCTCGCCCCCCTCGTAGAGCAGGGCCACCGTGCCCTGTTCGTATGCCACCTCCCGAATCGAGCCGTCCCGGGTGTGGGCATCAATGGTGACGGGAGCGCCGAAGACCTTGGCCAGTTCCAGCGTCTCGGGGTCGTCCAGGCCGGCTCTGATCTGGGGTAGGTTGACCCGGTCGCCCGAGCCGGTGTGGAGGTCGATACCGAGACTGCACCGGCTCACCACCTCCTTCATGAACATGTTGGCCACCCGAGACGCCATCGAACCTCGGGCCGAACCGGGGAACGACCGATTCAGGTCACGGCCATCGGGCAGAGCCCGCTCCCCGGCGTTGAAGCCGTGGACATTGACCACCGGCACCGCGATCAGTGTCCCGGAGACCGAGCGGACGTTGACCTCGGACAGGACCTGGCGGATGATCTCGACCCCGTTGAGTTCGTCGCCGTGGATGGCGGCACTGATCCATACCGTGGGCCCGTCGTTGCGGCCATGGAGCACGATGAGGGGTACCGCCACCTCGGTCCCCGAAACCAGCTGGGCGGTGGGCAGCTTGAGCTGCACCCGTTTGCCCGACGGCACCTCGGTACCGGCGATGTCGAACGGCGGACGGCGGCGAGACCTCGATCGTTGGGGACGTGAACTCATACTTCCGTCTCAAGTCCGGGGAGTTTCGGCATCTGTGGCCGAAACTCGAAGCAACTCGGAGAGTTGCCGTGAGGCGCTCCGCGCCGAAGCCACCTAGACACCCTTGGTGATGTCCTCCTGGGCAAGAGGATCGTCGGGCAGGGGCTTGGCCTTGGGCCGGGCCCGGCGCCGGCGACGAGCCGGGATCAGCGCCCGCATCTCGGAGAACTTACCGAAGCACAAGAGCCGATCCTCGACTTCCAGCACCCGGTCGTCCCGAGGATTCGGGATCACGTGATCACCCCTGAACAAGGTCAGGGCCGTGATGTCACGATCTCGCAGACCGGCTCGGATCGTGTGATCGATCAGTTCGGCACCGGGTCCGATATAGAGCTCGGCCACGCCGTAGCCGGTGCTGGACGCCAGCCGCTGCTGGATGTCGAGGTCGGGGAAGGTGACCTGGCTCTGGATGTAGTCGATGATGGTGCCGGCGATGTCGAGGTGGGTGGCGCCCTCGATGCCCTCCAGACCCGGTGACGAGTTGACCTCCATCACCATCGGGCCCTTTTCGCTCTCCAGCATGTCAACGCCGGCCACCCGCAAGCCCATGGTGTGGGCGGTCCGAACCGCAAACCGCTTGGTGTGTTCGTCGAGCTCCACCGGCTCGGTCGAGCCACCCCGGTGGACGTTGGAGCGGAACTCGCCCTCCTTGCCGATCCGGCGCATGGCCGCCACCACCCGATCACCGACCACGATGGTGCGGACGTCGCGACCCCGGCTCTCGGCAATGAAGCGTTGGATCAGCACGTTCTGTTTGGTCGACTGCAGGGTCTCGATGACGGCCTCGGCCACCTTGCGGTCGGGGGCCAGGATGACCCCGATGCCCTGGGTGCCCTCCAGCAGCTTGATGATGACGGGAGCCCCACCTACCCGCTCGATGGCCGGGAGCACATCGGCCCGATCCCGAACGAACGTGGTGTCGGGGATGGAGATCGAGTTGCGGGCCAGCAGCTGGATGGCCCGGAGCTTGTCCCGGGAGTTGGCGATGGCGTTGGCCGTCGTCGGGGTGTAGACATCCATCTGCTCGAACTGGCGAACCACGGCCATGCCGTAGAACGTGATGGAGGCGCCGATACGAGGAATGATGGCGTCGTAGTCGGCCACCGGTTCGCCCCGATACAACATGTCGGGTTCGTCACCGGACAGGTCGATGGCCAGCCGAAGGGTGTTGAGAATCTCCACCTCGACGTCTCGTTCCTGGGCGGCCTGAACCAGCCGGCGGGTGCTGTAGGAACGTGGTTGTCGGGAAAGAACGGCCAGCTTCATACGACACCTAGTGGTGGAGAGACTCGGATGGGGACGTATGGAGGAACGATCGGCTGGGATCGATCCAGAACCGCCGTTTCAAGGCCCTCCGCCCCAGCAGCATGCGGAATCCCATGGCGTCTCGTGACGCCAACGTGATGTCCACCTCGAACGTGGTATCGCCCAATACGATCGGGGTCCGAATCAACGGGCGGAGTTCGGCCCGGCCGTTGGACGACCGCACCTTCTTGAACCCCACGATCGGCACCTCTACATCGACCACCGAGGCATGGGTGCCCTGCCGGGGCTGGAGAACGAACCGGGCCACCGTGCCGATTTCACCCGTCACCAGCTCCATGTCGAGCGCGTGCAGGGACGAGGTGACGGCCCCGGTGTCGATCTTGGCCTTGATCGGCTCGGGAGTGAGTTCGGTCAACACCACCCACTCTCGCCACCCGATCATGGGGCGATCCCGTTTCCTGCTCACGGCCCTAGTCTACGACTGGTGACCTGCGACCTGTTGATAGACGGTGCCTGGCTGGTTGCCACCATGGACGACCAGGATCGAGAACTGTCGGGGGGCTGGGTCGCCATTACCGACGGTGTGATTTCCGCCGTCGGCGGCTCGACCGACGAGCGACCCGACCACAACCGACGGCTGTCGGCCCGGGATTGTCTGGTCACCCCCGGCCTGATCAACACCCACCACCATCTCTATCAGAACCTGACCCGGGCCTTCCCACCCATGACCGGCGCCCCCCTCTTCGGCTGGCTGCAGACCCTGTATCCCCGGTGGACGGCCATGCTCGACGAGGAGGCGGTCTTCCTGGCAGCCTGGGTCGGTCTGGCCGAACTGGCCCTCTCCGGTTGCACAACGTCCAGTGATCATCACTATCTCCACCCGGCCGGCGCCGGTGATCTGCTGTCGGCCGAGATCCGGGCCGCCCTCGACCTCGGGGTTCGATTCCATCCCACCTACGGCTCGATGAGCCTGTCGAAGAAGGACGGGGGCCTACCCCCGGATGATGCCGTCGCCGACGAGGACCACATACTGGCCGAGTCCCAGCGCCAGGTGGAGCGGTGGCACGATCGATCGTGGGGCGCCATGACCCGTGTCGCCCTGGCTCCTTGCTCGCCGTTCAGCGTCTCGACCGAACTGATGCGCCAGTCGGCCGAACTGGCCGAGCGGCTCGATGTCCGGCTCCACACCCACCTGGCCGAGAATGCCGAGGACGACGAGTTCTCGCTGGCCCGTTTCGGCATGCGCCCGGTCGACTACTTCGACTCGGTGGGCTGGCTCGGAGACCGGGCCTGGGCCGCCCACGTGGTCCGCCCTGATTCGGCCGAGGTGGCCCGACTGGGCCGGGCCGGTGTGGGGGTGGCCCACTGCCCCAGTTCGAACATGATTCTCGGATCCGGCATCGCCCCGGTTGTCGATCTCCGAGCCGCCGGCTGCCCCGTCGGGCTCGGCTGCGACGGCTCCTCGTCGGCCGACTCGGCCTCGCTGTGGCAGGAGGCCCGGCTGGCCATGCTCCAGGGCAAGCTTCGATCCGGACCGGCGGCCATGTCGGCTCGAGACGCCCTCGATATCGCCACCAGGGGCGGCGCCGCCTGTCTTGGCCGCAGCGGCGAGTTGGGCCGACTCCAGGTCGGTTCAGTGGGCGACGTTGCCGTCTGGTCGCTTGACGGACCGCAGTTCGCCGGAGTCGTGATCGACCCCATCGAGGGCTGGCTGCGATGCGGACCGGTCGGAGCCCGGCACACCGTCGTGGGGGGTCGGCCCGTCGTGGTCGACCACTGTCTCGTCGACCCCCGACTCGACACCATGCTCAACGACCACCGTCGCATCGCCCGCCGAGTCCAAACATGACGGCGGCGCGATCGCTTCCCGATCTTGTTCGCCTCGGAGAGTACCGGCGGGCATGGCTCCGACCCGATCTTCTCGCCGGTCTGACCGTGGCCGCCATGCTGGTGCCCCAAGCCATGGCCTATGCCGAGCTGGGCGGCCTGCCCCCTTCAGCCGGATTCCGAGCGGCGCTGACCGCCCTACCGGTATACGCCCTGCTCGGCACCAGCCGTCACCTCGGAATCGGACCCGAGCCCGGCACCGCCGTGCTCTCGGCCCTCGCCGTCGCTCCCTTGGCTGCCGGCGATCCCGACCGCTACCTGGCCCTGATGGCCGCCCTGGCCGGACTGGTCGGCCTGATCGCCCTTCTGGCCGGGGTGCTCCGGCTCGGCTTCGTGGCCGATCTGCTGTCCAAACCGGTACTGGTCGGCTACATCACCGGGGTCGGACTCACCCTGCTGTCAAGCCAACTCCGGGCCTTCACCGGGGTGCCGATCGACGCCGAGAGCTTCTTTCCCCGCTTCGCCCAGTTCTTCACTCGGCTCGATGAGATCGACGGAGCCACCACCGCCATCGGGTTCGCCACCTTGGTCGTGATCCTCGCTCTTCGCCGCTACCGCCCCCAACTCCCGGGCGCTCTCATCGGTCTGGCCGGTGCGCTCGTTGCGGTGGCCGTACTCGATCTCGATGTGGCCGTAGTCGGGTCCATCGAGGCCGCACTACCCACCCCCGATGTGCCCGGGGTGGCGCTCGACGACCTGGTCGAATTGCTTCCGGCGGCAGCCGGTGTGGCCCTCATCGGCTACACCGACAACATCCTGACCGCCCGTTCCATCGCCTCCAGGGAGCAGTATGAGATCGATGCCGATCGGGAATTGCTGGCTCTGGGGGCCATGAACGCCGTCGGCGGCCTCGGTGGGGGTTTCCCGGTCTCGTCCAGCGCCTCCAGGTCCTTCGTGCCCGCCACCCTGGGCAGCAGGTCTCAGCTCTCGAGTGTGGTGACGTTGCTGGCCACCGTGGTGACACTGCTGGTCGGTCGCTCACTCCTGGCCGAGATCCCGAGGGCCGGTCTGGCCGCCGTCATCGTGGCCGCCGCCTTCGCCGTCATCGATCTCCAGGGCTTCCGCCGGCTGGCCTCGATCAGCGGGACCGAGACCTTACTGGCCGCCGCCACCGCACTGGCCGTCATCACCACCGATCTGCTGGTCGGTGTTCTGGTGGCACTGGCCCTTTCGGTGGTGATCACGGTGAGTCGGGTGGCCCGACCTCACGATGCCGTGCTGGGCGAAGGTGAAGGGCTGGACGGCTGGATCAGCCTCGACGATCCTCGAGCGGCGTCGTTACCCGGATTGCTGGTCTACCGATTCGACGCTCCCCTGTTCTTCGCCAACGCCGAGTACTTCCGGGAGCGGCTGGCCACGGCGCTGGAGGACAATCCGGGCGAGGAAACCCATGTGGTCCTCGACTTCGAGGGCATCGGATCGATCGACACCACGGCCGTCGATCATCTCGACGAGCTCTTCACCGACATGGACCGCCAGGGCATCACGCTGTCGGTGGCCCGGGCCAACGAGAAGGTGACGGCAGTGCTCGTCCGGTCGGGGTTGACCGACCGTCTGGGACCGGATCGCATCTTCCCCACCATCAACGCCGCAGTGGCCGATTTCCGCCGGCGCCAGGACGAGGCTTAAGATCGGCGGGCCAACGAAACCACCGGCGGCCGTTCGTCAAAGTTGAGGGTGACCTCACTGCCATCGTCGCGGATCAGGGTCGAAGCCTCGAGGTGATCGTGAAGACCTTGACGTATCAGCAGCGAGCCCGTCACCTCGGCCGCCTGAATGGACAGGGTCCGTAGCGGGTGGTGGCGATGGTGACGGACCCCGAGGTCGGCCTGAGTGATGCAATCGGGGCCGAAACGGCGGGCCAGATCGATGAGCATGGCCACCTCGGCCCCCCAGCCTTGCATGAACGGAATCCGCTCCAGGTGGTGTCGGCGGCCGGCATACTCACCGGCCAGCGGTTGATCCAGTCGGGCAAGCTCGGGCTCGAACAACGAGAGCAGGGGACGGGCCACCAACTCCGTGGTTCGCCCGCCACCGCCGAGGTCCTCCGGTCGATGGTAGGCGGCCTTGACCAGTGCAAGGTCGTCGTCCACCAGCAGGGGCTCGACCAATCGCAGGATCCAGTTGGCCCGAAACGAGGTGACGTCGCCGTCGCACCACACGATGAAGTCACCCTGTGTCGCCACGAGCGACGCCCACAGTGCGTTTCCCTTTCCCCGGCCCGTACCGTGCCAATCGTGTACACGGGAGATGGGGATGACCGTGGCCCCGGCGGCCTCGGCCCGGGCCGCGGTGTCATCGGTGCTGTTGTCGTCGAGCACGACCAGCTCGTCGAGCACACGATGATGGTCGACCAGGCGTGTCCTGGCCTCGGCAATGAGTCGACCCACGGTTTCACCCTCGTCCCGGCAGGGGAAGCACAGCGAGATTCGACGATCACCCTTGAGGCTCATGATCCGGCTGATGCGTTCGTCCTCATGCACCGTCGTAACAGGTCGACCGACGTCGCCGATTCCTGATTCGGGGTCATCGGAGGTCGCTCGACGACCCGGCGCGTACATGATGTATCAGGGTAGCGGCCCGGTAGTGAGGCTCGGGAGTAACGCGCCGGGTGACCTTTACTAAAAGTAAAGCGACCGCTACGTTGGCAGGGTGTCACAGCGCGCGTTGAACCTGAACCACCCGGGCCACGCCCATGTCGGCGATTCCCCTCCCTTGACCCCCATGAGCCTCACTTACCTGTTGGGGCGCGTCAATCACGAGTTCGAGAGCCGGAATCGTATTTTCGATCTCCCCACCGGGCGGTTCTGGTCACCCGACGACGACATCGATCTCGGTTTCGACTTCCTGGGCCGGCCGGCTGCCACCCCAATCGGGCCTGCCGCCGGACCCCACTCCCAGCTGGCCCAGAACATCGTTTTGGCCTGGCTCGGTGGGTCACGTCTGTTCGAACTGAAGACCGTGCAGATCCTCGACCAATTGGAAATCGCCCGGCCCTGTATCGACATGCAGACCATCGGCTACAACATCGAGTGGAGCCAGGAGCTGTCGTTGGCTCAGAGCCTGACCGAATATGTCAAGGCCTCGATGCTGCTCGACATCCTCGGCCGATGGGAACCGCTGACCCGGCACGTTGCCGGCCCCGACGGTACACCCGGGCCCCATGTGCTCGACATGTCGGTTGGCTACGATCTGGCCGGCATCTCCAACGAGCGGGTGGCCGCCTTCATCCGGGGCATGCATGACGCCAGGGCCGAGATCGACCGACTCCGGGCCGACATCCCCGAGCCCTTCTCCCAGTTCCGGGATCTCGACTTCACCACCGCCCTGTCCAATACGCTGACCCTCTCCACCTTCCATGGCTGCCCCCCGGAGGAGATCGAGCAAATCACCAAGCATCTGATCGACGTCCACGATCTGGACGTCATCGTCAAGCTCAATCCCACCCTGCTCGGCTACGACACCGTCCGGGCCATTGTCAACGACGAGCTGGGCTATGACGACGTGAGCGTGAAGGAACGGGCATTCGCCGAGGACCTCCAGTTCGACCGCGGCGTCGAACTGATCGGGGAGCTGAACACCTACGCCAAGGACCGGGGCCATCGGTTCGGCATCAAGTTGACCAACACCCTGGTTGTCGACAACATCAAGGGCTGGATGCCGGAGGACACCATGTACCTGTCGGGGCCTCCCCTCCACGTGCTGGCCTCCAGCCTTCTCGATCGGCTGGCCACCGCCCTGCCCGGCGTATTCGACATCCCGGGCCACGACGGCGACATCATGGTCAGTTTCTCCGCCGGGGTCAACAGAGACAATCTGGCCGACACCCTGGCCATGGGGGTCAACCCCGCCACCGTCTGCTCCGATCTGCTCAAACCGGGAGGTTATGGACGCCTGGCTCCCATGCTCAAGTCGCTGACCACCGCGCTTGGTGAGGCCGGAGTGGACAGCCTGGGCCGCTGGCGGGCCGTGTGTCAGGAAGCGGCGGAGACGGAGGGGTTCACATCCACCGTCGGCCACTACGTTCACCGACTTCGAAGCGAAGGTGGGCAGCCCTACAGCCGGGAGGCCAACACCAAGAGGCCCCGTGAGGTCGACAACGAACTGGAGATGTTCGGCTGTGTCGCCTGCAATTTCTGCATCACCGTGTGTCCCAACGACGCCTTCTTCTCCATTCCCAGCCTCGATGACCAGCCTGATCGCCAGCAATACCTGGTCTGGGCCGAATTGTGCAACGAGTGCGGCAACTGCATGACGTTCTGTCCCGAGACCGGTGATCCGGCCGTGGTCAAACCCCGCCTGTTCGTCGACCCCGAGGTGTTCGCGGCCCGGACCGGCCAGGGCTTCCTCATCGAGCCCGATGGATCGGTGACAGCCCGCCCCGGCGACATCGAATCGGAAGAGGCGGCTCCGGTGGTGGCTCGCCTGCTACGGTCTCCGGCCGGTGATCCGATGGGCCTCACGAGCTGAACCGTGACCGGGCGCATCCTTCGAGTCGGCGCCGCCCAGCTCGGCCCAATTTCCCGGGACGAGTCTCGGACCCAGGTGGTCAAACGGCTGACGACCCTGCTGGACCGGGCCGCCGACCGTGATGTTCGCCTGGTGGCCTTTCCCGAGTTGGCCCTGACCACCTTCTTTCCCCGGTGGTACACCGAGGACGTCTCGGGCCACGATCATTACTACGAGCGGGAGATGCCGTCGGCCGGGACCCGGCCGCTGTTCGAAGCGGCCAGGGCCCACGGCATCGGCTTCTCGCTGGGCTATGCCGAGTTGACACCGGACGGGCACCGCTACAACACCACGATCCTGGTCGACGAGCGGGGCGAGACCGTGGGCCGGTATCGCAAGGTCCACATCCCGGGCCATGAGCACAACGAACCGTGGCGCCCGTTCGAGCACCTGGAACGCCGCTACTTCGAAGAGTCCGACGAGGGGTTCTCGGTGTGGCGGGCATTCGGCGGCCTGGTCGGCCTGGCCACCTGTAACGATCGCCGCTGGCCCGAGACCTATCGGGAACTGGGTCTGCAAGGGGTGGAGCTGATCCTCATCGGCTACAACACCCCCATCCACTATGCCCCCGACCCGGGACAGAACCCTCTCCAGGGTTTCCACAACCACCTGGTCATGCAGGCCGGGGCCTACCAGAACGGAACCTGGGTGGTCGGGGTGGCCAAGGGTGGCGTCGAGGAGGGAGTGGAGTCGCTGTGCCAGTCCGCCATCATCGCCCCCTCGGGCCAGATCGTGGCCCAGGCCGTCACCACCGGTGACGAGCTGGTGGTGGCCGACTGTGACCTCGACTGGTGCCGCCACTACAAGGACACGTTGTTCGACTTCGACCGCTACCGGCGCCCCGAGATGTATCGCCGCCTCAGCAACCAGAAGGGCGTGATCGAACCGAACTGAAGGAGACCGGCCTGCATAGGTACACGGGAACGACACCACGAACAGGCGTCGAAGCTGTGGCGGTCGTCTGAACGTGGACCCCTGATGACCACCATCGGTGTCCTGGGCGAGACCTGGACCTTCATGCGGCGACGGGTTCGGGAAGCCCTGGCCTTCGACGGCGACTTCACCCGAGCGGGATATGTCGAGGTGCGACTCTAGGTATCGAAATCTAGGCAGGGGTGGAAAGAACAGACTCGATCCAGGACCGCATCTCGGACGGGGACATGACGGCGGGATCACCGAGGCGGGACGGGTCGATGCCGGCCAGCTGATCGGGAACGGCTTGCACCACATGTTCCAGCGTGGCGGCGTCGGCCAGATCGTCGACCACGGCCGCCATCTCCTCATTGTGGGCCACTCCGCGGGCCCGGGCCGCCGCCACCAGGCCCTGCAACAAGGACTCCCAGGTGGTCATGGGTCCCTGGGCGATGGAGGCAGACTCGGCGAAGGAGTCGATGAAGGCGAAGGGCACACTGGCGATGGTCAGTCCATCGGCGATGGTGGCGTACAGCCAGTCGGAGTCGAAGGAGAACCCGAAGGTGGACGGCGCGGCCAGGATGGCGTCGAGGGCGGCACGACCGTAGAGCTTGAACGCAGCCTGGGTGTCGCTGATGCCGCGGTCAAAGAGCTCGTGACCCACCATGCGCTGCATGTGCCGTAGGGCAACGATGCCGGGGCCCCACCGGGCCTCGGCCTTGACCAGCACCGAGTCCGGGTTCTTCCGATCCCCGATCACCACATCGGCACCTGCGGCATGCCGGCCCACCAACAGGCCGATCTGGGCCAGATCGACCGAGTTGTCGGCATCGGTGATGATCACGGCGTCCATGCCGTCATGCATGGCGGTGGCGGCGCCGTAGACGATGGCACCGCCCTTGCGGGAGTCGTCGGGGTGGGCCAGACCGGCCAGCGGACCGGACTCGGCCGGAACGACCTGGGCCAGTCGCAACACATGGACTCGACCGCCATGACGGTGGAGGGCGGCCCGCTCCTCGGCCACCGCCGCGCTGTCATCGGGATCGCCGTCGTCGACGGCATAGATCCGCCAATCGATGCCGCCACCACCACCGAGCAACCAGTCGAGCTGATCGAGCTTGACGTGCAGCGCGTCCTCACCGGTGGGGTTGTCGCCGCCGGCGGGACGAAGCCGGCGCTGTTCACCCCACATGGCCATGACCACCGCCACCGAGCCGGCCCAGCCGGAGGCCAGGGCCTGCTCGAGGGCCAATTTGGACTGGGCCAGTTTTGCTGCCACCCGAACGTCGAGGTTCCGGGCGGTGTCGTTGCCGACGGCCACGAGCTCGTCGACCGACAATCCGGCCTCGATCATGGCATCCGCCAGTGATCGTACCCGTTGGTGGTCGACCGGGGATGCGATGTCGTACTCGGGCCGGCTGTCGTTCAGGATCTGCTCGAGCGTTGTCATGGTGGTGGTCCGTCCTCCCTCGACCGGTTTGTCAGCGGGAGTCTACTACCGCGGTACCTTTACAATTTGTTCAGCCAACAGTACCTTGGGGCTTTGCCCGAACCACTCAACACCAGGGGCCGACATCGATCATGACCGATTTCGTTCTCAACGGCCAACCGGTTTCCGCCTCGTCGGACCACGAGCATCTGTTGGCCGCCCTCCGCCACGAGCTCGGCATCATCTCCCCCAAGGATGGCTGTGCCCCGTCGGGGCAATGCGGCTGCTGCACGGTGCTGGTCGACGGCAAGGCCCGCGTGGCCTGCCAGACCTCCATGGAGAGGGTGGAGGGGGCCGAGGTCCTGACCCTCGAGGGCCTGGACGCGCCCGAGGCCGACGCCATGGCCCGGGCTTTCGCCGCCCACGGGGCCCTGCAGTGCGGATTCTGCACACCGGGTATCGTCATGCGGGCCAAAGCCATGATCGACAAGAAGGGTTCGGCGCTGACCAGGGATGACGCCTCCCGCCTGCTCGGCGCCCACCTGTGCCGGTGCACGGGCTATGTGAAGATCCTGGATGCCATCGAGGATCTGGCCCGGGGCGAGGTGCCGGTGGCGGTGTCGCCCAAGGGGGTTGGCTCCCGGGGTGTGAAGTACGAGGCCGAACCCCTGACCCTGGGATCCCGGCCATTCATCGACGACATGGTCCCTGACGGTCTGCTCCACGGTGCGGTGCACCTGAGCGAGCACGCCAGGGCCGACATCGTCGCCATCGACACCTCGGCGGCCGAGGCCGTGTCCGGGGTGGTCCGGGTCCTCACCGCAGCCGACGTACCGGGAGAACTCAGGGTTGGCCTGATCCACAAGGACTGGCCCGTCTTCATCCCGGTCGGGGGACGAACCTCGTACCTGGGCGACGTGCTGGCCCTGGTGGTGGCCGAGAGCCCGACCATCGCCCGCCGGGCCGCGGCTGGAGTGCAGGTCACCTACGACGTGTTGCCGCCGATGACCAACCCCATCGAGAACGTGCTGTCCGACGACGACGCGGTGTGGGGGCTGGACGGCAACATTCTGTCCCGCTCCAGCTACCGGCGAGGCGAGGTCGATGCCGCACTGGCCGCCGCCACTCACGTGGTGGCCGAGACCTTTCAGACCCAGCGGGTGGAACACGCCTTCGTCGAGCCCGAGTCGACGCTGGCCGTACCCGTTCCGGCCGGCGAGCCCCTGCCCCTCACCGGTCGACCCGGTCCGCCCGCCGATTTCGATCGGCTGCTGGTCTTCACCGGCGGCCAGGGTATCTGGGACGACCGCAACGACATCGCCCGCATCCTCGATGTGGATCCCGAGGTGGTGGTGACCGAGTTGGTGTCCAACGGCGGAGCGTTCGGGGGCAAGGAGGACATGTCCAACCAGGGCCAGACCGCTCTCGCCGCCTGGCTGCTCCGACGCCCCGTCCGCACCACTCTCAGCCGGGAGGAGTCGCTGCTCCTTCATACCAAGCGCCATCCCATACGGTTGCGTTACGAGGCCGGCTGCGACGCCGACGGACGGCTGACCGCACTTCGGGTTCGCATGATCGGCGATTCCGGTCCCTACGCCTCAGTGGGCATGAAGGTCCTGGAACGGGCGGCCGGCCACGCCTCGGGGCCGTACGTGGTACCCAGCATCGATGTCGAGGCCATCGCCGCCCGATCCAACAACTCGGTGTGTGGCGCCTTCCGCGGTTTCGGGGCCAACCAGGCCCAGTTCGCCATGGAAGGAATCATGGACCGACTGGCCGAGAAGGTCGGCGTCGATGGCTGGGAGATGCGCAACCGCAACGTGATCTCCCCCGGTGTGGTGTGGGGCCCGGGCCAGATCATGGACGACGGCAGCCTTGGAGCTCAGGCCTGTCTCGACGCCGTCAAGCCGGCCTACGACCGGGCCGTGGCCGCCGGCAAGGCCGTGGGGCTGGGACTGGGTCTCAAGAACTCGGGCCTGGGCAACGGCTTCAAGGAGATCGCCAGGGCCGTCGTGCACTTCCGGGAGCCGGCCAACGGCGACGAGCCGACGGTCGAGATTCGCCACTGTTGGACCGAGATGGGCCAGGGAGTTCACACCGTGGCTCTCCAAGTGGCGGTGGAGGAGCTGGGGGTCCGGGCCGACCAGGTGCGGGTCATCGTCGACTCCACTCGAGAACTGGGCGCCGGTCAGACCACCGGCAGTCGAGGCACCCTCATGGGGGCCGGTGCGGTGGCCGACGCCTGCCGCCGGGCCGTGGCCGACGGCCGCCGACCCGGCGTCGATTACGAAGGCGAGTACCGGGTCGACTGGACCAACTCCCTGTCGGAGCCGATCGAGCATCCCGTCATCCATTCCACCTTCGGCTATGCCGCCCAAATGGTCATCATGGACCCCGAGACCGGCGCCATCGAAGAGGTGGTGGCGGCCCACGACGTGGGCCGGGCCGTCAACCCGCTTCTGTGCGAGGGTCAGGTCGAGGGTGCGGTCCACATGGGACTGGGCTATGCCCTGACCGAGGGCTTCCCCTGTGATGCCGAGGGTCGGCCCGGCAATGACACGTTGCGCAGCCTCGACATCATTCGACCCAAGGACATGCCGCCGGTGACCGTGATCCTGGTCGAATCGCCGGAACCGAATTCGCCCTATGGCATCAAGGGTGTTGGCGAGATCGGACTCGTTCCCACCGCCGGAGCGGTGGCCGCCGCCCGCCGAGCCTGCCATGGCGGCACCTGGGCCACCGAGTTGCCGATGGTCAACGAGTCCAACCGGGAACGGGCCGAGGCCTGGACCGGTGAGTGGACGACCCGATGACTCTGAACCTCGAAGCCAACCAGACCCCGGGCCTGGTCTGTGCCCACAACCACTTCTACTCGGCCCTGGCCCGGGGCATGCCGGCCCCACCTCGCACCCCTCACGACTTTCCCGAGATCCTGAAACTGGTGTGGTGGCGACTCGACCGGGCCCTCGACCTGGACACAATCTACTGGTCGGCCAAACTGGGAGCGCTGACGGCGGTCGAAGCCGGCTGCACCGCCGTCATCGACCATCATGAGTCGCCCAATGCCATCGAGGGATCGCTGTCGGTCATCGCCGAGGCCTGCTCCGAGGTCGGGCTCCGGGTCAACTGTTCCTACGGCATCACCGACCGGCACGGACCGGACGGGGCCGAGGCCGGGTTGGCCGAAAACGACCGATTCCTGTCAGAGGGAGGTCGGGGCATGGTCGGATTGCACGCCGCCTTCACCTGCGAGCCCGACACCATCGCGGCGGCAGCCGAGCTGGCCCGGCGCCATGGCGTTGGAGTCCACGTCCACGTGGCCGAGGGTGAGGTCGATACCTGGCAGAAGCTGGGAGGCCACACCGATGACCACTGGCTGCTCGTTCACGGCGTCCACCTCCCCGACGACCACGGCCTGTCGGGCACCATCGTCCACAACGCCCGGTCCAACATGAACAACGCGGTGGGCTACGCCGACCCCAAACGATTCGCACCCGACAACCGGGTCGCCCTCGGCACCGACGGCATCGGCTCCGACATGCTGGACGAGTTCCGGGTGGCCTATGTCCGGGCCCGGGAAGCCGATGTCACCATCGGACCCGATCTCGTATGGGGTTGGTTGGAGAACGGCTGGTACCTGTTCCCCGAGGCCCGGCACGACGTCGTGACCTGGGACTATGCGGTCATGGACCCGTGGCGCCTGGCCTACACCACCCAGGTCTCCCCCACCGAGGTCGAGATCGACGGCGAGGTGGTGTGGGTCGACGGTGTGTCGACCAGGGTCGACGTGGGGGAGACCAAGGCCAAAGCGGCCGAGGCCGCCGGTCGGCTGTGGTCCAAACTCGAGACGATCGGCTAGGTATTTCGGGATGTGGATTGTGATTTGTCTCGAATTCGGGAGTTTTCGGCATCCTTGGCCGAAACTCGACGCAACTCGGAGAGTTGCCGTGAGGCGCTCCGCGCCGAAGCCGCGAGTAGCCTGCGAGCTGATATGACGACAACCACAGACTCCCTCAACCCGGCGGGAACACTCGCCGTTTTCGACCAGTTCGATCCGGCCGGCGACCATGCCTACAAGAACGCCGTGGAACGGTTCCGCGAGAACGGCATCGTGCTGCCCACCTTTGCCCAGCTCCGTGATCCGTCGCTCATCCCCGAGTCGATCCGTGATCAGCTGACCTCCGTCGACAAGGACGCCCCGGACTCCCGCAACCTGTTTCGGGTCCACTGGTTCAATCAGCATGCCGATGTCCCGGGGCAGCCCAACTACCCCGGGTTCACGTCCGTGCCCGACCATATCGAGTTGCCCTCCGAGCTGACCGGAGTGCCGGCCCGCATCGTGTTGGCCTTCGGGAATCGTTTCCCAATGATCCGAGCCCACAAGGTGCTGGCCGCCTACTCGTGCCTGGTGGCCCGTCTCGTCACCGGCCGGTTCGATCCCACCGCCGGCCGAGCCATCTGGCCCTCCACCGGCAACTACGCCCGAGGCGGCGTGGCCATCTCGAAGATCATGGGCTGTCGGGGGGTGGCGGTCCTCCCCGAGGGTATGAGCCGGGAACGCTTCGAGTGGCTGGAGCGGTGGATCGAGCATCCCGATGACGTGATCCGGACCTACGGCACCGAGAGCAACGTCAAGGAGATCTACGACGAGTGCAACCGGCTGGCCCTCGACCCGCAGAACATCATCCTCAACCAGTTCAGCGAGTTCTCCAACCACATGGGCCATTACACCGTCACCGGACCGGCCCTGGAGAAGGTCTACGAGCACGTCACCGCCGATCGGCCCGGTCGTCTGGCCGCCTTCGTCTCGGCCTCGGGTTCGGCCGGAACGCTGGGAGCCGGCGACTACTTGAAGGATGCCAGGCAGGCCAGAGTCGTGGCCGTGGAGGCCCTCGAGTGCCCGACCATGCTCTACAACGGTTTCGGTGACCACAACATCCAGGGCATCGGTGACAAGCACATCCCCCTCATTCACAACGTCACCAACACCGACATGGTCATCGGGGTCAGCGATCGGTCCACCGACCTGCTCGATGTGCTGTTCAACACGCCGGCGGGCAAGCGCATCCTCACCGAACGGGGTGTGGCCGATGAGGTGGTCGATGCCCTGGTCGACATGGGCTACTCGTCGATCTGTAACACCCTGGCCGCCATCGCCGTCGCCCGCCATTGGCGTCTCGGTCCCGACGACGTGGTGGTTTCGGTGGCCACCGACGGGTCCGAGCTGTACAACTCGGAGCGGGAGAAGGTCATGTCCAGCCATTTCGCCGGTGGCTTCGACGAGGATGCGGCGGCCGCGGTGTGGACCGACCACCTCGAGGTGTTGGGCAACCTCGGACCCACCAACTCGATGGTGGAGACGCTGCACCTGCGGGAATTGGACGCCATCGAGCGGGACCGGATCTTCAACCTCGGCTACTTCACCTGGGTCGAGCAGCAGGGCATCGCCATCCCCGACTTCGAGGTTCGACGGGATCAGGCGTGGTGGGCCGGACTTCGTTCCCTCCCCGGCCGCTGGGACGAGATGATCGTTGAGTTCAATGACTCCGTACGGGCCGCCTGACGCCGCCTCGGCCCCCGGTTCGCCTCCGGCCGACAATCACGATCCATGACCTCACCCACCAACCCGTTCATCCACTATCGGCGGCGTCTCGACTGCTATGCCAAGGCCATCGACGGCGGGTTGAGCGATGCCCAGTTCGTCGACCTGGTGTCGGATCTGGACACATCGGTGGCCGCCGTTGAGGGTAGGGGTTTCACGGTGACACCCGTGATCGACGGGTCCGCAGTGGCCAGGGGCGCCGGGCTCGACGACGGCATCGGACTGTGGATCAAGGACGAGACCGGCAACGTTTCGGGCTCTCACAAGGCCCGGCACCTGTTCGGTGTCGCCCTCCACCTGTTGGTCGAGGAACGCCTGGGCGCCCCTCGGGCCGATCGCCTGGCCATTGCCAGCTGTGGGAATGCGGCCATGGCTGCCGGAGTGATTGCTGCGGCCCTCAAACGAGAGCTGCAGGTGTTCGTGCCCACGTGGGCCGACCAACCTGTGGTCGAGCGACTGTTCGAGCTCGGGGCGGTCGTCACCACCTGCCCCCGTCGTGAAGGTGAGGCCGGTGATCCGGCCTATCTTCGCTATCGGGAGGCGGCGGCATCCGGCATGCGACCCTTCACCGTGCAGGGAACGGACACCCCGACCACCTTTGACGGCGGCCGCACCCTCGGTTGGGAGCTGGCCGACCAGGTACCCGAGGTCGGCGTCCTCTACATCCAGGTCGGCGGTGGCGCTCTGGCCACTTCGGTGTCACGGGCGGTGCCGACAGCCCGCCTGTATCCGGTGCAGGCCCAGGGCTGTGCGCCACTGAGGCGAGCCTGGGATCGTCTTGCCCCCAGCTTCGACCTCGAGGCCGCCGCCGATCACCCCGACGATTTCATGTGGCCGTGGGAGAAGGAGCCGACGAGCGCCGCCACCGGGATCCTCGACGACGTGACATACGACTGGGTTCCTCTGCTTCGCCGGACCCTGGACAGTGGTGGGGAGCCACTGGTGGTTCCCGAGACCCGGATCCTGGAGGCCCACCGCTTGGCCCGGTCCCACACCTCGATTCCGGTCAGCGCCACCGGGACGGCCGGACTTGCGGGACTGATCCACCATCGCCCATCGGGGGGAACGGTTGCCGTGCTTTTCACCGGCGTCGAACGCTGAGACCGGTGGTTCACCAACGTCGATTGCCGACTGCCGAAAAACCTGATGGGCGCCTCCACCCCGATCGGTGGGTGACGGCCGGGCGGCGCTCAGGCTCCGTAGCGGGCGAGGTAGGCCTTCATGGCCCGGAGCTGGTGGTCGGGCAGCCCGGCCTCGGTCATGATGTCGTGCACGGTGACGATGGCGAAGGTGGGCATGTCGAACTCCTGGGCCAGAGCCTGCAATGCCGATCGGTCGTCGACACCTCGCTCCCCCCGGTCGACGGAGACCACCAATCCGGCCACGGTGATGTCGGCCTGAGCCTGAAGGAGGGGAACCGTTTCCCGTACTGCCGTACCGGCGGTGGTGATGTCCTCCACGATCAACACCCGGTCACCGTCGGCCAACGGGTGTCCGACCATGATGCCGCCCTCTCCGTGATCTTTTACCTCCTTGCGATTGAAGCAGTAGCCGACATCGTGGCCCCGTTCGGCCAGCGCCGCCGCCGTCGACACAACCAGGGGAATGCCCTTGTAGGCCGGCCCGAACAACACATCGAAGTCGCTGCCCAGCCGGGCCTGGATGGCGTCGGCATAGAACCGACCGAGTCGGCCGATCTGGCTACCGGTCCGGTACAGGCCGGTGTTGATGAAGTAGGGAGTGGTGCGTCCGCTTTTCGTCACGAACGACCCGAACCGAAGAACCTCGGCGTCGATCATGAACCGCACGAACTCCGACGTGAACCGGGGATTCGCCGCGGCGGGGCCGACGGGCTCAGGGGACGACATGGCCACCAACCGTAGTGCGATTACCATCGAAGGGGTGACGTGGAGGCCCTCCGACGACGACCTTGCCCATCTCGACAGCCGGGTCCGGTCCGCTCTTGCTCATCGAGACGTCGACCGGGCACCGATCATCGGCTCCGGCACGTTGTCCACGGCGCTGGCCTGGCCCGATGTGAATCCGGTGGCCGTGTGTCATCGCACCGGGCCAATGACCCGAGGCCAGGCCATCGAGCTGGGCAGTCTGGTGGCCGAGTACCGCCGAGTGCTCGGGCAGCGGGCGATACGATCGATCGAGACCGAAGTGCGGTACTGCCCCAGCCCCCAGCCGGGCGACCACTCCGGCACCGGGTACGTGGTCCAACCCATGCCCAGGAACGGGACTCTTGGTCACCAGGTGCTCGGCGCCACCACCCCCGACGCCGATCATCCGCTGGTGGCGGCCGTGGTCGGCGCCGCCCTCCAAGCCGACCGGCAGGCCAGCCTGGGCGCCGGCTTCTCCCAGTGGTCGTGGGACGGCTCGACGGTCCGGCTCCTATCGGTCGGGGCGCCGCTCATGTGGGATCAGCAGGGAACGTTTCGCTACAACCTCGATCCGTCGCTGTCAGCCATCCCTCTTCCGATGCGCGCCTTGATCAGAGGTCAACTCGAAGACCGGGCCAGCCGCAACCAAGCCCCCGACAACGTGTTGGTCGGGATGGTGGCCGACCTGCTTCGACGGAAGCTCGATCACTGGGTCCAACCGGTGCGGGACCATTGCGCCCGCACCCATGAGCTCTATGTCTCGCTGGAACAGGCTCGTGACCACGACACGACCGAACGCCGGCTTCGAACCGCCATCGGCGCCCTGCAGCGGGTCGAGCGCTGGTGGCGGGAGTCGGCCCGGGAGCAGCCCTACCCCTTCTTCGTTCCGGGTTTGCTGTCCCGATCCTGAGTCGTATCCGGCCAGGCCTACGGCATAGAGCTCGCCCAGATACTCGAGTGCGGTCTCGAGGGCGTCGAAGTCCTCGTCACCTCCGAGGGTGTACTCACCGTTGGTACCGTCGGTACTAACGAAGACCGCAGCATGGGCGTTGCCCTCGTACGGCAGCCCGGTGATGGGATCGGGGTTCGGATGGTCGGAATCACCGATGAACTGTGGGTTGGACGGATCGGACAGATCAAGCGTGGTGAAGCCGGCGTCCCAGTAGGACAGCACGCCCATTCGGAGAATCTCGGGCAGTGCAGCCTGAGGCTCCGCCGGCCCGAGCTCCCGATCTACTTCCCGAAGTGAGCCACCTGGGGGATTCCTCGCCGTTTGCCCTCGCCGGCGGCCGCAGGCTCCCTGGTCTGGACTTCCCGCAGGTAGAGGCCTAGGAAGATCCCGCCAATGGCCACCAGGCCGAGCCAGGCCCCCGACGAGACCATGACCAGGGCCGGCGCCGGGCACGTTCCGGCGATGGCCCAACCGGTGCCGAACAACACGCCACCGACCACATGGTTCTTCTCGGGCATCGACCGGGACAGGGTCAATGGGCCGGCCAGGGCGGTACGGGCATGGCGTCGCTCCAGCAACCACAGCAGCGGGGTGGCCACGGCAATGGCGGCGGCCATGGTGTAGAAGACATACAGGTCCTCGAGTACCAACGACTTGTGAATCGTTTCGTACTCGTGAAGGCGGCCGGCGGCGAGGATGCCACCGAACATGGCACCGAATCCGATGCCGACCATGTTCATGGTCGATTTCGACTTGTCGGCCATCACAGGTCACCTCCGGTCAAGGCTCGCAGGATGAAGCTCACGATTATGGCGGTAACCACGAAGGTCCCGGTCATGGTCAGCGACGCCAGCGATCGCTGCGAGGTGCCGCACAATCCGTGACCGGAGGTGCAGCCCCCGGCCACCGCCGCCCCGTAGCCCAGCAGTGTGGCACCGGCGAAGATGAGGACCACCATCACCGGAAGGGAGAATACCTCGGCCATGGGGTCATAGCCGGTGCGGAGCGGATTGGTGTCGCGCAGAACCTGGGTGACCACGAGGCCGCCGAGGAACATGCCGACGAAGTACCAGACTCGCCACACGGCGACATCCGGCCGCCGCCGGAGCAGACCGGAGGCCTGCACAAAGGCTCCGCTGGCCCCCAGCGGCTGGTTGGCCACCGAGAACAGGCCAACGACGAGAAGTCCGAGAGCGGGACCGACAAACCACCATGGCAGCTGGTCCGGCAGCACATCAAACATGATTCTTGCCTTTCTTCCCTCCTACATGTCGGGCGGTCGGGCAAAGCCCAGTTCGACCCGTCTACTAAAACACTACTGTCTGTCCGGACATTTCGTGTCAGTCGTCACCGTTCATCGGACCTGATCGGGCAGGCGGTAGGCCGCGGGCACCGGCTTCAGGGGTCGGGCGTACCACAGGGGCCGGCGCAGGCCGGACTGGTTGGTGCCGGCGGGGCGGGTCTTGGACAGCCAGTCCAGATAGGCGTCGCGGGCCTTCTCGGTATCGACCACCACGTCGCCGTAGTTGTCGCCCGACTGGGCCGGCGTGATGCGAACCCGCTGGTGCCAACACTGCATACCCGAGATCGGATCGGGCTGCACACAGAACGTCGCATTCTGGTGCACCCCGGTGTCGGTCCACCAGATCCGGTTGGTATCGAAATCGGGCTGGGCCGAGGAGGACGAATCATAGGGCTGGTTGCCGTGATCCCTCGACAGCTTCCAGGTGGTACCCCCGGATCCATTGGAACTGCTGCCGATGGTGTACTTGCCGGCCCCCCACGACTTGGCCTTCTCTTCATCCAGGCGCCACCGGCCCATGTGATGGGAAGCGGCGACCACGCCGGGGCGGATACCCTCGGTCCGCCACGAGCCGATGACGAAATGTCCGATTCGGGTGGTGACCCGAACCAGACCGCCCTCCTCGATACCGAGTTTCTCGGCGTCGGAGGGGTGGATCCAGAGCGGGTGGCGGTGACTGATCTCGTTCAACCACTTCGAGTTGGCCGAACGGGTATGGATCAGGGTCGGGATACGGAAGGTGGGCAACAGGATTCGCTCATTGCCGCCGGTGCCATCGGGAGCAGGCTCCATGTCCAGGTCCTCCCAGTGGACGTGCGACGGGATCCACTTGGGGGTCGCATACTCGGGCCAGCCCCAATCGGCCAAGGTCTCCGAATACAGCTCCAGCTTCTTGGACGGAGTGGGGAACCCCTCCTTGACCTCGCCGTCGATCTCGACCGCCGGCGACCCGTCGCCCAGTGCCGCCAGCTTGAGATCGTCGAGCTCGCCCAGATCCCCGGACCAGGTGCCGGGGGTGCCGGGCACGCGGTACACGCCGGACTCATCCTGCACACAGCCGTCGAGGGCTGAGCCATCGACCGGCCGCTCGTAGGGCTCATAGGGCTCGGTGGGAACCCCGAAGGCAGAACGCTCCCGCATGTAGGTCAGCGGATCCCGGCCGGCGGCCTCGGCCGCTTCGGCCAGACCGGGCACACTCTCGGTGAACATCTTGGCGTAGTACTCGTCGATGGTGATCGGCTTGCCCGGGTACTTCTCGCTCTCGAACCATTTGCGGACACCGAGCGAACCGTCGGGATCGATTCGCCACGACAGGTCGATCCAGAACTCGTTCTCCTCCCACACCTCTCCGGGATTGAACTCGTAGCTTCGGGTGTCGGGGCCGATCTCCTTCCCCTGGATCTCGGCAAACCGGCGGAACACCGACTGCCGGAAACCGATCCAACGGCCGGCATGGGTCTCGTAGGAATGCACGTCGTGGCGCTCGGCCGAGACCCCCATGGGCAGCACGTAGTCGGCGAACCACGCCGTCTCCGACCATGTCGGGGTGAGGGCCACATGGCATCGGACCTTGGACTCGTCCTTGAGGGCCTCGAGCCAGGTGAAACCGTCGGGGTTGGTCCAGATCGGGTTGTAGACCCGGGAGAAGTAGACCTCGAGCGCACCCCGACCCTCGTTGAGAAAGTGGGGCAGCAGGATCGACATCTCGTGGTAGGCCAGGGGGAACTCAACCGGCCACTCCAGCTCGTTCCATTTGGTGATCCCCGGGGCACCGATGGGGGCCGCCGGCTTGAACTTGTTCGTCCCGTTGCCTGCGGTACCACCCTTGGTCGCCACCGAGCCGGTGAGCACGTTGAGAAAGAACAGGGTGCGGGCCACCTGCCAGCCCCCGTAGTTGCCGGCCCCGGCTGATCGCCAGTTGTGGGTGGCCAGCTTGGTCGGGTGGCGGCCGATGATCTCGGCGATCTCCCGGATGGTGCCGGCGTCGACGCCGGTCTTCTGCTCCGCCGCCTCCGGCGTGTACTCGGCGTACTCGTCCAACAGTGCCGGACGGACCGACGACCACTCCACCGGCAGGTCGGGGCGGGTACGACGAAGGTAGGTCTCCCAGTTGGTCCAGCGTCGGACGAATGCCTCGTTCCAGGTTTCGGCCTCGATCAGCTCGCGAGCCATGGCCAGGCACAGGAACGGCTCCGTCCCGGGCCAGGTCGCCAGCCAGTAGTCGGCCTTGGCCCCGGTGTTGGACAGCCGGGTGTCGACGGCGATGATGGTGGCCCCGCTCTTCTGGGCCTCCATGATGCGCTGGGCATGGGGGTTGAAGTAGTGGCCCGACTCCAGGTGGGCCGAGATCAGCAGGATGACCTCTGCGTTGGCGAAGTCCGATGACGGACGATCGTGACCCATCCACGACTGATAGCCGATGCGGGCATTGGACGAGCAGATGTTGGTGTGGGAATTGTGGCCGTCGACCCCCCACGCCTTGAGCACCCGATCGGTGTAGCCGTCCTCACCGGGGCGTCCGACGTGGTACATGATCTCGTTGTGGCGGTCCTCACGGATGGCCGTGCCGATGCGGCTGCCGATCTCGCTCAGGGCCTGGTCCCAGCTGATGCGTTCCCACTGGCCGCTACCCCGCTCCCCGACCCGTTTCATCGGATAGAGGATGCGCTCCGGGTCATAGACCTGATTGAGGGTGGCCGGCCCCTTGGCGCAGTTGCGACCTCGGCTGGCCGGATGTTCGGGGTTGCCCTCGATCTTGGCGATCTCGCCCGTCTCCTGATCGAAGTAGGCCACCAGCCCACAGCCGGCCTCGCAGTTGAAACAGGTGGTGGGTACCAGGGTGTAACGGCGCTCGACCTTCTCGGGCCACGCCTTGGCATCGAGTTCCCGCCAGTCGTGCCATTGGTCGTGCGGTGGGTAGTTGCGAAGATCAGTCATTGGTCACCTCGTGGAGGTCGTGAGAGGGAGCGGAGCGTATAAGCCCGCAAGGCTGCGAAGCCTCGCGAAGCAGCAGAGACCGGGGAAAGCCGTCCCGAAGGGCAGCGGAGCGACCCGAAGCGCAGCGAAGTGGAGCGGAGCGCATTATGACAGCGGCACGCTTTGGCCGGCTCGGACGAAGGAATCCTCATAGGCGAACATGCCGGCCAGGGCACACAGCCCGGCAATGGCGGCCAGCACCGTGCCGCCACCGGCGACCAGGGCGATCACCACCAGCACGGCCGGCACGACCAACCCCAGCACCACACCACCCCACCAGAACTGGTTGGCATAGCGACCTCGGGTCATGGCCTCCACCGCAAGTTCGACGGAGCGGCTGCCGTGGGAGGTGAGCTCGACACCGATCAGGAGGGCGGTGGCGGCCACACCGGCCAACAGCACCCAGCGCACGGCATCCGACGAAGGGACGTCCATGAACACATCCATGATGGCGTAGGCGGCGCCCCCGGCGGTGACGGCCTGAGCAAGCAGGACCGGCAACAACAGCGGGGTCTGCCACAGATCACGACCCTCACACTGGGCGAACAGGTAGGCGGTGTAGCCGGCGGTGGCCGCCGCCGCCAGGGCCGTGGGGACGGCCAGCCACTGCAGCAGCCCGGGCGAATCGAGCAGTCCGCCGATCCACCACAGGCCGCTCAGTGCGCCGAAGACCATCAGCACATAGGCCCCCTTGACCAGCCACGAACTCCAGTTCCCCTTGGTCAGGAGATAGTGGAAGCGGCCCGGCTGTTTGAGGTCGGCGACCAGCAACACTCCGGTGATGCCGAGGAAGACACCGGCCACCATGGGCGGCACCACCCCGACTGCGGCCTGGACATCGGCGTGACCGAGCAGGACCATCAGGGCGGCCACCAGCATGACGCCGGCGGCCACGGCCTTGGTCACCAGATAGCCCGACACCTTCTCCTTCCACGTCATGTGGTGGGCCGTGGTGTAGGCGGTGCGGGCGATCACCCCCTCCTCATCGATGGGACGATGCCCGGCATGGACGGGGATGGAGGGGTGGCTGGGCGTGGTGTCGGCCCAAATCATGCCATCGTTGGCAATGGCGGTCCGGGTCGGATCCAGCGATGCCTGGTCGGCCCCCCGGTAGTAGACCTTGGGTTTGGTGTTCTGCTCCGGTGCCCGGACAGCCACATCGTCACGAGCGACGATCCGGCTGATCTCGGAGCCGGGGTCGTCGAGGTCGCCGATCTTGATGGCCTCGGTGGGGCAGACGATCTGGCACGAGGGCAGCAGGCCAACCTCCAGACGGTGGTTGCACATGTTGCACTTGTGGGCCGTCATGGTCTCGGGATTGATGTACAACGCGTCGTAGGGACAGGCGTTCATACATGACTTACAGCCGATGCAATCCTCGTCCTGGAAGTCGACCACGCCGTTGTCGGCCCGGTACAGGGCCGAGGTGGGACAGATCTTCATGCATGGGGCGTCATCACACTGGTTGCACCGCATCACGTTGAACTTGCGAGCCACGTTGGGGAACGAGCCGGTCTCGATGTACTTCACCCAGGTCCG
>JAHEJM010000017.1:8990-25547 GCA_024638815.1 Acidimicrobiales bacterium | reverse complement strand
GGCGGCAACCGTCACGAGCAGGCACAGTGCCACCGCCCTGGCCGGCATCTTCGTCACGGCCTATGCCACAAACGTGTCCACCCCGTTTCTCGTGGCCTATCGCGACCGCCTCGAGCTCGGACCGTCGGCGACCCAGACGATCTTCGTGGTCTACGTCGCCGGCATCCTGACCACACTGCTCCTGTCGGGACCGGCATCCGATCGCTTCGGGCGCAAGCCGATGTGTATCCCGTTCGTGGCCTTGTCGGCCGTAGCCTCGGCCGTCATCATCTTCGGCCGGGATTCCTACCACCTCCTGCTCGTCGGCCGGCTGATCCTCGGTGTGTCGGTGGGAGCGGTGTTGGCCGTGGGTACGGCCTGGGTCCAGGAGCTCATGGGGCCCGGCACTCAGGTTCGGGCTGCCGTGCTCAGTACGGTGGCCACCTACGGCGGCTTCGGCGTCGGGCCGCTGATCTCCGGCCTCCTGGACTGGGCGGTGCCGGCTCCGCTCGTCGTCCCGTTCCTGGTCCACATTGCCTCGGCGGCAGTCGTGATCCCCTTGATGATGGCGGTTCCCGAAACCCGACCGGCCAATCCGGCCCTGCCCGCCCTCCGCATCAGCTTCGGCGTACCGTCGGTCGGCCGTCGCACCTTCTGGACCACGGTGGTGCCCGCCGCCATCTGGGTGTTTGCGTTCCCTTCCACCAGCTTTGCCCTGTTCCCGGTACTGCTCAGCTCGGCCACCGGAGGCCGCGATATCCAGGTGGCGGCCGCCGCTTCCACCCTCACCGCCTGGAGTGGCCTTTTGGCCCGGCCCCTGCTGCCCCGGTTCGGGGCACCGACGGCACTGGTGACGGGAATGGTCATGGGATCCATCGGCTATGTGCTGGGAACCGCCGCCTTCTGGACCGACGGCTGGCCGCTGCTGTTGCCATCGGCCATGCTGCTCGGAGCGGCCTCGGGAAGCATCTCCGCCGGGTGTCTGGCCCTGCTGGGAGCCATGGCCGAGGATGCGAGCCGGGGGGCGTTGACCTCCACCTTCTACCTGCTGGCCTATCCCAGCATGTCGATGCCGGTGGTGGTCACGGCCCTCGCCGCGGCGAGTTCGTTTCGTACTGCCCTTCTCATCATCACCGGAGCCGCAATCCTCGGCTCGCTGGTGGTGTCGTTCTTCGCATGGAGGAATCTGGTGCGAGGACGCAGCACCCACGTCAGCTTCCCTGGACCATGGTGCTGAGCCTGGTCACGGTTTCCATCAGTTTTGCCGGCAGCCCGCCCATACCGACCAAATCCGGATGGAGTCGATAGGTGGGCCCGTACAACCCAACAGCGGCCGCGATCGTACCTCGGGCATCGCCCGGGCCCTTCGGAGTATCGACACCATCGCCCGCGTATAGGTTCCGGCCGAGGACGAAACCGGGACGAGTCTTGTACTGTGGTGACCATGTCCACGGTGTTCCATCTCGGCCTTGAGGCGGACTCGATCGAGGGAGCGACACTGGCTATCGTGCCGGGCGACCCGGCCCGCGTGCCACGCATCGCCGACAAGCTCGACCGACCACGTCACCTCGCCTCCCACCGGGAGTTCACCAGTCACCTCGGCTATCTCGGGGATCACCCCGTCGTCGTGTGCTCGACCGGGGTCGGGGGGCCATCGACGTCGATCACGGTCGAGGAGCTGGGCCAGCTCGGCGTGAACACCTTCATCCGGGCGGGAACCACCGGTTCGATCCGGGCCGATGTCCCCATCGGCCACGTCGTCATCTCCCAGGCCGCGGTCCGGTTGGATGGAGCCAGCTTCCATTTCGCCCCACCCGAGTTTCCCGCCGCCTCCACCTTCTGGTGTGCCCTGGCCCTGACCGCAGCGGCCCAACGCCTGGGGGTTGGCCACGCCGTCGGGGTGACGGTCTCCAGCGACACTTTCTATCCCGGCCAGGAACGCTATGACACCGCGTCGGGCCAGGTCCTACCCCGGTTTCGAGGCAGTCTGTCCGAGTGGCGGCGGCTGGGTGTGATCAACTACGAGATGGAGGCGGCGACCCTCTTCACCATGTGTGCTGCCAACGGTTGGCGCGCCGGGTGCGTGGGCGGTGTCATCGCCCAGCGAACCGACCAGGAGAGGCCGACCGACGAAGCCATGATCGCCCGAACCGAGGAGGCAGCCATCGATGTGGTGCTCGAGGGGGCCAGGCTGCTGTTGAACGGCGGAACCTGCGAGGTCGACCTGCCGGCACCGGCATAGGCGAGGGTGGGACGAAGGAACATGTCAAGGCGGAACGAGCTACAGCCAGGGATGGATCCGGCACCGGGGGGCGCAGGTCGACCCGAGGAGGTTACCTCATGGTGAGCGTGTTGTTGGTCGAGGATGACCCCTCGATCAGCCAGCCCTTGCAAGCCGGGCTGGAGCGGGAGGGGTTCTCGGTGGAACTGGCCACCACAGGTGCTGCGGCCTTGGAGTCGAAGAAGCACGATCTGGTGCTACTCGACCTCGGCCTGCCCGACCTGGACGGGCGGGTCGTCTGCCAGAGCCTGCGAGCCGCCAGTTCGGTGCCCATCATCGTGGTCACGGCCCGCCAGGACGAGATCGATCGGGTCATGCTGCTCGAACTGGGGGCCGACGACTATGTGGTCAAGCCGTTCGGATTCCGGGAGCTGGTGGCTCGAATCAGAGCCGTGCTACGCCGCACAACCGCCCAGCCGGCCGAGTCCGAGCCGGTGGAGTGGGGTCCACTCCGTATCGATCCTCGCATCCGGCACGTCGAGTTCAACGGCGAGCCGGTCGAGCTGACACCCAAGGAATATGATCTGCTGGCCGCCCTGGCCGCCGATCCCGGAGCCGCCGTGACCCGGGAACAACTCATCAACAACGTCTGGGACGAGAACTGGTGGGGCTCGACCAAAACCCTCGACGTCCACATCGCATCGCTACGCAAGAAAACGGACTCGTCTCTGATCCAGACCATCCGTGGGGTCGGGTTCCGCTTGGCCCCGTCCACCTCGGAGTCATGACCCGCTCTCCGGAGTCATGACCAGACGACTGGTGGCCAGTTACCTGCTGGTCAGCCTGGTCGTGCTGCTGATCCTCGAGATTCCGCTGGCCATCTTCTATCACGAGCTGGAACGTAAAGGCCTGGTCACCAATGCCGAACGCGACGCGGTGGTGTTGGCCAGCTACTTCCGAGACGCCGAACTCTCGGGGCGGGCCGATGAACTGCCGGTCATCGATGACTACGCCCAGGACACCGGAAGCCGGGTGCTGATTCTCAACCGAGGCGGCGTCTCCCTGGTCGACACCGCTCGACAGCCCGGAGGCAATTTCTCGACTCGACCGGAGATCCAGGCCGCGGTGTCAGGCAAACGGGCCTCGGGCTTCCGGGAGTCGGAGACCATCGGGACCGAGCTGATGTACGCGGCCGTTCCCATTACGACCTATGGCGAGGTCACCGGAGTGCTGCGGTTGACCCTCGACGCCGAGGTGGTGAACAGCCGGATTCGGCGGTTCTGGCTGGGACTGGTCATCATCGCGCTTCTCATTCTGGCCGCACTGGCGTTGATCGGATTCACCGTGGCCCGATCGGCCACCGGGCCGATCAAGCGGCTACAGACCTCGGCCGCCCGATTCGGTCGCGGCGACTTCCACGCCCTCGAAGAACCCGACCCCGACGCTCCCGAGGAGGTGCGGGAGTTGACCCGCTCCATGAACGCCATGGGCCGCCAGCTGGAGCAGCTGATCGAGCGCCATCGCTCCTTCGTGGCCGATGCATCCCATCAGCTTCGCACCCCGCTGACCGCCCTGCGGCTCCGGCTGGAGAACACGGAGGCCGGCCTGGAAGACGAGCAACTCCGACTCGAGCTGGAAGCTGCCATCGAGGAGACCATCCGCCTCAGTAACCTCGTCGGGGATCTCCTTCGCCTGGCCCGTAACGAGGAGCCACCCCCGCTGAGCACGGTCGAGCTCAGCTCCCTGGCAACGGAACGGGTCAATACCTGGGGAGCGATGGCCGAGGGTCGGGTCGAGCTTATTCTCAACCGCCCCGCCGGTCCGTACCCGGTGAAGTGCATGGCGGTCGAAGGGGCCGTTGAGCAGGTGCTGGACAATCTGCTCGACAACGCCCTACACGCCGCTGCCGCCTCCGGCCGTGACGACAGCCGGATCACGGTGGAGGTCAAGGCCGGGCCTCATGTCCATCAGCTGATCGTGACCGACGAGGGACCGGGTCTGACCGAGGAGCAGAAGCAGCGGGTCACTGATCGCTTCTGGCGGGCCGATCAGAGCCGAGCCGGCACCGGGCTGGGCCTTGCCGTCGTGGCAGCCCTTGTCGAGGCCAGCTCCGGGGACCTGGTTTTCGAGGACAACCCTGACGGTCGAGGGCTTCGGGTCGTCACCTCATGGCAGGCCGAGGACACCGCCACCCTGTCCCGGCCGGCCTGACGGGACGACTCGGCGCCACCTCGTCGGCCCCGCCGATGACCGGCGCGTACCGATCTCGACCGTGATGGGTCAGTCGTCGTCCAGCAGGCCGTTGCCCGTCCCGCCGGCGCGGGCCGAACCACGGGGCGGGTCGTCCTTGTCCTGGCCGCGACCGCGGTCCGTCGACAGCTGATCGGACGGCCGGGCCCGATCGGATCGCCGCAAGGTGTTCTCGAGCACGTACACGCCGTCCTGGTAGTAGATCCACGTACCCTCGTCGGCCCCGGCCGGCCGCGACGTGGACCCGTTGTCGGAGCTGGCTTCACGAGACTCCGGTACACCGGTGGTGGGGGCTGAACTCGTGTCGGCCGCCGTCGCCGTGGTCGGAGTACCCGACCCGGCGTCGTCGTCGGGCTCGGATTCGCCCGGCCCGGTCTCGACCCCGTCGGGAGCGTCTTCGGCCTCACCGCCGTCACCGTTGTCAACAACGTCGGGGGCGTTCACAATCAGTGGAGCACCGCGGGGCGAGATGCGGAACCTGGCGGCGATCTCGCCGTCGTCGGCCAGGAAGGCCTCGAAGTCCATGGCCCGCCGGGCCGATCGGAATTCGACACGAACGGCGCTCGCGTTGATGGGAATGGTCTCCGCCTTCCATCCGGCTTGGGCCTGGACATCACTGATCGCCAGCGTCGGTTGCCGGCCATCCACGCTTCGAACGATCTGGACCGTGCCCACCCCGTCGATGACAAAGGCCTGACGGGATCCGTCCTCCGACGGCACTGCGGTGACCAGAGGCGAACCGAACTGCTCGACTGCGCCGGAGGCGGCGTCGACGGCCTGACGAGAGCGAGTCGAGAGGTCGAGCAGACCGAGATTGGCGGCCATGGCCAAACCACCGACGGTGAGCACGGCGATCACTGCCAACAGCACGGTTCGACCCGGGTTCGATGACCGAACTCGGCCGGTCCGATTCCGGTCGTCCCAGCGCGACCGTCTGAAGCGGCGGCGGCTCTGCTGGTAGGAGGTCGGTCTCGATTTGAACACGTGACGTTGGGCTTGGGACAGCGGACGCAAAACAGTACTGGCAACGGTACTGGCCACCATCCAAACTGTCGGACAGTGAAGAACAAAGATTTGGTAAGCCTGATGGCGATCGCGTGACCAAGCCGGCGCATTCCGTCACAAGCCTGTCATACGTTGTCGACGTTGGCCACATCACCCCTGTTTCGGGGTCGAGAGCAAGGCGTCGAGTCCAACATGGAAGTGTTGGAGTGCCGGTTCATTGCGACCGATGGTGACCGTGTCGATCACACCGGCCTCGAAGCCCGTCTGCATCCCGGCGGCGGTGGTGAAATCCTCGTTGTCGGTCACCGAAACCAGAACCTCGAAGTTCCTCTGCCAGTACCGCTCGCTTCGATGGTCGTCGGACGGTGCGTACAACTCGACGTCGAGCACGGCGTCGCCCGGGCGATCACCGGGACGACTCCGATACAGCTCGGCATGGTCCTGCTGGTAGATGAGCACGGTATTGGGTTGGACGAACCACAAGATGGTGGCGTGGGGCACCAGACGCCACTGAAGGCGGGGAAGCCGATCCAATTCGCCGATCGACCGGCGAACCGCGATCATCCGGCCGTGGGGACCGAAGCTGTCGAACAGTGCGAAGTCGGAGTGGATCAGAGGATCCAGCGACTCGGCGTGGAGCGAGCCGACATGGTAGGCCTCGCAGAACGTGTCGACAGCCAGCTTCCAGTTGAGGGGGCGCCGGAACCGGGTGGTGGCAATGCGCCGGTAGCGGGCCAGATCAAATGGTGCCACTTCGATCTCCGCGCCGTGCAGTGGCTGATCGGCGATCTCGGCCCCCTGGTCCCCGGCCACCCAGATCAGGCCGTCCCGCTCCCGGCACGGCAGCTCGACCAAGCCGACCGGATCGATGTCGTCGAAGTAGCGGTCCCGGCGCCGGCCGGCCGGTGAACCGTCGAGGTGGTAGGTCCAGCCGTGGTACGGGCATCGAAGCCGCTGGATCGAACCACAGCCCTCGACCACCTGAGCCCCACGATGGCGACAGACGTTGGCCATGGCCCGCACTTGCCGGTCGTCGGCCCGGGTGACAAGGACGGGAACCCGCCCCACCTGGACCGAGGCATAGCTCCCCGGCTCCGGCACCAGGCCTGACAAGCCGACGAGCTGGGGGTGGCGGGACAACAGGTCGAGTTCGGCCTCGTACCGAACCCGATCGGTGTACTCGCCGGTTTGAATGGACAGCGACGATGGGGCCACGTCGGTGTTGTCCTGGTCACGACCGGACGCTCGGTGGGCCATGATGCGGTCGAGCAACTCCAGTTGCGTCTCGGTCTTCATGACCGCTCTTCCGTCGACCCACAACCGACGAAGTCGTCGGCATCGGGATGGCGGGTCAGGTGCCAGTAGTCGACCATGCGGAATGGCATCGGTGATCGAACCTGGCCGTTGGCGTTGCGGTAATAGGTGGTGGTGCCGGGATGGGTCCAGATGAGTTCGGCGTGAGCGGCATCGATCTGCTCGGTGTAGGTATCCCGCCGCTCGGCCTTGACCTCCATGGCCAGCCAGCCATGTCGGGCCATCATGGCCAGGCAGTTGGCGATGTAACACGCCTGGATCTCCCCCACCCAGATTCCGCTACCACCGTGACCGAGGTTGGTGTTCGGGCCGTACATGACGAACAGGTTGGGGAAGCCGGGCACGGTCATTCCCAGGTAGGCGGTGGGGTTGTCGTCGGCCCAGTCAGCGGCCAGGGTGACGCCGTTTCGACCGGTGATGTCGAGGCGGGCGGCCAAGGTGGTCACGGTGAACCCGGTGGCCAGCACGATCACATCGACCTCGTGCAGGTCGCCGCCGGCCCGGACACCGGTCGGTTCGAACCCGACAATGGGATCGGTGGCCAGGTCGACGTCGGCCCGACACAGAGTCTTGTACCAGTCGTTGTCGAGCAGGATTCGTTTCCCGAACGGCGGATAATGGGGGACGCACTGGTCGATCAACTCGGGGCAGGCGGCCAGCTCGGATCGAATGTGGTCCTCCATCTCCTGGCGATGACGATCGTTGATCCGGTTCATGGCCCGCTCGGGGTGGGGCCAATCGGGATCCCGTCTCAGGAACCGAAGCAGACCATCGCCGTAGCGCCAGAACTGGGCGAACCGATACCAGCGTCCGTAGAAGGCAAGGTTCTCGAACAACCAGCGGCTACCGGGAGGAACCGGGGAGTTGTAGTCCTCGGTGGGCCGCACCCACTGGGGGGTGCGCTGGAACACGGTGATGTGGGCGGCCTGCTCGGCGATGGTAGGCACCAACTGGACCGACGAGGCTCCGGTCCCGATGACGGCCACCCGTTTGCCGGTCACGTCCAGGTCGTCGGGCCAGCGGGCGGTGTGCACGATGCGCCCGCCGAAGGTCTCATCACCGGCAAACCGGGCGGCCATGGGCTGATTGAAGTGGCCGGTGGCGCTGACCAGGACTCGCGCCGTCAGCTCCTCGGTCTGCTCGCCGTCGGTCGGTGCCCATTCGGGTTCGCCGTCGCCAGGGTCGCGGCTCGGACGCCCGTCGGGCCCGGGGTGGCTGGGCCGGACCGTGACCCGCCACCGGGCCGTTTGCTCGTCCCATCGGGCAGCCACCACCTCGGTGCCGAATCGGATCCGACTCCGCACGCCGAACTCGTCGGCGCAGCGGGCCAGGTAGGCCTGGAGTTCTTCCCGAGGCGAGAAGTAGTAGGTCCACGACGGGTTGGGGGCGAACGAGTAGCTGTAGAAATGATTCGGGGTGTCGACCCCGCAGCCCGGGTACCGATTCTCGAACCAGGTGCCACCAACCTCGGCGTTCTTCTCCACCATCGTGTAGCTCACCCCGAGTTCGTCCAGTCGGGTGGCCAGCCCCATTCCCGACGCCCCGGCCCCGATGATCAGGGTGTCGACGTCGGCCGGAGCAAGCCGGGCCTCGTCGGGCCACGGCACCCGAACCGGATCGAAGCCCAGGTCGGCCATCATCATGGGCACGTACTCCTCCGGCACATCCTCGCCGAGACAGAAGCCCATGAGCCGCCGGAACTCCTCGGGGTCGGGGTCGGTGACCACCGGCTCGGGCAAGTCGACCAGCAGGGCCCGGGCGGCGTCACGGATCTCGGCCTGTTTGTCGGAGCCGAAACCGGCGTCGGGATCGGCCACCAACTTGACGTCCCGCTTCGGGGCATAGCGATCGCTCAGCCAGACCTGGTCCCCGGTGTGGTGGTAGAGGCACATGACCAGGGTCCGAAGGTCGGCGGCGGCCAGGATGTCGTCGAGTTGCTCAGCGCCTAGTTCAGTGCCCGGGACCATCGCCGCCATCATGGAACAGTCGAGTGATCGAGCGGAAATCGACCGGCTTGATCCGGCGGGGTCTGGATTCCGCCCAGCCGCGGTTCGTCACTCCTGACCACCATTGTGTGGGTTTGAGTCGTCGACTCCCGCCCAGCCGGTCGTCGAGCCGCAGCATCAGACCTCGGAGCCGGGTTCCGGCCAGGCGGGACCACCAGCGGTTCCACGGTTTCGAGTAGTCGCGTGTCCACGGGCAGACCCTCACGCAGATGGCGCAATCGGAGTTGATCTTCGACCAGTAGCCGAAGCAGGCCTCACCGTCCACCGACCACTTTCGCACGCCTCGGATGCCCGAGCGATTGAGGGCCACCGATACCGGCTCCCCGTGGGGAATGGCCCGGGACGGGCAGGCGCCGGCACAGCGGTCGCACTGCTCGCAGAACTGTTTCACGCCGAATGTCCTCGGTTGGTCGTGAACCAGGGGGAGGTCGGTGAAGATCTTGCCAAGTCGTAGCCGGGGTCCGAACTCGGGGGTGATGACCAGGCCGTGACGACCGTACTCCCCCAGGCCGGCCTGGATGGCCAGGGGGATGGCCAGTGCCGTGTCGTTCATGGACGGGATGGCCTGATAGCCGAGGTTGCGGATGTACTGGGCCACGGCCAGCAGGACCAGAGCATCCTGGGAGTAGCCAAGTCCGGTGGCCGCCCCCGACAGCGCGGAGGGTGCGGTTCGGATGAGGCCGTCGTTCATGGCTTGACCGATGACGATGACATGGTCGAGGTTGTCGGGAAGGTCGTTGGCTTTCGGCCCGCCGGCGGCGATGCTGAACCGCTCGGTGTAGACCCAGCGTTCGTCGAACCGGGTGACGCCGATCAGGTCGGCGCCGAAGGTCCGGGCCACCTGCTTGAGCTGGGCCGTCGACTCCTGGGGAGAATCCGGCTCCAGGCGCTCCGACGCCGAGTCCCGCAGCATGGACAGGTCATCGAGAAAGCCGTCGCGGCGATCCCGATCCTCGTACATCTCGGCGAACACATCGGCCACATGCCACGAGGCGTTGCGAACGGCATAGTCCCGCTGGGTGAAGCCGTTGGCCTTGCGCCACTCGGTCAGGGGCCGCCGGTAGGTGGCGTAGAACCGCTCAGTTGTGTCGCTGCGGATGGTGGGATCCCACCAAGAGCGGGAGAACACGTCGTCGACCTGGCTGAAGCGGGTGAAGTCGTCGAGTATCTCGAACCCGGCCTTGTCATCGGTTCCGCCGGGGCCGGGTCCACCGGTCGGCATGGTCCGCCCGTCGGCGGCACCGCTGGTCGATCGTCCCGAGGCCATGGCGCCAAGGGTACGGGAGGGCGCCGCCGCTCGCCGAGTTCGTTCCTCCGAGTTTCGCCCGCCCCCGAACGGCCACTACGCTCGTCGCACCGTGAAGCCGTTGCCGACCAAGCTCGTGTCGAACCCGGAGCCGGGGCCGTGACCTGGGAACCCGAGCTGGATGAACTGCGACGTCGGGAGACCATGGCCGAGCAGCTCGGTGGACGGGAGAAGGTCGAACGCCAGCACCACTTCGGCAAGCTCACGGTGCGGGAACGCATCGAGGCCGTGGTCGACGACGGCAGCTTCTGGGAGCTGGGCAAGACGGCCGGCGTGGCCGACTATGACGGCCACGGCAACCTGGTCGACTTCACCCCGTCGAACTTCGTGTTCGGCCTGGCCGAACTGGACGGTCGTCCGGCCGTGGTGTCGGGTGATGATTTCACCGTTCGCGGTGGCTCCAACGACGCCTCGATCTCGGTCAAACGGGAGGAGTCCGAGGCCCTGGCCCTGGAGCTCCGACTGCCCCATGTGCGCCTGCTCGACGGCATGTCGGGCGGGGGCTCGGTCAAGACCATCGAGATGGCGGGCCGGACGTACATTCCTTTGCTCCCGGGCTGGCACACGGTGATCGATCATCTCAACGTGGCCCCGTCGGTCTCACTGGTGCTGGGTTCCGTGGCCGGCTTCGGGGCGGCCCGGGCCACCACCTGCCATTACTCGGTCATGGTGGCCGAGACCTCACAGATGATGATCGCCGGACCGGCCCTGGTGGAGCAGGCCGGGCTGGGCGAGGTGACCAAGGAGGAGCTGGGTCACGCTCGGATTCACACCGGCAACGGCTCCATCGACGACGTGCTCGGCTCCGAGGCCGAGGCCTTCGATCGGGCTCTCCACTTCCTGTCGTATCTGCCGACCAATGTCGACGAGTTGCCGCCGATCGAGGACTGGGGCGATGACCCGGGACGGCGGGAGAACTGGCTGATCGACGCCGTGCCCCGGGAGCCCCGCCAGGCCTACGACATGCGGGCCATCGTCGGAGCCGTGGTCGACACCGACAGCTTCTTCGAGATCGGACGGGGATGGGGCACCTCCATCATCGGCGGCCTGGCCCGGCTGGACGGAGTACCGGTGGCGGTCTACGCCGAGGATCCGACGATCTACGGTGGGGGCTGGACGGCCGATGCCTGCCGCAAGCTGATCCGGCTGGCCGACCTGGCCTCGCTGTTCAAGCTGCCCCTCATCCACTTCGAGGACTGCCCCGGGTTCGTGATCGGCAAGACCTCGGAGGAGGAAGGCACCATCCGGGTCGGCTCCACCGCACTCGTTGCGCTGCGGCAACTGACCGTGCCCTACTGCACGGTGCTGGTACGCAAGGCGTTCGGCGTGGCCGGGGCCTCGAACCGTGCGCCCGGGTCAACGTCGATGCGCATGGCCTGGCCGTCGGCCGATTGGGGCTCGCTGCCCTTGGAAGGTGGCCTGGAGGTGGCCTACAAGGCCGAGTTGTCCGCCGCCGACGATCCCGAGGCGCTGCGGGCCGAGATCACCGAACGGCTCAACCGGGTGCGCTCGCCGCTGCGGTCGGCCGAGTTCTACGAGATCGAGCAGATCATCGACCCCCGGGACACCCGCCCCATGCTGTGCGACTGGGTCCACCTGGCCCGGCGGGTACTGGAGCCGGGTTCGACGACCTGGGGCTTCCGCCCGTAGCGGGTTGTGGTGAAGGCGTTCTTGTACCTGCACTGTGGCGATCTGGTCTCGGCCCGGGGCTTCTATTTCGAGGTGCTGGGGCTGACCGAGATCTACTCCTCGGCCGACGAGGGCACGGTGGGGTATCGGGTTGGTGACCTGCAGATCACGATCACCCGTCATGGCCGCACCGTTCCGGCTGAGGGGTGGGCGAAGCAGATGGGTTGGGACGGCGGCTCGAGTGCTGCGCCGTCCTGGGGCATCGAGTACGGATCGAGCGAGTTCCGTTGCGTGGTCGAACGTGCCCGGGCGGCCGGTGTCGAGGCGTTCCATTCGGACCCGGCTTGGGTCGGCTACTGGAGCTTTCCGGTCAAGGATCCGATGGGCCACACCGTCGAGATCTCCGCTCCGAGCCGGGACGCTTGGCCGCCGCCTGACTGAGCCTCGGCAACCGACGGATTTGGACTACTCGACGGGCTACACACCGGTCTTGGCCCGCCACCATTCACAGGTCGACCGTCTACTCTCAGAAACCCTCAGCGGCGGGGGCCGCGCTCCAGCAGCTCGTCAAGCTGGCGCAGGGTCCAGCCGAGGTTCTCCTCGTCGCCGAGGGTCGCGAACCAGCCGAGGTGACTGGCGCCGATCTGGAGTTCGTACACGTGGTGACGGACGGCCACGTCAACCGAATCGGACATCGACAGCGTGGGCACGACCAGCTCCCACAGGTCGAGCGCCCCGATGCCCTCATGCCACCGGCCCCAAAAGGTGCACCACGCCAGGTCGTAGACGGCATCCCCCCAGGTGGCGCACTTCCACGAGAAGACCGCAGTGACGGCGTCGGCGGCCGGCGTGACGAGGACGTTGTAATGGAGCAGATCGGAGTGGACGAGCTGTCGGCGATCGGGACAGGCATCGGACAGCGAGCGGATACGGCGATCAGCGGACCGGAACGTGCGCTCTGCCGCGGGGTCGGCGGCGATGCGTGTCCGCCACCCGGATGTGCGGTGATCGGGGCGGTCGGCGATTCCGGCGAGTATCCAGTCGCCCCACGGTTGGGCGTCGACGCCGATGTCGGGCACAGCCCGCAGCTCGGCGAGCAGGTTGACGACCGTCGGACCAAGCGCGTTGGCTTCGTCGGGGCCAACCTCCTCCAGGAACCGGCCACGGTGTCGACGGGAAATGGCGAACCAGCGACCGAACCCCTGACCGATTGCCAGCACTTCGGGAACCGGCAGTGCAGGTGACCCGTAGCCCATGGCACGTTCGTCCTCCCGGAAGCCGTCGGGCTCGTCGTTGAGACGCAGCACCAACTCGTCGTCGGCGAGCCGATAGCCGTATGCCGCCGACCAGAATCCACCTTCAAGGAGTTCGAGGTCGGTCGGCTCTGCGCCGTGGTGGGCGCACAGAAACTCGACGACCTCCACATACGAGGGCCTGTTGTCGCTCGGTCGGCTCGGCGTCATGCCCGCGGTCGCGGCGTAGGGCGCCCATGACGCACCTCAATGCCCTCACCCACCGCTTCTTCGATCCGTGAGCGCTCGGCATCCGACAGGTGCTCGACGACGAGGATGAGCCGTCCGGTCCTTGATCGAAACACGGACTTCGGTCGGCAAAGCCCGACGATCCTGCTCACGATCTCGAACGCAGGGTGGTTGTCGACAGGCATCGGCTCCAGAGTATGCGAGTGGCAGGACGTCCCCTCGTCACGCACCAGCGGCGTGGCCTGACCGGGAACGTCGCTTTGCTCGCCGGTCGATGATCTCGAGTGCGCTGCCAGTGCCGCAGTGTTCCGGTCGGCTGTGTCTTCGGCCGTGTGTTGGGGCTCACCGTGCCGGTGATAATCGCTGGCGTCGATCGACCCCGAGCTGGCATCCTGGACCGATGGATTGTCTCCCGAGCGAGGTCGTCACGCCCCGGCTGGACGTCCGACTCTGGCGGACCGACGATGTGCCGGTGTTGCGAGCCGCCATCGAAGCCAGCTTGGACCACCTCCGACCCTGGCTGGCCTGGATTCCTTCCGAACCACTCAGCGATGAAGATCGCACCCGACTCCTCGAGTCCGGGCGGTCACTCTGGGAGAAGGGCGCTGAAGCCAACTACGGAGCATTCCACAACGGTGTTGTCGTCGGAGGATGCGGCCTGCATCGCCGCCAAGGGCCCGACACCCTGGATCTCGGCTACTGGATCCACGCCGACCACGTCCGCAAAGGCTATGCGACCGAACTGGCACGAGGTCTCACGACGGCTGCTTTTGGGGTCCGAGGGGTCGAGCGAGTCGAGATCCATCACGACAAGGCCAATGTGGCCAGCGGAGGCGTTCCGCGAGCTCTCAGATTCACCCGCGGCCAAGATGAGCCGGATCAGATTCGTGCCCCCGGTGAGATTGGGATCGACTGCACCTGGTCGATCAGCCGCTCCGGCTGGGCTACCCGCAGGGCGCCGACGTTGCCCTGAAGAGTTCCGGGCGCTCGCAACTCACCGGCATTTGCCGAGTTCGGATTGGGCGATGAATCGTGGGCTGGTCCCGCGATGTTGCCATGTTGCTTGATCCACAAGGAATGGATTGCAGACGTGGACATCGCCAGCCGGTCCCGTGGCGAATGCGGACGGTGACACGGGCGGCGCTCTTGGGGTTCGTCAATTGGTGCGACCGTAGAAGGTCAGCAACGCCGATTCGGACAGTTCGACACCAGGTTGGTCGTTGAACGCGAAAACGACGAGCATGCGAGTGATCGACCCTTCCGTAGGTGTGACGCGATGCAGGGCGTTGCGGCCCCGGAACAGCACAAGGTCCCCCGGATCGAAGTGCAGAGTCTCCACCGGTTCGTCACCGGTGAGGACAGCCCCGACTCGCGCGTACGCCATGTCGCCAACATCGGCGTCTCGGAGGTTCGGCACATATTCGAAAACACCGCCGCCTTCGGGGGCCTGGAGCAACATCGTGACCGCAAAGGACGAGTTGTCGAAATGCCAACCAAGCTCCATACCCTCCGATGCGAAGTGGACGTTGATCGACGACAGGGTGCCGGCGTACGGGTGGATCTCGTCGATGCCGAGCACTTGGCACAGGAACATCTGGAACGTTGGGTCGTGATAGATTTCGCGAAGCGGCGAGTCTGCCGGGATTTGGTCGTCGGCGATCAGCCCTTTGCTGCTGGTTACCTGGAGATTGAACGGGTGGTCCAAGCCAAGGTCGGGGTTGGAGGATGTGAGATAGACGTTGTGGGTTGAGCGGGCGTAGAAGGCCTCGGCCTCACGGTGAGCAGATTCCCGAACGACTCGCTCGATCGCCTCTCGACGGAAGAAGCCGTGGAGAACCAGAGCACCCCTCGCGTCGAACTGGGCCCGACAGGATGCGGCATACCGCTGGTCGCCAATGGCATGACGGACCACATCGATCGCTGGTGCGATCAATTGCCCTCGGCGGTCAGCCATCACGAGATCGTACCGTACTGCCCACCTCGGCCCTTCGCCGGCAGTCTTCGCAAAGGTCAGAATTCATAGTTTGCCGCCACACCTGAGGTCCGCGTGACATCACCTCACCACAAGACCGATCAGTGCACTCCGGTACCGGCGTTCCGGCCTGGGCCCGGTGAGCGGTAGTCCCACTCGACTGGCGATGGCGACATCGGGTTCACGCCGTCGAGCTGAACCACCACTCCCCCCACACCGAACAGGTGCTGGGAGGGCTGCGCCTAGACAACGGGCCTGAAAAGGACGCTACTATCCCATGAATTCATAGCTGGAAGATCATTCCAAACCCGTCCTTCTGTAAAGGACATGTTGCTTCGTAAACGAACACATGTTTGCTATAGTGGCAGCATGAGGAAAGGCGAAACACCACTAGAATCACCCAGCGCCCATCTCATCGTGCTGGACCGCGGTCTCGATGGGTTGTTTGCGGCTGACCTCGACGTGCTGCCTGCGAGCGAACTGTTGGATCTGGCGTGTCGAGTGCAGGAACTGTCGACCCGGGTCGACGCCCTCCGATCGAAAGTGCTGGCCTCGGATGCTCCGGCGGCTCGACGGGAGCTCGGGTTCCGCACCACACCGCAGGTCGTGGCCACGGAAACCGGGGCGCCGGCCCACTCGATTCGCACCGCCACCGCCATCGGGCGGTGGCTTTCGAGCTTTCCGATCTTCGCCACCGCCGCGGCGGAGGGGGTGTTAGCCCAGCGACACCTGCGGGACTTGCGGTCGGCGGACAAGCCTCACCGCCATGACGCCTTGATGGCCTCTCAACACGAGCTTGTGGCTGCGGCGAAGGCCAATGACTATGTAGAGTTCACCAACCGGTTGGTGGTGTGGCTAATCAACCACACGACGCCCGAACAAGTCGGAGAACAGGTCAAGAAGACCTCGTGCACATGGAACAAGAACACCGACGGGTCGATTGATGGCCGGTTCCACTTCGACCCGCTGTCGGCAGCCGCGGTCAGCACCGCGCTCGGTGATGAGATGCAACGCCTGTTCCGCCAACAATCCGATGGCGACAGCAACGCAGAGACGCCAAACCGGCGGCGGGGCCAAGCACTAGTCAGCCTGATTGTCGGCGGCGCCGAAGCACCCGGGTCGGCTACCACCACCCCACTGGTCAACCTCGTGATCGGACAGCGTGTCCTGGAGAACCTGCTGGAGCGGTTCCTGGATGCCAACACCGTTTGGCCTTGCTTCGCAAGTCCAACTCGAGTTTGCCTGCGGCAAACTCGCCCACTCAACGCCAGATCCGGCGATGTTTGCCGAAGGCAAACTCGGGTTGGCCGGGCAACGCCCGGCAATACGCCGACAACAAATGGAAGCGCGACCTCGTGGCCTGACCGGCGATGTTTGCCGAAGGCAAACTCGGG